>NZ_JAFCWZ010000008.1:0-336006 GCF_049897785.1 Pseudomonas sp. TSRC2-2
GAAGACTACGACGTTGATAGGTTGGGTGTGTAAGCGCTGTGAGGCGTTGAGCTAACCAATACTAATTGCCCGTGAGGCTTGACCATATAACACCCAAGCAATTTGCGAACTCGAGAGAGACCAGATTGCGGTGTGTGAAGACGAAACGAACCGAAAGTTCGAAACGCACAAACACCTAGCTGTCACATACCCGATTTGCTGAAGCGAGGCCATCTGGTCACGAGTCAGTACCCGAATTTCTTGACGACCATAGAGCGTTGGAACCACCTGATCCCATCCCGAACTCAGCAGTGAAACGATGCATCGCCGATGGTAGTGTGGGGTTTCCCCATGTGAGAGTAGGTCATCGTCAAGATTAAATTCCGAAACCCCAATTGCGTAAGCAGTTGGGGTTTTGTTTTGCCTGCGAGAAATGTGTCTGCTTGATTTCTATGCAACGGCTCGGGGCATGGCTATTATGCGGCCTCATTGTAAGGCGAAACCTGCATGTTGACGTTATTGAATCTTCTGAAGGATGGGCGATTCCATTCCGGTCAGGACCTGGGAGCGGCCTTGGGTATTAGCCGTAGTGCTGTATGGAAGCAGCTGCAGCAGCTTGAAGCTGAGCTTAATCTGTCGATCCATAAAGTTCGCGGTCGCGGATATCAATTGTCGGCACCCCTGACGCTGCTTGATCCTCAAGAAATAAGCAGAAAGGCACCCCAGTGGCCGGTAACTGTGTTCGATTCCGTCGACTCGACGAATGCCGAAGCTTTGCGCGCCATTAGCGAAGGTGCAGTCGCGCCGTTTTTGGTGCTATCCGAGCGACAGTTGGCTGGACGTGGTCGTCGAGGCCGAAAGTGGGTGAGCCCATTTGCGGAAAACCTTTACTACAGCCTTGTGCTCCGTATCGAAGGTGGCATGCGTCAGCTTGAAGGGTTGAGTCTTGTTGTTGGCTTGGCAGTAATGCAGACCTTGCGAAGCGCCGGCGTGCCGACAGCCGGTCTGAAGTGGCCCAACGATGTTCTGGTCGGTAATAAGAAAGTAGCCGGCATCCTACTTGAACTCGTCGGGGATCCCGCGGATGTATGCCATGTCGTATTGGGCATAGGAGTCAACGTGAATATGCTGGTTGCTGATGAGGTCGACCAGCAATGGACCTCTATAAAGCTTGAGTCAGGCAAATCCTGTGATCGCAATGCTTTGGTTATAGAGTTGAGTAATCAACTCAAGTCTTATATCCATAAGCATCAGCATCAAGGGTTCGCAAATCTGCAGGAAGAATGGGCGGAAAATCATCTATGGCAGGGTCGCTCCGTATCGTTGATCGCGGGTAACAGCCATGTTGATGGTGTTGTGGTCGGCATTGATAACCAAGGCGGACTGCGCTTGCTTGTAGATGGTATTGAAAAAGTCTTTAGTGGCGGAGAGCTCAGCCTGAGGTTGCGTGATGATTCTTGAGCTTGACTGCGGCAACAGCTTTATAAAATGGCGAGTGCTAGATGCCTTGGCGTGTGGGGTGATCTCGGAAGGGGTTGTAGATTCCAATCAGGCTTTGATTGAGAGTCTGCGGAGCATAAAATCCCTCTCGCTGCGCAACTGCCGTTTAGTGAGCGTCAGAACCACTGAAGAAACTGGCACGTTAACCGAGATTATTAAGCACGAGTTCGGTATTCCTATCGTACGTGCGGAACCCGCTCGCGAGATGTCCGGTGTTCGTAACGGCTATGAAGATTATGAACGTTTAGGTCTTGATCGCTGGCTGGCGATGCTAGGGGCCTTTCACCTGGCTGCTGGAAATGCTTGTCTGATTCTCGACTTCGGTACGGCAGTCACTGCTGATTTTGTTGCGGCTGACGGTGAGCATCTCGGCGGGTTCATTTGTCCTGGTATGCCTTTGATGCGCAACCAACTTCGCACCCATACCCGTAAAATTCGTTATGGTGATGAAGCCGCAGAGCAAGCCCTTTCCTGCCATGTCCCGGGGCGCAGCACCGTTGAGGCTGTGGAGCGCGGTTGTTCTTTGATGCTGAGGGGGTTCGTACTCACTCAATTGGAGCTGGCTCGAGCATATTGGGAGGAAAACTTCATAGTATTCATTACAGGAGGGGATGCTGAGTTGGTGGATGGCGTCGCGCCTGATGCCAGGGTTGTGCCAGACCTGGTTTTTGTCGGCTTGGCCATGGCGTGCCCCTTGTCCTGAGGTTTCTATGCGTTGGTTGTTCCTGCTGCTTGTTGTTCTTAATGTTTTTTACTATGTCTGGCATCAACAGGAAGCGCCGTTGCGAGCCAAGGATGTAACGCCTTTGAATTTATATCGCGGTTCGCAGCAGGATATTCGTCTGCTGAGCGAAACGGCCGGGGGCGGCCGTAGAGCGGACAGTGTTCCGCGACAGCAATGCCTGTTTCTTGGCGGGCTTTCTGACGAAGATTCAATTGCCAGATTGCAGCAGCGTCTGATGGTACTGAGAGTCAGTGTGCAATCCGTCCCCAAAGATGCTGCGGGAAACGGTTACTGGCTGGTGGTTACGCCGGACGGCCAGCGTTTGCTGGGTGATCAGCAGTTGCAAAACCTTTCCAAGGAATTCAATGAGTTAAAACATAAAATAATGCTGTGCGAAGGGGTTGCACCCACTCAATAGTTTGCATAGAATGGCGCCCGCTCCACAGCGAACACCTTAATCGGCATTCAAAGTGAAGTGTGTCAACGCAGCTAACCTCAGGTTTTTAAATGAGAAAATGCTTGACAGGGGTTTGGCATGATATAGAATGCCGGCCTGATTAGGAGGGGTTCCCGAGCGGCCAAAGGGATCAGACTGTAAATCTGACGTCTACGACTTCGAAGGTTCGAATCCTTCTCCCTCCACCAGATTTAAGCGTGAGCTGCAGGCTCCGCGGGTATAGTTTAGTGGTAGAACCTCAGCCTTCCAAGCTGATGATGCGGGTTCGATTCCCGCTACCCGCTCCAAGTTTGCAGGTTGTGCAAAGGGTTTTGCTCTTGTAGCTCAGTTGGTAGAGCACACCCTTGGTAAGGGTGAGGTCAGCGGTTCAAATCCGCTCAAGAGCTCCATATAACAAGGCAGATATGAAAATATCTGCCTTTGTTTTAATGGTTGATATTGTTTGTCTAATTTCTTCTGTAGAGGGTGATATCGATGGCTAAGGAAAAATTTGATCGTTCCCTGCCCCACGTCAACGTTGGGACCATTGGTCACGTTGATCACGGTAAAACCACTCTGACTGCTGCTCTGACTCGCGTCTGCTCCGAAGTTTTCGGTTCGGCCGTCGTTGAGTTCGACAAGATCGACAGTGCACCAGAAGAAAAAGCTCGCGGTATCACCATCAACACCGCTCACGTTGAGTACAACTCGACTATTCGTCACTACGCTCACGTTGACTGCCCAGGTCACGCTGACTACGTGAAGAACATGATCACCGGTGCTGCGCAGATGGACGGCGCGATCCTGGTTTGCTCGGCCGCTGATGGTCCGATGCCACAAACCCGTGAGCACATCCTGCTGTCCCGTCAGGTAGGCGTTCCGTACATCGTGGTTTTCCTGAACAAGGCTGACCTGGTAGACGACGCTGAGCTGCTGGAACTGGTTGAGATGGAAGTTCGTGACCTGCTGTCGACCTACGACTTCCCGGGCGACGACACTCCGATCATCATCGGTTCGGCTCGTATGGCGCTGGAAGGCAAAGACGACAACGAAATGGGCACCACTGCCGTTCGTAAACTGGTTGAAACTCTGGATACCTACATTCCAGAACCAGTTCGTATGATCGACAAGCCATTCCTGATGCCAATCGAAGACGTATTCTCGATCTCCGGTCGCGGTACTGTTGTGACTGGTCGTATCGAGCGCGGTATCGTTCGCGTTCAGGATGCACTGGAAATCGTTGGTCTGCGTGACACCACCACCACCACCTGCACTGGTGTTGAGATGTTCCGCAAGCTGCTCGACGAAGGTCGTGCTGGCGAGAACTGCGGCGTTCTGCTGCGTGGTACCAAGCGTGACGACGTTGAGCGTGGCCAGGTTCTGGTCAAGCCAGGTTCGGTCAAGCCGCACACCAAGTTCACCGCAGAAGTTTACGTTCTGAGCAAGGAAGAAGGCGGCCGCCACACTCCGTTCTTCAAAGGCTACCGTCCACAGTTCTACTTCCGTACTACTGACGTGACTGGTAACTGCGAGCTGCCAGAAGGCGTTGAAATGGTAATGCCAGGTGACAACATTCAGATGACTGTTACCCTGATCAAAACCATCGCGATGGAAGACGGTCTGCGTTTCGCTATCCGTGAAGGCGGTCGTACCGTCGGCGCTGGCGTCGTAGCCAAAATCATCGAATAAGCGGTTGTAATGTATTTTTCGGGCCGGCATAATGGTCGGCCTGATTTTGTTTTAGGTCAGTAGCTCAATTGGCAGAGCGACGGTCTCCAAAACCGTAGGTTGGGGGTTCGATTCCCTCCTGACCTGCCAGATTCACTTGGTGTGTCTGGCTTTCTTTTCACAGGATCTTCATAGATGACTCCTAAGGCTGAAGCTCAAGGCTCTCGCTTCGATCTGCTCAAGTGGCTTGTAGTAGTCGCTTTGGTAGTTGTTGGCGTTGTTGGCAATCAGTATTACGCTGCTTCGCCGATCCTGTACCGTGTACTCGCTTTGCTTGTCATCGCTGCTGTAGCTGCCTTTGTAGGCCTGCAAACCGCGAAGGGCAAGTCTTTCTTTGTACTGGTTAAGGAAGCTCGCACCGAGATTCGTAAAGTCGTGTGGCCAACTCGCCAAGAAACCACGCAGACCACGCTGATTGTCGTGGCTGTTGTTCTGGTTATGGCGTTGCTGTTGTGGGGGCTTGATTCCCTGCTCGGCTGGCTTGTTTCCTTGATTGTCGGCTAAGGGTGTCCCGTGGCTAAGCGTTGGTATGTTGTGCATGCTTACTCGGGTTACGAGAAGCATGTGATGCGCTCGCTGATCGAGCGCGTAAAGCTGGCTGGCATGGAAGATGGCTTCGGCGAAATTCTGGTTCCCACTGAAGAAGTGGTTGAGATGCGCAACGGCCAGAAGCGCAAAAGCGAGCGCAAGTTCTTCCCGGGCTATGTGCTGGTCCAGATGGATATGAATGAGGGTACTTGGCACTTGGTCAAGGATACTCCTCGGGTGATGGGCTTCATCGGCGGGACCGCTGACAAGCCTGCGCCAATTACTGATAAAGAGGCAGAAGCGATTCTGCGTCGCGTTGCTGACGGTAGCGACAAGCCGAAGCCGAAGACGTTGTTCGAGCCAGGCGAGACGGTACGTGTCAATGACGGTCCATTCGCCGATTTCAACGGCGTTGTGGAAGAAGTTAACTACGAAAAGAGCCGGATCCAAGTGGCGGTGCTCATTTTCGGACGCTCTACTCCGGTGGAGCTCGAGTTCAGTCAGGTCGAAAAGGTCTAACTGGACAAGCAATCCCAACCCCGCAGCCCTAGGCTGTGGGGTTTTGTCGTCACTGGGATAAACGCGCAAGTAACCGGGGAGCCTTTCGAGGCGTTCGAACCCGTAATTGGAGTGCCTCATGGCCAAGAAGATTACCGCTTACATCAAGCTGCAAGTGAAGGCCGCTCAGGCTAACCCAAGCCCACCTGTTGGTCCTGCTCTGGGTCAGCACGGCGTGAACATCATGGAATTCTGCAAGGCCTTCAACGCCCGTACTCAGGGTCTTGAGCCAGGTCTGCCGACTCCAGTGATCATCACTGTCTACAGCGACCGTAGCTTCACTTTCGAAACCAAATCCACCCCTGCTTCGGTTCTGCTGAAGAAGGCGGCCGGTCTGACCAGCGGCTCCGCTCGTCCGAACACCGTTAAGGTTGGCACTGTTACCCGTGCTCAGCTGGAAGAAATCGCGAAAACCAAAAACGCGGATCTGACTGCAGCTGATATGGATGCAGCCGTGCGTACTATCGCCGGTTCTGCTCGTAGCATGGGCCTTAACGTGGAGGGTGTGTAATGGCTAAGCTGACCAAGCGTCAAAAGGCTATCGCCGGCAAAATCGAAGCAGGCAAGGCCTACAACATTGTAGATGCTGCCGCTCTGCTGGCTGAGCTGTCGACTGTCAAGTTCAGCGAGTCGTTCGACGTTGCTGTAAACCTGGGTGTAGACCCGCGTAAATCCGACCAGGTTGTTCGTAGCGCTACCGTGCTGCCGCACGGCACTGGCAAGACTGTTCGCGTTGCAGTGTTCACCCAGGGTCCAGCTGCCGAGGCCGCTTTGGCTGCCGGCGCTGACCGTGTAGGCATGGACGACCTGGCTGCCGAAATGAAAGGCGGCGACCTGAACTACGACGTAGTTATCGCATCTCCGGATGCTATGCGCGTTGTTGGTCAGTTGGGTCAGATCCTCGGTCCACGTGGTCTGATGCCTAACCCTAAAGTTGGTACCGTGACTCCAGACGTAGCTACCGCGGTTAAAAACGCCAAGGCTGGTCAGGTTCGTTATCGCACCGACAAAAACGGCATCATCCACACCTCCGTTGGCAAGATCGGTTTCGACGCCGTCAAGCTGAAGGAAAACGTTGAAGCCCTGATCGCTGACCTGAAGCGTATCAAGCCAGCTTCTTCGAAAGGTATCTACGTCAAGCGCGTTACCCTGAGCACCACTATGGGCCCAGGTCTGGTTATCGACCAGAGCTCGCTGGACGCGTAAGACACAGATTGGCGCGAGAGATCGCGTCAATTGAAAAATTGGGGTCCCTGCCTGGCGGGGGCTATCCAAGACCGTAGGCGGCGCAAGTCTTAAACCATCAGCCTACGCAGATGGTGCTCCCGGTTCCTTACCGAATCAGACACCAAAACGACATTCGGTTTCGATCGAATGAAACGGTAACAAGCAGGAGTTAAACCCGTGGCAATTAATCTCGAAGACAAGAAGGCCATCGTCGCTGAAGTCAACGAGGCTGCCAAAGTCGCTCTGTCCGCTGTCGTGGTTGATGCACGTGGCGTAACAGTAGGCGCAATGACCGGACTCCGTAAAGAGGCTCGTGAAGCTGGCGTTTACGTACGTGTTGTACGTAACACCCTGCTCAAGCGCGCTGTTGCTGACACTCAATACAGTGTCCTCAACGACGTGTTCACCGGCCCGACCCTGATTGCATTCTCCAACGAACATCCGGGCGCTGCTGCCCGTATCTTCAAAGAGTTTGCCAAGGGTCAGGACAAGTTCGAGATCAAGGCAGCTGCGTTCGAGGGCAAGTTCCTCGCAGCTAATCAGATCGACGTACTGGCAACTCTGCCGACCCGTGACGAAGCAATTTCTCAGCTGATGAGCGTGATTCAAGGCGCTACCAGCAAATTGGCTCGTACTCTGGCGGCAATTCGCGACCAGAAAGAAGCTGCCGCAGCCTAAGGCTCGTCACTTCTCGCGTTTTTTGTTTATTTCGATGGTCGCGTAGGCCGTCCCCCAATTCAGGAATTGAGTCATGTCTCTGACTAACGAACAAATCATCGAAGCAATCGGCCAGAAATCCGTAGTGGAAATCGTTGAGCTGATCAAAGCGATGGAAGAAACCTTCGGTGTTACCGCTGCTGCCGCTTCGGCTGGCCCAGCTGTGGCTGCTGCTGCTGTTGAAGAGCAAACCGAGTTCAACGTTGTTCTGCTGGAAGCTGGCGAGAAGAAGGTTAACGTGATCAAGGCAGTTCGTGAACTGACCGGTCTGGGCCTGAAAGAAGCCAAAGAGAAAGTAGACGGCGCTCCTCAGGTTGTAGCTGAAGGCGTTTCGAAAGAAGCGGCTGAAGACGCCAAGAAGAAGCTGGAAGAAGCAGGCGCTAAAGTCGAGCTGAAGTAAGCATCGACTTTGCTCCTCCAGCCCGAGCGTCAAGCGACAGGCTGATGGCTGGTGGCTCTTGCCACCGGCCTTTTTCCGTTATTGGCAGCCGACTGGGTCGGTGTCGATAAAGGCGCTGTAACCACCCGATGCGGTGGCGCAAACCATGGGGTTTGCACGATTTTCTGGCTGCTCCCGTCGGGAGGGGCCAAACAAGCAGGTGACCAAGCTGGGGAACGCTGATGGCTTACTCATATACTGAGAAAAAACGTATCCGCAAGGACTTTAGCAAGTTGCCGGACGTCATGGATGTGCCTTACCTCCTGGCCATCCAGCTGGATTCGTATCGTGAATTCTTGCAAGCGGGAGCGACTAAAGATCAGTTCCGCGACGTGGGCCTGCATGCGGCCTTCAAATCCGTTTTCCCGATCATCAGCTACTCCGGCAATGCTGCGCTGGAGTACGTCGGTTATCGCCTGGGCGAACCGGCATTTGATGTCAAAGAATGCGTATTGCGCGGTGTAACTTTCGCCGTACCTTTGCGGGTAAAAGTGCGTCTGATCATTTTCGACAAAGAATCGTCGAACAAAGCGATCAAGGACATCAAAGAGCAAGAAGTCTACATGGGTGAAATCCCCCTGATGACTGAGAACGGTACCTTCGTAATCAACGGTACCGAGCGTGTTATCGTTTCCCAGCTGCACCGTTCCCCGGGCGTGTTCTTCGACCACGACCGCGGCAAGACGCACAGCTCCGGCAAACTGCTGTACTCGGCTCGCATCATTCCTTACCGCGGTTCGTGGCTGGACTTCGAGTTCGACCCGAAAGATTGCGTCTTCGTGCGTATCGACCGTCGTCGCAAGCTGCCGGCCTCGGTATTGCTGCGCGCACTCGGTTACACCACCGAAGAAGTGCTGGACGCGTTCTACACCACCAACGTATTCCACCTGAGCGGCGAAACCCTCAGCCTGGAACTGGTGCCATCGCGCCTGCGTGGTGAGGTTGCGGTTCTGGATATCCAGGACGAGAAGGGCAAGGTCATCGTTGAGCAGGGCCGCCGTATTACCGCGCGCCACATCAACCAGATCGAAAAAGCCGGTATCAAGACGCTGGATGTGCCACTGGACTACGTCCTCGGACGCACCACCGCCAAGGCTATCGTGCACCCGGCTACCGGCGAAATCCTGGCCGAATGCAACACTGAGCTGAACACTGAAGTCCTGGCGAAAATCGCCAAGGCTCAGGTCGTTCGCATCGAGACCCTGTACACCAACGACATCGACTGCGGTCCGTTCGTCTCCGACACGCTGAAGATCGACTCCACCAGCAACCAATTGGAAGCGCTGGTCGAGATCTATCGCATGATGCGTCCAGGCGAGCCGCCAACCAAAGACGCTGCCGAGACTCTGTTCAACAACCTGTTCTTCAGCCCTGAGCGCTATGACCTGTCTGCGGTCGGCCGGATGAAGTTCAACCGTCGTATCGGTCGTACCGAGATCGAAGGTTCGGGCGTGCTGTGCAAGGAAGACATCGTCGCGGTACTGAAGACATTGGTCGACATCCGTAACGGTAAAGGCATCGTCGATGACATCGACCACCTGGGTAACCGTCGTGTTCGCTGCGTAGGCGAAATGGCCGAGAACCAGTTCCGTGTTGGCCTGGTACGTGTTGAGCGTGCGGTCAAAGAGCGTCTGTCGATGGCCGAAAGCGAAGGCCTGATGCCGCAAGACCTGATCAACGCCAAGCCAGTGGCTGCGGCGGTGAAAGAGTTCTTCGGTTCCAGCCAGCTGTCGCAGTTCATGGACCAGAACAACCCGCTGTCCGAGATCACCCACAAGCGTCGTGTCTCTGCACTCGGCCCTGGCGGTCTGACTCGTGAGCGCGCAGGCTTCGAAGTCCGTGACGTACACCCGACTCACTACGGTCGTGTCTGCCCGATTGAAACGCCGGAAGGTCCGAACATCGGTCTGATCAACTCCCTGGCTGCGTACGCTCGCACCAACCAGTACGGCTTCCTTGAAAGCCCGTACCGCGTGGTGAAAGAGGGTGTGGTCACTGACGAGATCGTGTTCCTGTCCGCTATTGAAGAAGCCGATCACGTGATCGCGCAGGCTTCGGCGACCATGAACGAGCAGAAAGTCCTGATCGACGAACTGGTGGCGGTACGTCACCTGAACGAATTCACCGTCAAGGCGCCGGAAGACGTCACCCTGATGGACGTTTCGCCGAAGCAGGTTGTGTCGGTTGCAGCGTCGCTGATTCCGTTCCTCGAGCACGACGACGCCAACCGTGCGTTGATGGGTTCGAACATGCAGCGTCAGGCTGTACCGACTCTGCGTGCTGACAAGCCGCTGGTAGGTACCGGCATGGAGCGTAACGTAGCCCGTGACTCCGGCGTTTGCGTCGTGGCTCGTCGTGGCGGCGTGATTGATTCCGTCGACGCCAGCCGTATTGTGGTTCGTGTTGCCGATGACGAAGTTGAAACCGGTGAAGCCGGTGTCGACATCTACAACCTGACCAAATACACCCGCTCGAACCAGAACACCTGCATCAACCAGCGTCCGCTGGTGCGTAAAGGCGATCGCGTTCAGCGTAGCGACATCATGGCCGACGGCCCGTCCACCGACATGGGTGAACTGGCACTGGGTCAGAACATGCGCATCGCGTTCATGGCATGGAACGGCTTCAACTTCGAAGACTCCATCTGCCTGTCCGAGCGTGTTGTTCAGGAAGACCGTTTCACCACGATCCACATTCAGGAACTGACCTGTGTGGCCCGTGACACCAAGCTTGGCCCAGAGGAAATCACTGCGGACATCCCGAACGTGGGTGAAGCTGCACTGAACAAGCTGGACGAAGCCGGTATCGTTTACGTAGGTGCTGAAGTAGGCGCAGGCGACATCCTGGTTGGCAAGGTCACTCCGAAAGGCGAGACCCAGCTGACTCCGGAAGAAAAACTGCTGCGCGCAATCTTCGGTGAAAAAGCCAGCGACGTTAAAGACACTTCCCTGCGCGTGCCAACTGGCACCAAAGGTACTGTCATCGACGTACAGGTCTTCACCCGTGACGGCGTTGAGCGTGATGCTCGTGCTCTGTCGATCGAGAAGTCCCAGCTGGACGAGATCCGCAAGGATCTGAACGAAGAGTTCCGCATCGTTGAAGGCGCAACTTTCGAACGTCTGCGTTCCGCACTGGTAGGCCACAAGGCTGAAGGCGGCGCCGGCCTGAAGAAAGGTCAGGACATCACCGACGAAGTACTCGACGGTCTTGAGCACGGCCAGTGGTTCAAACTGCGCATGGCTGAAGACGCTCTGAACGAGCAGCTCGAGAAGGCTCAGGCCTACATCGTTGATCGTCGCCGTCTGCTGGACGACAAGTTCGAAGACAAGAAGCGCAAACTGCAGCAGGGCGATGACCTGGCTCCAGGCGTGCTGAAAATCGTCAAGGTTTACCTGGCAATCCGTCGTCGCATCCAGCCGGGCGACAAGATGGCCGGTCGTCACGGTAACAAGGGTGTGGTCTCCGTGATCATGCCGGTTGAAGACATGCCGCACGATGCCAATGGCACCCCGGTCGACGTGGTCCTCAACCCGCTGGGCGTACCTTCGCGTATGAACGTTGGTCAGATCCTCGAAACCCACCTGGGCCTCGCGGCCAAAGGTCTGGGCGAGAAGATCAACCGGATGGTCGAAGAGCAGCGTAAAGTCGCTGAACTGCGCACTTTCCTGGACGAGATCTACAACCAGATCGGCGGTCGTAACGAAGATCTGGACAGCTTCTCCGATCAGGAAATCCTCGATCTGGCGAACAACCTGCGTGGCGGCGTTCCAATGGCCACTCCAGTGTTCGACGGCGCCAAGGAAAGCGAAATCAAGGCCATGCTGAAACTGGCAGACTTGCCGGAAAGCGGCCAGATGCAGCTGACCGACGGCCGTACCGGCAACAAGTTCGAGCGTCCAGTCACCGTTGGCTACATGTACATGCTGAAGCTGAACCACTTGGTAGACGACAAGATGCACGCGCGTTCTACCGGTTCTTACAGCCTGGTTACCCAGCAGCCGCTGGGTGGTAAGGCGCAGTTCGGTGGTCAGCGTTTCGGGGAGATGGAGGTCTGGGCACTGGAAGCATACGGTGCTGCTTACACTCTGCAAGAAATGCTCACAGTGAAGTCGGACGATGTGAACGGCCGTACCAAGATGTACAAGAACATCGTGGATGGCGATCACCGTATGGAGCCGGGCATGCCCGAGTCCTTCAACGTGTTGATCAAGGAAATTCGTTCCCTCGGCATCGATATCGATCTGGAAACCGAATAACACGTGACGCGAATCGAGAGCGGGGCAGGATTGCCCGCTCTCTGCTCCGCCAGGAGGAAAGGCCTTGAAAGACCTACTGAATTTGCTGAAAAACCAGGGTCAAGTCGAAGAGTTCGACGCCATCCGTATCGGATTGGCATCGCCTGAGATGATCCGTTCGTGGTCGTTCGGTGAAGTTAAAAAGCCGGAAACCATCAACTACCGTACGTTCAAACCTGAGCGTGACGGCCTGTTCTGCGCCAAGATCTTTGGCCCGGTAAAGGATTACGAGTGCCTGTGCGGTAAGTACAAGCGCTTGAAACACCGTGGTGTGATCTGCGAGAAGTGCGGCGTTGAAGTTGCACTGGCCAAGGTTCGTCGTGAGCGCATGGCGCACATCGAACTGGCTTCGCCGGTTGCCCACATCTGGTTCCTGAAATCGCTGCCGTCGCGTATCGGCCTGCTGATGGACATGACCCTGCGTGATATCGAACGCGTTCTCTACTTCGAGAGCTATGTCGTTATCGATCCAGGCATGACCACCCTTGAAAAAGGTCAGCTGCTGAACGACGAGCAGTACTTCGAAGCGCTGGAAGAGTTCGGTGACGATTTCGACGCCCGCATGGGTGCCGAAGCTGTCCGTGAACTGCTGCACGCTATCGACCTGGAGCACGAGATTGGCCGTCTGCGCGAAGAGATTCCGCAAACCAACTCGGAAACCAAGATCAAGAAGCTGTCCAAGCGTCTGAAGTTGATGGAAGCCTTCCAGGGTTCCGGCAACCTGCCAGAGTGGATGGTGCTGACCGTACTGCCGGTTCTGCCGCCAGATCTGCGTCCACTGGTTCCGCTGGATGGCGGTCGTTTCGCGACCTCCGACCTCAACGATCTGTATCGTCGAGTGATCAACCGTAACAACCGTTTGAAGCGCCTGCTGGATCTGTCCGCTCCGGACATCATCGTGCGCAACGAAAAGCGTATGTTGCAGGAAGCGGTCGATGCTCTGCTCGACAACGGTCGTCGTGGCCGCGCGATCACCGGTTCGAACAAGCGTCCTCTGAAATCCCTGGCTGACATGATCAAGGGTAAGCAGGGTCGTTTCCGTCAGAACTTGCTCGGTAAGCGTGTTGACTACTCCGGTCGTTCGGTAATTACCGTAGGCCCGACCCTGCGTCTGCACCAGTGCGGTCTGCCGAAGAAAATGGCTCTCGAGCTGTTCAAGCCATTCATTTTCGGCAAGCTGGAAATGCGTGGTCTGGCGACCACCATCAAAGCGGCCAAGAAAATGGTCGAGCGCGAGTTGCCAGAGGTTTGGGACGTTCTCGCTGAAGTGATTCGCGAACACCCGGTCCTGCTCAACCGTGCACCGACCCTTCACCGTCTGGGTATCCAGGCGTTTGAACCGGTACTGATCGAAGGTAAGGCTATCCAGCTGCACCCGCTGGTCTGCGCCGCGTACAACGCCGACTTCGACGGCGACCAAATGGCCGTGCACGTACCGCTGACGCTGGAAGCCCAGCTCGAAGCGCGTGCGTTGATGATGTCGACCAACAACATTCTGTCGCCAGCCAACGGTGAGCCAATCATCGTTCCGTCGCAGGACGTTGTATTGGGTCTGTACTACATGACCCGTGAAGCGATCAACGCGAAAGGCGAAGGTCGTGTGTTCGCGGATCTGCAGGAAGTTGACCGTGTGTTCCGTGCCGGCGAAGCCGCACTGCACGCCAAGGTCAAGGTTCGTATCAACGAAACCGTCAACGACCGTGATGGCAACAGCGTGAGCGGTACCCGTATCGTCGACACTACTGTCGGCCGTGCGCTGCTGTTCCAGGTTGTGCCAAAAGGTCTGTCGTACGACGTCGTTAACTTGCCGATGAAGAAGAAGGCGATCTCCAAGCTGATCAACCAGTGCTACCGCGTGGTTGGTCTGAAAGAGACCGTTATCTTCGCTGACCAGTTGATGTACACCGGTTTCGCTTACTCGACCATCTCCGGCGTTTCCATCGGTGTTAACGACTTCGTTATCCCGGATGAAAAAGCCCGCATCATCGGTGCCGCCACCGACGAAGTAAAAGAGATCGAGAGCCAGTACGCCTCCGGCCTGGTAACCCAGGGCGAGAAGTACAACAAAGTGATCGACCTTTGGTCGAAGGCGAACGACGAAGTTTCCAAGGCGATGATGGCCAACCTCTCGAAAGAGAAGGTTATCGACCGTCACGGCGAAGAAGTCGACCAAGAGTCCTTCAACTCGATGTACATGATGGCCGACTCGGGTGCGCGGGGTTCCGCGGCACAGATTCGTCAGCTGGCCGGTATGCGTGGCCTGATGGCCAAGCCGGACGGTTCCATCATTGAAACGCCTATTACTGCGAACTTCCGTGAAGGTTTGAGCGTACTTCAGTACTTCATCTCGACTCACGGTGCTCGTAAAGGTCTGGCGGATACCGCGTTGAAAACTGCGAACTCCGGTTACCTGACTCGTCGTCTGGTAGACGTAGCGCAGGATCTGGTAGTAACCGAGATCGATTGCGGCACCGAACACGGTCTGCTGATGACTCCGCACATTGAAGGCGGTGACGTTGTAGAGCCGTTGGGTGAGCGCGTATTGGGTCGTGTTATTGCCCGTGACGTATTCAAGCCAGGTACCGAGGACGTTATCGTTCCTGCCGGCACCCTGGTAGACGAGAAGTGGGTCGAATTCATCGAGCTGAACAGCATCGACGAAGTGATCGTGCGTTCGCCGATCAGCTGCGAAACCCGCTATGGCATCTGCGCCAAGTGCTACGGCCGTGACTTGGCTCGTGGTCACCAGGTGAACATCGGTGAAGCGGTCGGCGTTATCGCTGCCCAGTCCATCGGTGAGCCAGGTACCCAGCTGACCATGCGTACGTTCCACATCGGTGGTGCGGCAAGCCGTACTTCCGCAGCCGACAGCGTTCAGGTGAAGAATGGCGGTACTGTCCGTCTGCACAACCTGAAGCACGTTGAGCGAGTGGATGGCCACCTGGTTGCTGTGTCCCGTTCCGGTGAGCTGGCAATCGCTGACGATTTCGGTCGTGAGCGCGAGCGTTACAAGCTGCCGTACGGTGCTGTGATTTCGGTTAAGGAAGGTGACAAGGTCGACGCTGGCGCAATCGTGGCCAAGTGGGATCCGCACACTCACCCGATCGTTACCGAAATGAAAGGTACCGTGACCTACGTGGGCATGGAAGAAGGCATCACGATCAAGCGTCAGACTGACGAATTGACCGGTATGACCAACATTGAAGTTCTCGACGCGAAAGATCGTCCAGCAGCGGGCAAAGAAATTCGTCCTGCAGTGAAGATGGTTGACGACAACGGCAAGGATCTGTTGCTGCCAGGTACTGACGTAATCGCTCAGTACTTCCTGCCAGCCAACGCCCTGGTTGGTGTGGCTGACGGTGCGAAGATTGCGATCGGTGATGTTATCGCTCGTATCCCGCAGGAAACTTCGAAAACTCGCGACATCACCGGTGGTCTGCCGCGTGTTGCCGACCTGTTCGAAGCTCGTCGTCCGAAAGAGGCTTCGATTCTGGCTGAAGTCAGCGGCACCATCGCGTTCGGTAAAGAGACCAAAGGCAAGCGCCGTCTGGTCATTACCCCGAACGACGGTAGCGATCCGTACGAAGAGCTGATTCCGAAGTGGCGTCACCTGAACGTCTTCGAAGGCGAACAGGTAAACCGCGGCGAAGTTATCTCCGACGGTCCAAGCGATCCGCACGACATCCTGCGTCTGCTGGGTGTGAGCGCGCTGGCCAAGTACATCGTCAACGAGATCCAGGACGTTTATCGTCTGCAAGGCGTGAAGATCAACGACAAGCACATCGAGACCATCCTGCGTCAGATGCTGCGTAAAGTTGAGATCTCCGAGTCCGGCGATTCCAGCTTCATCAAGGGCGACCAGATGGAACTGACTCACGTGCTGGTCGAGAACGAGCGTCTGGGCGCGGAAGACAAGTTTGTCTCCAAATTCACTCGCGTTCTGCTGGGTATCACCAAGGCGTCGTTGTCCACCGAATCGTTCATCTCGGCGGCTTCCTTCCAGGAAACCACCCGCGTACTGACCGAAGCGGCAGTCACCGGCAAGCGCGATTACCTGCGCGGCCTGAAAGAAAACGTAGTCGTGGGTCGTCTGATCCCGGCCGGTACCGGTCTTGCCTATCACAGCGAGCGCAAGCGTCGCCGTGATGCCGACAAGCCGTTGCGCGTAAGCGCCAGTGAAGTGGAAGCTGCACTGACTGAAGCGCTGAACTCGAGCGGTAACTGAGTTCTGCGATATACGAGAGTGAGGCCCTGATCGCTCCGTTCGTCGAATCGAGACATCAAGTCAAGGTTCGATGGGCGGGGAGGTCGGGGTCTTGCCTTGACTGGAATCAAGATCCTCTTTAGACTCTTGATCCCCTAAATTTGGCGGGAATTCGTTCCTGCCATTTTGCTTTTCTTGCAAGACAATAGCGTCGCAAGACAACAGTGGAGCTAGTAGATGGCAACTATCAACCAGCTGGTACGTCAGCCGCGTAAGCGTATCGTCGAGAAATCCGACGTGCCTGCGCTGCAGAACTGCCCGCAACGTCGTGGCGTGTGCACCCGTGTGTACACCACCACGCCGAAAAAACCTAACTCGGCACTGCGTAAAGTTTGCCGTGTGCGTCTGACCAACGGTTTCGAGGTTTCCTCGTACATCGGTGGTGAAGGCCACAACCTGCAAGAGCACAGCGTGGTCCTGATCCGCGGCGGTCGTGTAAAAGACTTGCCAGGTGTTCGTTACCACACCGTTCGCGGCTCCTTGGATACTTCCGGCGTTAAAGGCCGTAACCAGGGTCGTTCGAAGTACGGTACCAAGCGTCCGAAGTAATCGGCCGTTTTGCAGATTTTTATTTTATTGAGTCGATAAGAGTAAGGTCGGGCACGCATCCTCTGGATCTGTCCCGAGCTAACCTGAAGACCGCTTGAGGGCTTATCATGCCAAGACGTCGCGTAGCAGCAAAGCGTGAGATTCTGGACGATCCGAAATACGGAAGCCAGATCCTCGCCAAATTCATGAACCACGTTATGGAAAGCGGCAAGAAAGCCGTTGCCGAGCGTATCGTTTATGGTGCCCTGGAAACCGTTGCGGCCCGTAAGGCTGGCACCGATCCCCTGGAACTCTTCGAAAAAGCACTCGACGCCATCGCTCCGCTGGTCGAAGTGAAGTCGCGCCGCGTTGGTGGTGCTACTTACCAGGTTCCGGTCGAGGTTCGTCCTTCCCGTCGTAACGCTCTGGCAATGCGCTGGTTGGTAGACTTCGCCCGTAAGCGCGGCGAGAAGTCTATGGCTCTGCGTTTGGCTGGCGAACTGCTGGATGCAGCTGAAGGTAAAGGTGCTGCTGTTAAGAAGCGTGAAGACGTGCACCGTATGGCCGAAGCTAACAAAGCTTTCTCGCACTACCGCTTCTAATTTTAGCTTCACTAATTTTGCGAGGGCTTTATGGCTCGTACTACTCCGATTAGCCGCTACCGTAACATCGGTATCGTCGCTCACGTGGATGCTGGTAAAACCACCACCACCGAGCGCGTGCTGTTTTACACCGGCAAAAGTCACAAAATGGGCGAGGTGCATGATGGCGCCGCGACCACAGACTGGATGGTTCAGGAGCAGGAGCGTGGTATTACCATTACTTCTGCTGCCATTACCGCCTTCTGGAAAGGTTCCGAGAAGCAGTACTCTCACGAGCACCGTTTCAACGTAATCGATACCCCGGGCCACGTTGACTTCACCATTGAAGTTGAGCGTTCCCTGCGCGTACTCGACGGCGCTGTCGTTGTGTTCTGCGGTACTTCGGGTGTTGAGCCGCAGTCGGAAACCGTATGGCGTCAAGCCAACAAATACGGCGTTCCGCGTCTTGTTTACGTAAACAAGATGGACCGTGCCGGCGCCAACTTCCTGCGCGTGATCGGTCAGATCAAGCAGCGTCTGGGTCACACTCCGGTGCCAATCCAGTTGGCCATCGGTTCCGAAGACAACTTCCAGGGTCAGATCGATCTGATCAACATGCAAGCTGTCTACTGGAACGACTCCGACAAAGGTATGGTCCCTGTTCGCAAGGACATTCCTGCCGAGCTGCAAGAGCTGGCTGAAGAGTGGCGCAACAACATGGTTGAAGCTGCCGCCGAAGCCAACGAAGAGCTGATGAACAAGTACCTGGAAGGCGAAGAGCTGTCGATCGAAGAGATCAAGGCTGCTTTGCGTCAGCGTACTATTGCCGGCGAAATCGTTCTGGCCGTTTGCGGTTCTTCGTTCAAGAACAAGGGCGTGCCCCTGGTTCTCGACGCCGTTATCGACTACCTGCCAGCTCCGACCGACATTCCTGCTATCAAGGGTTCCAACCCTGATAACGAGGAAGAAGAGATGGAGCGTCATGCAGACGACAATGAGCCTTTCGCGGCTCTGGCGTTCAAGATCGCTACCGACCCATTCGTGGGTACTCTGACCTTCGTCCGTGTTTACTCGGGCGTGTTGAACTCCGGCGACGGCGTGATCAACTCGGTCAAAGGCAAGAAAGAGCGCGTGGGTCGTATGGTGCAAATGCACGCAAACGCCCGTGAAGAGATCAAGGAAGTACGCGCTGGTGACATCGCGGCCCTGATCGGCATGAAGGACGTCACCACTGGTGAAACCCTCTGCAACGCTGACAAGCCAATCATCCTGGTTCGCATGGACTTCCCGGAGCCGGTTATTTCGGTTGCCGTAGAGCCTAAGACCAAGGATGACCAGGAAAAAATGGGTATCGCTCTGGGCAAACTCGCTCAGGAAGACCCGTCTTTCCGCGTTAAAACTGATGAAGAGACTGGTCAGACGATCATCTCCGGCATGGGCGAGCTGCACCTGGACATCCTGGTTGACCGGATGCGCCGTGAGTTCAACGTCGAAGCCAACATCGGCAAGCCTCAGGTTTCGTATCGTGAGCGCATCACGAAGAACTGTGAAATCGAAGGCAAGTTCGTTCGTCAGTCCGGTGGTCGCGGCCAGTTCGGTCACTGCTGGATCCGTTTTGCTCCTGCTGACGAAGGTCAGGAAGGTCTGCAATTCGTGAACGAAGTTGTAGGTGGTGTGGTTCCTAAGGAATACATCCCGGCTATCCAGAAGGGTATCGAAGAGCAGATGAAGAACGGCGTTGTTGCCGGCTATCCGCTGATCGGCCTGAAGGCTACCGTGTTCGATGGTTCTTACCACGACGTCGACTCCAACGAGATGGCGTTTAAAGTGGCTGCTTCCATGGCGACCAAGCAACTGGCCCAGAAGGGCGGTGGTGAGTTGCTCGAGCCGATCATGGCGGTAGAGGTTGTTACGCCTGAAGACTATATGGGTGATGTGATGGGCGACCTTAACCGTCGTCGCGGCATGATCCAGGGTATGGAAGACACAGTGTCCGGCAAGGTTATCCGTGCCGAGGTTCCACTGGGTGAGATGTTCGGTTATGCGACCGACGTTCGTTCCATGTCCCAGGGTCGCGCAAGCTACTCTATGGAATTCAAAAAATACGATACGGCTCCGTCGCACATCGTCGAATCCGTAACCAAAAAACAAGGCTGATTCAGCCCCTTTAGGCTAGGAGTTAATTGTCGTGGCTAAAGAAAAATTTGATCGTTCCCTACCGCACGTCAACGTTGGCACCATTGGTCACGTTGACCACGGTAAAACCACTCTGACTGCTGCTCTGACTCGCGTGTGCTCCGAAGTTTTCGGTTCGGCCGTCGTTGAATTCGACAAGATCGACAGCGCGCCAGAAGAAAAAGCTCGCGGTATCACCATCAACACCGCTCACGTTGAGTACAACTCGACTATTCGTCACTACGCTCACGTTGACTGCCCAGGTCACGCTGACTACGTGAAGAACATGATCACCGGTGCTGCGCAGATGGACGGCGCGATCCTGGTTTGCTCGGCCGCTGATGGTCCGATGCCACAAACCCGTGAGCACATCCTGCTGTCCCGTCAGGTAGGCGTTCCGTACATCGTGGTTTTCCTGAACAAGGCTGACCTGGTAGACGACGCTGAGCTGCTGGAACTGGTTGAGATGGAAGTTCGTGACCTGCTGTCGACCTACGACTTCCCAGGCGACGACACTCCGATCATCATCGGTTCGGCTCGTATGGCGCTGGAAGGCAAAGACGACAACGAAATGGGCACCACTGCCGTTCGTAAACTGGTTGAAACTCTGGATACCTACATTCCAGAACCAGTTCGTATGATCGACAAGCCATTCCTGATGCCAATCGAAGACGTATTCTCGATCTCCGGTCGCGGTACTGTTGTGACTGGTCGTATCGAGCGCGGTATCGTTCGCGTTCAGGACGCGCTGGAAATCGTTGGTCTGCGTGACACCACCACCACCACCTGCACCGGTGTTGAGATGTTCCGCAAGCTGCTCGACGAAGGTCGTGCTGGCGAGAACTGCGGCGTTCTGCTGCGTGGTACCAAGCGTGACGACGTTGAGCGTGGCCAGGTTCTGGTCAAGCCAGGTTCGGTCAAGCCGCACACCAAGTTCACCGCAGAAGTTTACGTTCTGAGCAAGGAAGAAGGCGGTCGTCACACTCCGTTCTTCAAAGGCTACCGTCCACAGTTCTACTTCCGTACTACTGACGTGACTGGTAACTGCGAGCTGCCAGAAGGCGTTGAAATGGTAATGCCAGGTGACAACATTCAGATGACTGTTACCCTGATCAAGACCATCGCGATGGAAGACGGTTTGCGTTTCGCTATCCGTGAAGGCGGTCGTACCGTCGGCGCTGGCGTCGTAGCCAAAATCATCGAGTAAGACTTTTAAAGTCAGCTTGATGGATTGAAAAAGCCCCCGCTCAGCGGGGGCTTTTTTATTGGGTTGACACCTATCGGGGGCGTCTATAGAATTGCGCCTCCTTTTAACGGGCGTATTGCGCCCGGTGGGAATAGCAGCCGGAGTCTGAAATCCAATGCAAAATCAGCAAATCCGTATCAGGTTGAAGGCTTTTGACCATCGCCTGATCGACCAATCAACCCAGGAAATCGTGGAAACCGCGAAACGTACTGGTGCTCAAGTGCGTGGTCCAATTCCACTGCCTACCCGTAAAGAGCGGTTCACCGTTCTGGTTTCCCCGCACGTCAACAAAGACGCGCGTGACCAGTACGAGATCCGCACTCATAAGCGTGTTCTGGACATCGTCCAGCCAACGGATAAAACCGTTGATGCGCTGATGAAGCTTGATCTTGCGGCCGGTGTGGAAGTGCAGATCAGCCTCGGCTAAGACTCGGTCTTGGTCGTGTAACGCTCTGAAATGGGCGGCCATAGCGGGTGAAAGCCCCGTACACTCATGAGGTTTACAACATGACTATTGGTGTAGTCGGTCGTAAATGCGGTATGACCCGTATTTTCACCGAAGAAGGTGTCTCCATTCCGGTCACGGTCATTGAGATCGAGCCGAATCGCGTCACCCAGTTCAAAACTGAAGAGACCGATGGCTATCGTGCAGTGCAAGTCACTGTCGGCGAGCGTCGTGCTTCGCGTGTAACAGCAGCTCAGGCTGGCCACTTCGCTAAAGCGAACGTTGCCGCCGGTCGCACCACCATGGAATTCCGCCTTGAAGAAGGCGAGTACCAGGCTGGCGATCTGATCAACGCTGAAATCTTCGCCGCTGGTCAACTGGTTGATGTAACCGGTCAGTCCAAAGGTAAAGGCTTCCAGGGTACGATCAAGCGTTGGAATTTCCGCGGGCAAGATAACACCCACGGTAACTCCGTATCCCACCGCGTCCCAGGCTCTATCGGCCAGTGCCAGACTCCTGGTCGTGTATTCAAGGGCAAAAAAATGTCCGGTCATATGGGCGCTGAGCGCGTGACCGTGCAGTCCCTGGAAGTAGTGCGCGTGGACGCTGAACGCAATCTGTTGTTGGTCAAGGGTGCTGTTCCTGGCGCTACTGGCGGCAACCTGGTTGTACGTCCAGCAGCCAAGGCTCGCGGTTAAGGGGAAGCTGACATGCAATTAAATGTAAATGACGCTCAAGCGATCGAAGTTTCCGAACTGACATTTGGCGGCGAATTCAACGAGACGCTGGTTCACCAAGCAGTCGTGGCCTACATGGCCGGCGGCCGTCAAGGTAGCAAGCAGCAGAAGACCCGTTCCGACGTTCGTGGTGGCGGCAAGCGCCCATGGCGTCAGAAAGGTACTGGCCGTGCTCGTGCCGGTACTATCCGTAGCCCAATCTGGCGTGGCGGCGGTACCACTTTTGCAGCTCGTCCACAGGATCACTCCCAGAAGCTGAACAAGAAGATGTATCGCGCAGCAATGCGTTCCATCCTTGCTGAGCTGGTGCGTACTGATCGTCTGGTCGTGGTTCAGGATTTCGCTGTTGAAACTCCGAAAACCAAAGATCTGCTGGGCAAACTGAACAACATGAGCCTGACCGATGTTTTGATCGTGTCGGACGCTGTTGATCAGAACCTGTACCTGGCTGCTCGCAACCTGCCGCACGTAGATGTGCGTGACGTGCAAGGTTCCGATCCAGTTAGTCTGATCGCATACGACAAGGTGTTGATCACCGTGTCGGCCGTGAAGAAATTCGAGGAGCTGCTGGGATGAACCAGGAACGCGTATTTAAAGTTCTGCTTGGCCCGCACGTTTCCGAGAAGGCTACGGTTCTGGCAGACAAGAAAGGCCAGTTCGTTTTCAAGGTTGCTACTGATGCAACCAAGCTGGAAATCAAGAAGGCCGTCGAAAGCCTGTTCAGCGTGAAAGTAGAGCGCGTCACTACCCTGAACGTTCTGGGTAAGAGCAAGCGCACTGCTCGCGGTCTGGGCAAGCGTAATGACTGGAAGAAGGCAGTTATCTCCCTTCAGCCAGGCCAAGATCTCGATTTCAGCAGCAGTGCTGAGTAAGGAAGGGGTGCATCATGGCAATCGTTAAATGCAAACCGACTTCCCCTGGCCGCCGTTTTGTGGTCAAGGTGGTCAACCAGGAGCTGCATAAAGGCGCTCCTCACGCACCGCTGCTCGAGAAAAAATCGAAGTCTGGTGGTCGTAACAACAATGGCCGTATTACCACGCGTCACATCGGTGGAGGTCACAAGCAGCATTACCGTATGGTCGATTTCCGTCGCAACGACAAAGATGGCATCGTCGCCACTGTCGAGCGTATCGAATACGATCCAAACCGTACTGCTCACATCGCACTGCTCTGCTACGCAGACGGCGAGCGCCGCTACATCATCGCCCCTAAAGGCGTGAGTGCTGGCGACCAGCTGATCGCAGGTGCTTTGGCTCCAATCAAGCCAGGGAACGCTCTGCAACTGCGCAACATTCCAGTCGGTTCTACCGTACACGGCATCGAATTGAAGCCAGGTAAAGGCGCACAGATCGCTCGTTCCGCTGGTGCTTCGGCTCAGCTGATCGCTCGTGAAGGTGTCTACGTGACCCTGCGTCTGCGTTCCGGTGAGATGCGTAAAGTCCTGGCTGAATGCCGTGCGACCCTGGGTGAAGTCTCGAACTCCGAGCACAGCCTGCGTTCGCTGGGTAAAGCTGGTGCCAAACGCTGGCGTGGCGTTCGCCCAACCGTTCGTGGTGTTGCCATGAACCCGGTTGACCACCCACATGGTGGTGGTGAAGGTCGTACCTCTGGTGGTCGTCATCCGGTATCGCCATGGGGCTTCCCGACTAAGGGCGCGAAGACTCGTGGTAATAAGCGTACCGACAAAATGATCGTCCGTCGTCGCAAGTAAATAGAGGGATACGACAGTGCCACGTTCTCTGAAAAAAGGTCCTTTTATTGATCTTCACCTACTGAAGAAGATCGAAGTGGCGGCGGAAAAGAACGATCGCAAACCAATTAAAACCTGGTCGCGTCGTTCCATGATCCTGCCACAAATGGTCGGTCTGACCATCGCAGTACACAACGGTCGTCAGCACGTCCCGGTTCTCGTTAACGAAGACATGGTCGGCCACAAACTGGGCGAGTTCGCCGGTACCCGCAACTATCGCGGGCACGTGGCTGACAAGAAAGCCAAGCGTTAAGGGGTAAGGAAATGGAAGTAGCCGCTAAGTTGTCGGGCGCTCGAATCTCCGCCCAGAAAGCCCGCTTGGTCGCCGACCAGATCCGCGGGAAGAAGGTGGGCGAAGCGCTCAACCTGTTGGCTTTCAGCAGTAAGAAAGCCGCCGAGATCATGAAAAAAGTGCTGGAGTCGGCCGTAGCCAACGCCGAGCATAACGAAGGCGCAGACGTTGATGACCTGAAGGTCAGCACCGTTTTCGTCAACGAAGGGCGTTCGCTGAAGCGCATCATGCCACGTGCCAAAGGCCGTGCTGATCGCATCGTCAAGCGGTCTTGCCATATCACTGTCAAGGTTGCTGACAAGTAACGGAGTCGAAGAGATGGGTCAGAAAGTACATCCCATTGGCATTCGCCTGGGAATCGTCAAGGAGCACACCTCCGTCTGGTACGCAGACGGTCGGACTTATGCGGACTATTTGTTCGCAGATCTGAAAGTGCGTGAGTATCTCCAAGACAAACTAAAAAGCGCGTCCGTAAGCCGTATCGATATCCATCGTCCGGCCCAAACTGCACGCATCACCATTCACACCGCTCGTCCAGGTATCGTTATCGGGAAGAAAGGTGAAGATGTTGAGAAGCTGCGTCAGGACCTGACCAAGCAAATGGGTGTGCCTGTGCACATCAATATCGAAGAGATCCGCAAGCCGGAGCTCGACGGTATGCTGGTTGCGCAGAGCGTAGCTCAGCAGCTGGAGCGCCGTGTAATGTTTCGTCGCGCTATGAAGCGCGCAGTACAGAACGCCATGCGCATTGGTGCCAAAGGCATCAAAATCCAAGTGAGCGGTCGTCTCGGCGGTGCTGAAATCGCACGTACTGAATGGTATCGCGAAGGTCGTGTGCCACTGCACACCCTGCGTGCCGACATCGACTATGCCAACTACGAAGCTCACACCACTTACGGTGTGATCGGTGTAAAGGTTTGGATCTTCAAAGGCGAAGTTATTGGTGGTCGCCAAGAAGAACTGAAACCACAAGCACCAGCGCCTCGTAAAAAAGCTGCTAAGTAAGGGGTACGCCAAATGTTGCAACCAAAGCGTACGAAGTTCCGCAAGCAGATGACCGGCCACAACCGTGGTCTGGCACTGCGCGGTAGCAAAGTCAGCTTCGGCGAGTTCGCGCTGAAGTCTGTTGCTCGTGGTCGTCTCACCGCTCGTCAGATCGAGTCAGCGCGTCGTGCTCTGACCCGTCACGTAAAACGTGGCGGCAAGATCTGGATCCGTGTATTCCCGGACAAGCCGATCTCCAAGAAACCTCTCGAGGTTCGTATGGGTAAAGGTAAGGGTAACGTGGAGTACTGGGTTGCCCAGATTCAGCCAGGCAAAGTCCTGTATGAAATCGAGGGTGTTTCTGAAGAGCTGGCGCGTGAGGCTTTCGCCCTGGCTGCTGCAAAGCTGCCGCTCGCCACCTCCTTTGTTAAACGGACGGTGATGTGATGAAAGCGAATGAACTTCGTGAAAAATCCGCACAGCAGCTGAACGAGCAACTGCTCGGCTTGCTGCGCGACCAGTTCAATCTGCGCATGCAGAAAGCAACTGGCCAGTTGGGGCAGTCTCATCTGCTCTCGCAAGTTAAGCGTGACATCGCTCGCGTGAAGACTGTGCTCAACCAGCAGGCAGGTAAGTGATCATGGCTGAAGCCGAAAAAACTGTCCGTACGCTGACTGGCCGTGTTGTCAGCGACAAGATGGACAAAACCATCACCGTTCTGATCGAGCGTCGCGTAAAGCACCCGATCTACGGTAAATACGTTAAGCGTTCGACTAAGCTGCACGCGCACGACGAAACCAATCAGTGCCACATCGGCGACAAAGTCACTATTCGTGAAACTCGTCCGATGGCTAAGACCAAGTCTTGGGCGCTGGTTGATGTTCTCGAACGCGCTGTGGAAGTCTAAGGGCTAGGGGTCGGAGAAATTATATGATTCAGACTCAATCCATGCTCGATGTGGCCGATAACAGCGGCGCTCGCCGTGTTATGTGCATCAAGGTGCTGGGTGGCTCCCATCGTCGTTACGCTGGTATCGGTGACATCATCAAAGTTACCGTGAAGGAAGCAATTCCTCGCGGTAAGGTGAAAAAAGGCCAAGTGATGACTGCTGTTGTAGTCCGCACTCGTCACGGCGTACGTCGTGCTGATGGCTCCATTATCCGCTTTGATGGCAACGCTGCTGTTCTTCTGAACAACAAGCAAGAGCCGATCGGCACCCGTATCTTTGGGCCAGTGACCCGTGAACTTCGTACTGAGAAGTTCATGAAGATCGTCTCGCTCGCCCCAGAAGTGCTGTAAGGAGATCCGACATGCAAAAGATTCGTCGTGACGACGAGATCATCGTGATCGCCGGCAAAGACAAAGGTAAGCGCGGTAAGGTGCTGAAGGTTCTTGCTGACAACCGTCTGGTTGTTGGTGGTCTGAACCTGGTCAAGCGTCATACCAAGCCTAACCCGATGTCGGGCGTACAGGGCGGTATCGTCGAGAAAGAAGCGCCACTGCACGCTTCCAACGTCGCCATCTTCAATGGCGAAACCAACAAGGCTGACCGCGTTGGTTTCAAAGTAGAAGACGGTAAGAAAATTCGTGTCTTCAAGTCGACCCAAAAAGCGGTTGATGCTTGAACACTGCTAGGTAGAAGACCATGGCACGACTAAAAGAGATTTACCGGAAGGAAATCGCTCCGAAACTTAAGGAAGAACTTAAGCTTTCGAACGTGATGGAAGTTCCGCGCGTTACCAAAATCACCCTGAACATGGGTCTGGGCGAAGCGATCGGCGACAAAAAAGTCATCGAGCACGCTGTTGCTGACCTGGAAAAGATCACCGGCCAGAAAGTCGTTGTGACCTACGCTCGCAAATCCATCGCTGGCTTCAAAGTCCGCGAAGGATGGCCGATCGGCGTCAAAGTGACTCTGCGCCGTGAGCGTATGTACGAGTTCCTGGATCGTCTGCTGTCGATCTCCCTGCCTCGGGTTCGCGACTTCCGCGGCCTGAATGCCAAGTCCTTCGATGGTCGTGGTAACTACAGCATGGGCGTGAAAGAGCAGATCATCTTCCCGGAAATCGACTACGACAAGATCGATGCTCTCCGCGGTCTGGACATTACCCTGACCACCACTGCCAAGAACGATGATGAGGGCCGCGCTCTGCTGCGTGCTTTCAAATTCCCGTTCCGCAACTGATTGGAGTAGGAAAATGGCCAAGAAGAGCATGAAAAACCGTGAGCTGAAACGTCAGCTCACCGTTGCCAAGTACGCCACCAAGCGTGCAGCGCTGAAAGCTATCATCGTCGATCTGAACGCAAGTCCAGAAGCGCGTTGGGAAGCTACCGTAGCTCTGCAGAAGCAACCACGTGACGCAAGCGCTTCGCGCATGCGTAACCGTTGCCGCCTGACTGGTCGTCCGCACGGCGTGTACCGCAAGTTCGGCCTCGGCCGTAACATGCTGCGTCAAGCTGCAATGCGTGGTGACGTACCAGGTCTGGTTAAAGCCAGCTGGTAATAGTTGTCAAAGTCTCGATGTTCGGGTTCGCAAGAACCTGACCATCGGTGGCCTTGAATCTGAATCAAGCCCCTTTTGGGGCTTGATTCATTTCTGGGGTGTGTCTAGAATGACCGGCTCGCCTGAGCCCGTGTTTTTATGCCCGGAAGTTCTCGGCGACAAGTAGTAGCCGCAAGGCTAATTTTTTTGTATTAGGAGCGTCTAGCCCATGAGTATGCAGGACCCGTTAGCGGACATGCTAACTCGAATCCGTAATGCCCAGATGGCTGAAAAGTCTGTCGTAAGCATGCCGTCTTCCACGTTGAAGGCTGCTGTAGCAAAAGTCCTGAAGGACGAAGGTTACATCGCGGATTTTCAGATCACCACCGACGCCAAGCCGTCGTTGTCCATCTCGCTGAAGTACTTCGAGGGCCGTCCGGTTATCGAAGAAGTGAAGCGCGTTAGTCGTCCAGGCCTGCGTCAGTACAAGTCCGTTGAAGATCTGCCAAAAGTTCGTGGCGGTCTCGGCGTGTCTATCGTCTCCACCAACAAAGGTGTGATGACGGATCGTGCTGCGCGCGCTGCCGGTGTCGGCGGCGAAGTTCTTTGCACTGTGTTCTAAGGGGGGATAAGCATGTCTCGCGTCGCTAAGAACCCCGTTAAGCTGCCAGCCGGTGTCGAAGTCAAATTCGCAGGCCAACAGCTTTCGGTGAAGGGTGCCAAGGGTACTCTTGAACTGAACATCCATTCGTCCGTTGAGATCGTTGAGGAAGCTGGTGAGCTGCGTTTTGCTGCTCGCAACGGCGATCAACAAACTCGCGCAATGGCCGGTACCACGCGTGCGTTGGTAAACAACATGGTCCAGGGCGTAAGCCAAGGCTTTGAGCGCAAGCTCCAGCTGGTCGGTGTTGGTTACAAAGCGCAAGCAAAAGGTCAGGTTCTGAACCTGGCTCTTGGCTTCTCGCACCCAGTGGATTACGAACTGCCGCAAGGCATCACCGCTGAGACTCCTAGCCAGACCGATATCCTGATCAAGGGCATCGACAAGCAGCTGGTAGGTCAAGTGGCCGCCGAGATCCGCGACTTCCGTCCACCAGAGCCGTACAAAGGCAAAGGTGTGCGCTACGCGGACGAAGTCGTCCGTCGTAAAGAAGCCAAGAAGAAGTAGGGCATAGCAAATGACCGACAAAAAAGTTACTCGACTGCGTCGCGCTCGCAAAGCACGCCTGAAAATGCACGAACTCGAAGTCGTGCGTCTCTGCGTGTTCCGCTCGTCGCAGCACATATACGCCCAGGTCATCTCGGCCGACGGCAACAAAGTCTTGGCAAGTGCCTCGACTTTGGATAAAGAACTGCGTGATGGTGCCACTGGCAACATCGACGCGGCCACAAAGGTTGGCCAGCTGGTCGCTACGCGTGCTAAGGCCGCTGGCGTATCGCAAGTGGCTTTCGACCGCTCTGGCTTCAAGTACCACGGCCGCGTTAAAGCGCTGGCTGATGCTGCTCGTGAAGCTGGGCTGGAGTTCTAAGTTATGTCAAATAACGACCAAAAGCGCGACGAAGGCTACATCGAGAAGCTGGTTCAAGTTAACCGCGTAGCCAAAACCGTTAAAGGCGGCCGTATCTTCACTTTCACCGCGTTGACCGTGGTTGGTGATGGTAAAGGGCGTGTTGGCTTCGGCCGTGGCAAGTCGCGTGAAGTGCCTGCTGCGATCCAGAAGGCAATGGAAGCTGCTCGCCGCAACATGATTCAAGTTGACCTGAACGGCACCACTCTGCAGTACGCAATGAAATCCGCCCATGGCGCTTCGAAGGTGTACATGCAGCCTGCTTCTGAAGGTACCGGTATCATCGCTGGCGGCGCTATGCGTGCTGTCCTCGAAGTTGCTGGCGTTCAGAACGTTCTGGCCAAGTGCTACGGCTCGACCAACCCGGTAAACGTGGTTCACGCCACTTTCAAGGGTCTGAAGGCTATGCAGTCTCCTGAGTCCATCGCTGCCAAGCGTGGCCTGCGTGTTGAGGAGATCAAGTAATCATGGCTACTGTTAAAGTAACGCTGATCAAAAGCATGACCGGCCGCATCCCTAACCACAAACTGTGCGTTAAGGGTCTGGGTCTGCGTCGCATCGGTCACACTGTGGAAGTCCAGGATACTCCCGAGAATCGCGGGATGATCAACAAGGCTTACTACATGCTGCGTGTCGAGGGTTAATCGATGAAACTCAATGATCTGAGTCCAGCGCCGGGTTCCCGTCGCGAAAAGCATCGTCCGGGCCGTGGTATCGGTAGTGGTTTGGGCAAGACTGGTGGCCGTGGTCACAAAGGTCAGACCTCCCGCTCCGGTGGCACCATCGCTCCAGGCTTTGAAGGCGGTCAACAGCCGCTGCATCGTCGCCTGCCTAAGTTCGGTTTCGTTTCTCTGAAGGCCATGGATCGCGCAGAAGTGCGTCTGTCCGAGTTGGCTAAAGTGGAAGGCGACATCGTTACTGTGCAGTCCCTGAAAGATGCCAACGTGATCAACGTCAACGTACAGCGTGTGAAAATCATGCTGTCCGGTGAAGTGACTCGCGCTGTCACTATCGGCAAGGGAATCGGCGCCACCAAAGGTGCGCGTGCGGCTATCGAAGCAGCTGGCGGCAAGTTCGAGGAATAAATGGCTAAGCAAGGTGCTCTCTCTGCGCTCGGCAAAGGCGGTATGTCTGAACTCTGGGCTCGTCTGCGTTTTCTGTTCCTGGCGATTATCGTCTACCGAATAGGCGCACACATCCCGGTTCCAGGTATCAACCCGGACCGTCTCGCGGACCTGTTTCGACAGAATGAGGGGACCATTCTTAGCTTGTTCAACATGTTTTCCGGCGGCGCGCTGGAGCGGATGAGCATCTTTGCACTGGGGATCATGCCGTACATTTCGGCATCGATCATCATGCAGCTGATGACCGCCGTCAGCCCGCAGCTGGAGCAGTTGAAGAAGGAAGGTGAAGCTGGCCGTCGCAAGATCAGCCAGTACACCCGCTACCTCACCGTCGCTCTCGCTCTGGTCCAGGCTATTGGCATGTCCATTGGTCTGGCGGGGCAGGGCGTCGCGTTCACTGGTGACTTTGGCTTCCATTTCGTCGCGGTAACCACATTTGTGGCTGGTGCGATGTTCATGATGTGGCTGGGTGAGCAGATTACTGAGCGTGGTGTTGGCAACGGTATCTCGATGTTGATCTTTTCGGGTATCGTCGCCGGTCTTCCGAGAGCAATCGGGCAGTCTTTCGAGTCTGCGCGTCAGGGCGATATCAACATCTTCGCCTTGGTTGCCATCGGTTTGCTGGCAGTAGCGATTATCGGTTTCGTGGTGTTCATTGAGCGTGGTCAGCGTCGCATTGCTGTTCACTACGCCAAGCGTCAGCAGGGCCGTAAGGTCTTTGCGGCGCAGACTAGCCACTTGCCGCTGAAGGTGAACATGGCCGGTGTTATTCCGGCTATTTTCGCGAGCAGCATTTTGCTGTTCCCGGCTTCGCTGGGTGCCTGGTTCGGTCAGTCTGAAGGTATGGGCTGGTTGCAGGACATCTCGCAGTCGATCGCTCCTGGTCAGCCGTTGAATATTCTGCTGTTTAGTGCAGGGATTATTTTCTTCTGCTTCTTCTATACGGCGTTGATGTTCAATCCGAAAGACGTAGCGGAAAACCTGAAGAAGTCCGGTGCCTTTATTCCGGGCATTCGTCCAGGTGAGCAGTCTGCACGCTATATTGATGGCGTTCTGACCCGCTTGACCCTGTTCGGTGCTCTTTACATGACGGCCGTGTGCCTGTTGCCCCAGTTCCTGGTGGTTGCAGCAAACGTTCCGTTCTACCTTGGCGGGACCTCGTTGCTGATCGTGGTCGTGGTTGTGATGGACTTCATGTCCCAAGTACAATCGCACCTCGTTTCGCACCAGTACGAATCCCTGATGAAGAAAGCCAACCTGAAGGGTTACGGCAGCGGCATGTTGCGCTGAGTACCCATAAGGTTCGAGGAGTTGGTGATGAAAGTTCGTGCATCGGTGAAAAAGCTGTGCCGTAACTGCAAGATTATTCGCCGCGAAGGTGTTGTTCGAGTAATTTGCAGCGCGGAACCGCGTCACAAACAGCGCCAAGGCTGAGTGTGATTGTGCTTCAAGCCCGGTAGCTAGTGCGCTACCGGGTTGATTATTTGTTATTACAGCGATATTATCTCGCGCCCTATTTCTTGGCTTCCGGGGCGTAGGTAGCTGTCAATTGGAGTCCCACTGAATGGCCCGTATTGCAGGCGTTAACATTCCAGATAACAAGCATACTGTTATCTCGCTGACCTACATCTATGGTGTTGGTCGCACTACTGCGCAGAAGATCTGTGCAGTGACTGGGGTAAACCCAGCAGCAAAGATCAAAGATCTGAGCGACGAGCAAATTGAACAGCTGCGTGGCGAAGTGGCGAAGTTCACCACTGAAGGTGACCTGCGTCGCGAAATCAACATGAAAATCAAGCGCTTGATGGACCTCGGTTGCTATCGCGGTCTGCGTCATCGTCGTGGTCTGCCAGTACGCGGTCAGCGTACCAAGACCAACGCGCGTACCCGTAAAGGTCCGCGTAAGCCGATCCGCAAGTAATCGCCCCAGCGAATCGACAGGAATTTAATCATGGCAAAACCTGCTGCTCGTCCTCGTAAAAAAGTTAAAAAGACAGTGGTTGATGGCATCGCCCACATCCATGCATCTTTTAACAACACCATCGTGACCATCACCGACCGTCAAGGTAACGCTCTTTCCTGGGCTACCTCCGGTGGTTCGGGTTTCCGCGGTTCCCGCAAGTCCACCCCGTTCGCTGCTCAAGTAGCTGCTGAGCGTGCTGGTCAAGCTGCGCTGGAATACGGCCTGAAAAACCTCGACGTCAACGTCAAGGGTCCAGGTCCAGGTCGTGAATCCGCAGTCCGCGCTTTGAACGGCTGTGGCTACAAGATCGCCAGCATCACCGACGTGACGCCAATCCCGCACAACGGGTGCCGTCCGCCGAAGAAGCGCCGCGTGTAATCCAGGAGATTGTAAAGAATGGCTCGTTACATTGGTCCAAAATGCAAACTCGCTCGTCGCGAAGGCACCGATCTCTTCCTGAAGAGCGGCGTGCGCGCGATCGAATCGAAGTGCAACATTGAAGCAGCACCTGGTATCCACGGCCAACGCCGCGGTCGCCAGTCCGACTACGGCACCCAACTGCGTGAAAAGCAGAAGGTCCGTCGTATCTACGGCGTTCTCGAGCGTCAGTTCAGCGGCTACTACAAAGAAGCTGCTGGCAAGAAAGGTGCAACCGGTGAAAACCTGCTGCAACTTCTCGAATGCCGTCTGGACAACGTTGTATACCGTATGGGCTTTGGTTCGACTCGTGCCGAATCCCGTCAGCTGGTATCGCACAAGTCGATCAGCGTCAACGGTCAGACCGTAAACGTTCCGTCGTATCAGGTTCGTGCTGGTGACGTGGTTGCAGTTCGCGAGAAAGCAAAAAACCAACTTCGCATTGTCCAAGCTCTCGATCTGTGTGCCCAACGTGGCCGCGTAGAATGGGTAGAAGTAGACACTGAGAAGAAGTCGGGCGTTTTCAAGAACGTTCCTGCTCGCAGTGATCTGTCCGCCGACATCAACGAAAGCCTGATTGTCGAGCTCTACTCCAAGTAAGGGCTAGAAAATAGGTGCATCCATGCAGATTTCGGTAAATGAGTTCCTGACACCCCGCCACATTGATGTGCAGGTTGTCAGTCCAACCCGCGCCAAGATCACTCTCGAGCCTCTCGAGCGTGGTTTTGGCCACACCCTGGGCAACGCGCTGCGCCGCATCCTGTTGTCCTCAATGCCCGGCTGCGCAGTAGTCGAGGCCGAGATTGACGGTGTGCTCCACGAGTACAGCGCCATCGAAGGTGTACAGGAAGACGTAATTGAAATCCTGTTGAACCTTAAAGGTCTGGCCATCAAGCTGCACGGTCGTGACGAAGTTACGCTGACCTTGTCGAAGAAGGGTTCGGGGGTGGTTACCGCTGCCGATATTCAGCTGGATCATGATGTCGAGATCGTTAATCCCGATCACGTAATCGCTAACCTGGCGTCTAACGGCGCCCTGAACATGAAGCTCACCGTAGCTCGTGGTCGTGGTTATGAACCAGCCGACTCGCGTCAGAGCGATGAAGACGAAAGCCGCAGCATCGGTCGCTTGCAGCTCGACTCTTCGTTCAGCCCGGTTCGCCGTATCGCCTACGTGGTGGAAAACGCCCGTGTCGAGCAGCGTACCAACCTGGACAAGCTGGTTATTGATCTGGAAACCAACGGTACTCTGGATCCTGAAGAGGCTATCCGTCGCGCTGCAACCATCCTGCAACAGCAGCTGGCTGCGTTCGTCGACCTCAAAGGTGAAAGTGAGCCGCTGGTTGTCGAGCAGGAAGACGAGATCGATCCGATCCTGCTTCGCCCGGTTGACGATCTGGAACTGACTGTACGTTCGGCTAACTGCCTTAAGGCGGAAAACATCTACTACATCGGCGACCTGATTCAGCGTACCGAAGTAGAGCTGTTGAAGACTCCGAACCTGGGCAAGAAATCCTTGACTGAAATCAAGGACGTTCTGGCCTCCCGCGGTCTGTCCCTCGGCATGCGCCTCGACAACTGGCCGCCTGCAAGTCTTAAGAAGGACGACAAGGCGACTGCCTGATCGTCGTAATCACCGAACGTAGTGTTTGGTAAGGAATGAACCATGCGTCATCGTAAAAGTGGTCGTCACCTGAGCCGCACCAGCTCGCACCGCAAGGCCATGTTCCAAAACATGGCGGTGTCGCTGTTCGAGCACGAGCTGATCAAAACTACTCTGCCAAAAGCCAAAGAACTGCGCCGCGTTGCCGAGCCGCTGATCACTCTGGCCAAGACAGACAGCCTGGCTAACCGCCGTCTGGCTTTCGACCGTACTCGTTCGAAAGCAATCGTTGGTAAGCTCTTCAACGACCTGGGCAAGCGTTACGCTACCCGTGAGGGTGGCTACCTGCGCATCCTCAAGTGCGGTTTCCGTGCTGGCGACAACGCGCCTATGGCGTACGTCGAGTTGGTTGATCGTGCTACTGCTGGCGAAGCTGTATCCGCCGAGTAAGACGTCAGTCTGAAACGAAAAACCGGGCCTAGTGCCCGGTTTTTTGTGCCTGTAACAAATGCGCCGTTTGTACAAGTTTCTGACATGGTTGAACTGCCACTATGTGCTGGGAAAACATTATTAGTAATTATCTATCGATGCCTACAAGTTAATGAATTTGTAGCTAAACAGTCGATGATCAATACTTCCCGCCAAGCCCAGTAGCCGGCAGTTCAAGACTGACAGAGGAAGATGACCGCATGAGCCAGACCAAGACGCTTACAACCGCCAGTGGCGCACCCGTCGCTGATAACCAGAATTCTCGCTCCGCCGGCCCGCGCGGTCCGTTGCTGCTCGACGACTTTCATCTGATCGAAAAGCTCGCGCACTTCAATCGTGAAAATATTCCTGAGCGCCGTGTCCATGCAAAAGGCTCGGGCGCTTACGGTACGTTCACCGTTACCCGCGATATCACTGAATACACCAGTGCCAAATTGTTCGAGTCGGTAGGTAAACAAACGCCGACCTTTCTGCGCTTTTCCACCGTGGGTGGCGAGCGTGGCTCAGCCGACACCGAGCGCGACCCGCGCGGTTTTGCCTTGAAGTTCTACACCGAAGAAGGCAACTGGGACATCGTTGGCAACAACACGCCAGTATTCTTCATCCGTGATCCCCTGAAATTTCCTGACTTCATCCACACCCAGAAGCGTCTGCCGCAAAGCAATCTCAAAAGCGCTCAGATGATGTGGGACTTCTGGTCGCATTCGCCTGAGGCGCTGCACCAGGTCACCATTCTGTTTTCTGACCGCGGCATTCCTGACGGCTACCGTCACATGCACGGTTTCGGTAGCCACACCTACAGCCTGATCAACGCCAAAGGCGAGCGTCACTGGGTGAAGTGGCACTACAAAACCCAGCAAGGCATCAAGAACCTGGCGCCAGCCGACGCCGCGCGTTTGGCGGGTACCGATCCGGACTACGCGCAGCGTGACCTGTTCGAAGCGATCGAGCGTGGTGAATTTCCGAAATGGCGCGTGTGCATTCAGATCATGACCGAAGCGCAAGCGGCGACTCATTATGAAAATCCGTTCGACGTAACCAAGACTTGGTCGCAGAAGGAGTTTCCGCTGATCGAAGTTGGTGAGCTGGAGTTGAATCGTAACCCGCTGAACTACTTCGCTGAAGTTGAACAGGCTGCATTCGGCCCGAGCAACATGGTGCCAGGCGTTGGTCTGTCACCGGACCGTATGCTGCAGGGGCGCGTATTCGCCTACGCTGACGCACACCGCTACCGTGTCGGCACCAACCACCAGCAATTGCCGGTGAACGCACCACGCAGCCCGGTGAACACTTACCAGCGTGACGGGTCCATGGCGTTCGGCAGCAATGGCGGCGCAGCGCCAAACTACGAACCTAACAGCTACGTCGAATCGCCGAAACAAGCCCCACATTACGCCGAACCAGCGTTGGCCTTGAGCGGTGCCGCTGATCGCTACGATCACCGTGAAGACACCGATTACTACAGCCACGCGGGTGCCTTGTTCCGCTTGATGAGCGACGAGCAGAAAGCTCTGCTGGTCAGCAACATTGCCGGTGCCATGGCAGGTGTTTCAAGCGACGTCGTTGATCGCCAGTTGCAGCATTTTTACAAAGCTGATCCGGCGTACGGAGAAGCAATCGCAAAGCTGCTCAACGTACAGCTTAACGAAGTCTAAACGAGAAGCAGAACCGCCCTCATTTGGGCGGTTTTTGCGTTATTTAAGCTGCTTTTCTCGGAGATTCTTCGCTTTTCTTGCGCGCAGCGGGTGACCTTCCGGTCAGGTTGGTTCAAACTACAGACTTTCAGGCAGGGAGATGTAGGGCGATGCAAGGCCACCCAGACGTAATCGATTACCTCAACACGTTGCTGACCGGCGAACTGGCCGCGCGTGACCAATATTTCGTTCATTCGCGGATGTATGAGGACTGGGGGTTCACCAAGCTCTACGAGCGCATCAACCACGAGATGGAAGAAGAAGCCGGCCACGCCGATGCGTTGATGCGGCGGATTCTGATGCTCGAAGGCACCCCGCGCATGCGTCCGGATGATCTGGATGTTGGCACTACGGTGCCTACGATGCTCGAAGCCGATCTGCGCCTCGAATACAAAGTCCGCGCTGCGCTGTGCAAGGGCATCGAACTTTGCGAGCAACACCAGGACTATGTCAGCCGCGAAATTCTGCGGGTTCAGCTCAACGACACCGAAGAAGATCATACCTACTGGCTGGAAAAGCAGCTCGGCCTGATCAAGCTCATCGGTCTCGAGAACTACCTGCAATCCCACGCGTCCTGATTGCAATAGCTACGAAAAGGCCCCTGTCACTTCAACGGTGACAGGGGCTTTTTCATGCCTGACGGTTATGCCCGATCGCGGATCAGCAGCGGCTTGAGGTAATGGCCGGTGTGAGATTGCTTCATCTCGGCCACTTCCTCCGGGGTGCCGGTAGCAATGATCTGACCGCCCTTGGAACCGCCCTCGGGACCAAGATCCACCAGCCAGTCGGCGGTCTTGATCACATCGAGGTTGTGCTCGATGACCACCACGGTGTTGCCGTGATCGCGTAGACGATGCAGCACGTCGAGCAACTGCTGGATATCGGCGAAGTGCAAACCGGTGGTCGGTTCATCGAGGATGTACAAGGTTTTGCCGGTATCACGCTTGGACAGCTCGCGAGACAGCTTCACCCGCTGTGCCTCACCGCCAGAGAGCGTGGTCGCCGACTGCCCGAGCTTGATGTACGACAGGCCCACATCCATCAGCGTTTGCAGCTTGCGCGCCAGCGCCGGCACCGCGTCGAAGAACTCTCGGGCTTCTTCGATGGTCATCTCGAGAGTCTCGTGAATGCTCTTGCCCTTGTATTTGATCTCAAGGGTCTCGCGGTTGTAACGCTTGCTCTTGCACACATCGCAGGGCACGTAGATATCCGGCAGGAAGTGCATTTCCACCTTGATCAGGCCGTCGCCCTGACACGCCTCGCAGCGACCGCCCTTGACGTTGAACGAGAAACGCCCCGGGCCGTAACCACGGGAACGCGACTCGGGCACGCCAGCGAACAGTTCGCGGATCGGCGTGAACAGCCCGGTATAGGTCGCCGGGTTGGAACGTGGTGTGCGTCCAATCGGGCTCTGGTCGATATCCACAACTTTATCGAGGTGTTCCAGACCTTTGATGCTGTCGTGCGCGGCCGCTTCCAGCGTGGTCGCGCCATTGAGTGCCGTGGCGCTCAGCGGGAACAGCGTGTTGTTGATCAGCGTCGATTTGCCCGAACCGGACACGCCGGTCACGCACGTCAGCAGGCCGATCGGAATGTCCAGATCGACGTTGCGCAGGTTGTTGCCGCGCGCGCCTCTGAGCGACAGGTTGAGCTTCTTGTTGCGTGGTGTGCGTTTGGCCGGCACTTCGATCTTCACCCGGCCCGACAGGTACTTGCCGGTCAGCGAGTCAGGGTGCGCCATGACTTCGTCCGGTGTGCCTTCGGCAACGATCTGCCCACCATGTACGCCGGCGCCCGGACCGATGTCGACGACATAGTCAGCCAGGCGAATCGCGTCTTCGTCGTGTTCGACGACGATCACTGTGTTGCCGATGTCGCGCAAATGCTTGAGCGTGCCGAGCAGTCGGTCGTTGTCGCGCTGATGCAGGCCAATGGACGGTTCATCGAGGATGTACAGAACGCCGACCAGACCGGCGCCGATCTGACTGGCCAGACGAATCCGCTGCGCCTCGCCACCAGACAAGGTGTCGGCACTGCGATCCAGCGACAGGTAATCGAGGCCGACGTTGACCAGAAACTGCAGACGCTCGCGAATTTCCTTGAGAATCTTGTCGGCGATCTCGCCGCGCCGCCCGGTCATCTTCAGATCGGCGAAGTACTCGCAGGCGTCACCGATCGGCAGGTTGGTCACGGCCGGCAGGGTTTTCTCACCGACCCAGACGTGCCGTGCTTCGCGACGCAGACGTGTGCCACGGCAATCCGGGCAGGCCTGATGGCTGAGGAACTTGGCCAGCTCTTCGCGCACGCTCGCCGATTCTGTTTCGCGGTAACGGCGCTCAAGATTCGGCACGATACCTTCAAACGGGTGCGAGCGTTTGACGATGTCGCCACGGTCGTTGAGGTATTTGAAGTCGACGTTCTGCGAGCCGCTGCCGTGCAGGATGAACTTCTGCTGCTCGGCGCTCAGCTCGTTGAAGGGCTTGTCCAGGCTGAACTTGTAGTGTGAGGCGAGTGAGCCGAGCATCTGGAAGTAATAGACGTTGCGCCGGTCCCAGCCGCGGATCGCACCTTCGGCCAGGGTCAGCTCGCCATTGACCAGGCGCTTGATGTCGAAGAACTGCTTCACGCCCAGGCCATCGCAGGTCGGGCAGGCGCCGGCCGGGTTGTTGAAGGAGAACAGCTTGGGTTCCAGTTCGCTGATTGCGTGGCCGCAGATCGGGCAGGCGAAGCGTGCGGAGAAGATCATTTCTTCGCCAGGCTCGTCGTCCATCGGCGCCACCAGGGCAATGCCGTCGGCGAGTTTCAGCGCGGTCTCGAACGACTCGGCAAGACGTTGTTGCAGATCGGCGCGGACCTTGAAGCGGTCGACGATCACATCGATCGAATGCTTCTTTTGTTTATCCAGCTTCGGCAGCTCGTCGAGCTCGCAAATGCGTCCGTTGACCCGGGCGCGGACGAAACCCTGCGCACGCAATTCTTCGAAGACCGACAGGTGTTCGCCTTTGCGTTCGCGGATCACCGGTGCCAGCAACATCAGTTTGCTGCCTTCCGGCTGTGCCAGCACCAGATCGACCATCTGGCTGACGGTCTGCGCCTCCAGCGGAATGTCGTGATCCGGGCAACGCGGCGTACCGACGCGAGCGTAAAGCAAGCGCAGGTAGTCGTAGATTTCGGTGATGGTGCCGACCGTGGAACGCGGGTTGTGCGAGGTCGACTTCTGTTCGATGGAGATCGCCGGCGACAGGCCTTCGATGGTGTCGACGTCGGGTTTTTCCATCATCGACAGGAACTGGCGGGCGTAGGCCGACAGCGATTCGACATAGCGGCGCTGACCTTCGGCATACAGCGTGTCGAACGCCAGGGACGACTTGCCGGATCCGGACAGGCCGGTGATGACGATCAGTTTGTCCCGTGGCAGGGTCAGGTCGATGTTCTTCAGGTTGTGGGTACGGGCCCCACGTATCAGGATCTTGTCCAAAGTGGCCTCGCTCGGCGGGCGTCGAAAACGTAGGAGTATACGGGCAAATACTGGATGGATGCACACTATCCAACGAAGGCTTCTTGCCGTTCATGAAGAGAGTTTCATCTATACGCGTCATAGCGTCGCGATATACCCCGTCTTCCGATGGGACTGGTAGAATCGCCGCCGGTTCACACGAGGTTTTTCCATGCACGATCCCCACAGCGAACGCATGAGTGGCAGCGAGACCCGCGCGGCGAGCGGTCTGGCCCTGGTGTTCGCCTTCCGTATGCTGGGCATGTTCATGGTGTTGCCGGTGCTGGCGACCTATGGCATGGATCTGGCGGGAGCGACCCCGGCCCTGATCGGGCTGGCGATTGGCGCTTACGGCCTGACCCAGGCAATTTTCCAGATCCCCTTCGGGATCATTTCCGACAGGATCGGCCGTCGACCGGTGATTTATCTGGGACTGATCGTCTTCGCCCTCGGCAGTGTCCTCGCCTCGCAGGCCGATTCGATCTGGGGCGTGATCGCCGGGCGGATCCTGCAGGGCGCCGGGGCGATTTCCGCAGCGGTCATGGCGCTGCTGTCCGACCTGACCCGCGAACAGCATCGAACCAAAGCCATGGCGATGATCGGCATGACCATCGGCCTGTCGTTCGCCGTGGCCATGGTGGTCGGGCCGTTGCTGACCCGTGCCTTCGGGCTGTCCGGGTTGTTCCTTGCTACTGGCGGCATGGCGCTGGTCGGTATCCTGATCATCATGTTCATGGTGCCGCGCTCCACCGGGCCGTTGCAGCACCGTGAATCCGGGGTGGCGCGGCAGGCATTGCTGCCGACGCTCAAGCATCCGGACCTGCTGCGCCTTGATTTGGGCATCTTTGTGTTACATGCCATGTTGATGTCGAGCTTCGTCGCCTTGCCCCTGGCGCTGGTGGAAAAAGCCGGCCTGCCCAAGGAGCAGCACTGGTGGGTGTACCTCACCGCGCTGGTGATTTCCTTCTTCGCCATGATCCCTTTCATCATCTACGGCGAGAAGCGACGCAAAATGAAACGAGTTTTGCTCGGCGCCGTCATGACATTGATGCTGACTGAACTATTCTTCTGGCAGTTCGGCGACAGCCTGCGCGCTCTGGTGATTGGCACCGTGGTGTTCTTCACCGCGTTCAATCTGCTGGAGGCTTCGTTGCCATCGCTGATCAGCAAGGTTTCACCGGCAGGCGGCAAGGGCACGGCCATGGGCGTGTACTCCACCAGCCAGTTCCTCGGTTCGGCACTCGGCGGGATACTCGGCGGCTGGCTGTTTCAGCATGGCGGTCTGTCGGTTGTGTTCCTTGGATGTGCCGGGCTGGCTGCACTTTGGCTGGCCTTTGCTGTTACCATGCGCGAACCTCCCTACGTGACGAGCCTGCGCTTGCCGTTGTCGCCCGAAGCGATCCGCGAAGCGGGTCTGGTCGAGCGTCTCAAGGCCCTCGTAGGGGTAACGGATGCAGTGATAGTCGCCGAAGAGGCGGCTGTTTACATCAAACTGGACAAAGAATTAGTGGATCGCACGACCCTCGAACGCCTGGTCAACAACCCGGCCGGGGCTGCGTGCGACGCTTAGGAGAACGTTATGGCCCGTGGGGTTAACAAAGTCATATTGGTCGGCACTTGCGGCCAGGATCCCGAAGTTCGCTACCTGCCTAACGGTAACGCCGTGACCAACCTGAGTCTGGCCACCAGCGAACAATGGACCGACAAGCAAACCGGCCAGAAGGTCGAGAAGACCGAGTGGCACCGTGTTTCGATGTTCGGCAAGGTTGCCGAAATCGCCGGTGAATACCTGCGCAAGGGTTCGCAGGTGTACATCGAAGGCAAGCTGCAGACCCGTGAGTGGGAAAAGGACGGTATCAAGCGTTACACCACCGAAATCGTGGTCGACATGCAAGGCACCATGCAACTGCTCGGCGGCCGTCCACAACAGGGCGATCAGCAAGGCGGCGGCAACAACTACCAGCAGCAGGCGCCACGTCAGCAGGCTCCACGCCCGCAGCAGTCTGCTCCGCAGCAGCGTTCGGCTCCGCCAGCGCCTCAGCAGGCCGCACCGCAACCGGCTCCGGATTTCGACAGCTTCGATGACGATATTCCGTTCTGAGATTTGATCGCTTCCAGACAAAGCCCTCGCTATTGCGGGGGCTTTGTCGTTTTGCAGGGGCATCGATGAATAGAACGCCGACAGCAGACCGAAGAGTCCGGGTGGATATCCGGAAAAGATTTTGTACGGAGCCTTGAAGGTCGTCGCGGGCCGCTCCATGATCCCTTCGACGAATAACAAGTCAGCTCATTCGGCGTCGCTTGCAGGCGCTCGAACGCCTGTTTGCACATAAAAACAAGAGAGTCTCATGACCAGTCGCAAGAACAAGGAAATCGAGTATTTGCGCGGGGCGGCCATTCTCATGACGGTCCTGACCCATCTTCCACAACTGTTGCCATTCCACGATTCGTACCTGATGAACTTGTACAACGTGTATTCCCCATGGACCGGGGTAGATCTGTTCTTTTGTATTTCCGGTTACGTTGTCAGCAAGGCGTATCTCGACTATTTCGATAGCCACCGTGAGCAGCACAGGTTCGGATTGGCCGCCACGTCATTCTGGATCCGGCGGGCTTACCGTTTGCTGCCCACCGCGTGGTTATGGGTGCTGATACCGTTAGCGTTTTCGATTCTTTTCAACGAGTCGAATGCGTTCCAGTCGTGGTTTTATAACCTGCGCAGTTTTACTGCCGTGGCTACGTTCACGGGCAACCTGGCCAATCAGTACGGTTTGTTGCTCGGTCCTAACTCGGTGTACTGGAGTCTGGCGCTTGAGGAGCAGTTTTACCTCATCTTCCCGCTTTTTCTGCTGCTTGTGACATCGGCGCGCTGGCGGGTGATTGTCCTGCTTGCCTTGATCGCCCTGCAGTTCGGCTTTGATCGCAATGGCTTTGCCGCGCCCCCGGCACCGATGCTGTTTTCTTTCAGACTCGATGCGATGATGTGGGGTATTGTGCTCTGCCTGTTCTCCCGCACGCCGCTCTACCGGGACATCGAGCCAGTTGCGCTCGGTACCAGTGTGTTCAAGCGTCTGACGACTACGCTGTTTCTGCTGTATCTGTTGGGCGCGATTGCCGGGCAGATGATCGCGGTGCCGATTGCTGTCGGTCTGATCGCGATAACGGCTTTGATCATTGTCTGGCTGGCCAGCTATCAGAAAGGCTACATCTATTGCCCATCCATCTTCAGCGGGCTGTTCGAGTGGCTGGGTTCACGTTCCTACGCCTTGTACGTGGTGCACATATTTGCCTATCACCTGAGTACCGAGATATGGACGCGATTGGCCGCCAGCAGTGGCATGGCGCTGGGTGGCGGGCATACGGTTGAGCTTGTGCTCACCGCCTTGTTGATCATGGTGGTATGCAGCGAACTGAACTACCGCTTCGTCGAGACGCCACTGCGTCGTCGTGGTGCTGAAATCGCTCGTCGCAGACTGGCAGGAGTGGCAACGGTCGAACCCGCCAGAGAAGAGGTTGCGGTAACGAGCGGGCCGCGTACAACCGAACCGTCCTGACCAGAATGAAAAAGCCGTAGCGCAAACGCTACGGCTTTTTCATTCTGGGAGTGATCTAGTCGAGGATCAGGTGTGGCAGAAACCGGCTCGAATCCCTGGTGATCAGGCTATTGTCTTCCCGCACCCCAATACCCGCCGCCTCGTCGCCGATTACCCACGAGCCGATCAGCGTGTAGCTGTCGCCAAACTTCGGTAACGGCGCAAACTCTTGCAGGATAAATGGCGCATCGGTGTAGGGCCCGTCCTCTTTGACAATCATCCCTTCGGCGGTTTGCAGTTCGATGTTCGCACCTTCGCGGGAAAAATACGGCTTGCGTACCCAGCCTTTCGGCACCGTACTTTGAGGGTTCGGATCAAGGTGCGCTGCCAGCAGATTCGGGTGGCCCTTGTGCATTTCCCATAACAAGGGCAACACGCCTTTGTTGGACAGGATTGCCTTCCACGCCGGCTCGAAGAACTGCGTATCGCATTCGGCAATCGCTGCGCCGAACGGTTCGTGGAAAATGAATTCCCAAGCGTGCAGCTTGAACAAGTGTGGAATCCAGCGATCCTGCAGGTCGACGAAACGACCTTCAGCCGTCAGGCCGATGTCTTCGATATCGATGTGGCGTGATTCGATGCCGACCTTTTCCGCGATCAGCCGCAGGTAGTCGGTGGTGCCTTTGTCCTCGACCGAGCCCTTCATCGACGCAAAGTAGAACGGCCGCTTGAGCTGCAGCTCGGCGAAGGCCTGGTGCAGCTTGGTGTCGATGCTGTTGAACTGATCAGCATGCCGCGGCAGCGTGCCGCGCTCGATGCACTGTTCCAGCCAGCCCCACTGAAACGCCGCCGCTTCATAGAGGCTGGTCGGCGTGTCGTAGTTGAGCTCCAGCAGTTTCGCCGGGCCGTTACCGCTATAGGAAAAGTCCATGCGACCGTACAGATGCGGATGACCTTCGCGCCAGGAGGTGCGGATCATGTCGTAGTGCGCCGGCGCAATGCTCAGGCGGTCGAGCATCTCCTCACTGCTGACCACGCGATCAACCAGATCCATGCACATTTCATGCAGTTCGGTAGTCGGGTCTTCCAGATCGTTTTCGATTTGCGCGAGGCTGAACTGGTAGTAGGCGCTTTCGTCCCAGTACGGTTCATCGTCGATGGTGTGGAACATGAAGCCGAGGCTTTCGGCGGTGTGTTTCCAGTCGGGGCGCTCGGCGCAGTGGATCTTTTTCATGTCAGCTGCTCGAGCGTCCGGAACTGCTGCCCCAGCCACCCCAACCGCTGCGGGCGCTGGACTGGCTGCCGAAGCCGCCGCGCGAAGTCGACGACGCAACGTTCACCGGTTTGCTCTTGCTGCTTTCATAATCCGTCTGGCTGCGCGTGGTGGTCTCAGCTCTGCGGTACTGCGTAGAGGTGTTGTACGGCTGGCGCGTTTCGCGATCGCGGTAAACGGTGCGATTGGCATTGTTGCTCATTGCGTTGCCGATCAGCCAGCCGGTCAGCCAGCCATTACCGCCGCCACCCGAGCCGCCGGAGTAGTGTGAGCTGCCGGTGCTTGCGCTGCTCGTGGTGTCGCCCGCTGGCATCTGCGCATCGGCGATGGCGTCCAGATCTTGCGGCGTCTGAGCATCGCGCTGCACTTTAAAGCCGCCGAGCTTGGGCACGAAGCGGCCGTCGGAATTTTTCTGACACCAGCCGGAGGCAAAGTCTGCGTCGCACTTGGCCTTGTCGTTGTAGGCCGGGGCGATGCGTCGGTGTTCATTCAGAGCGGCGACGTAGGCGCTGGAGCAGAGATCGGCGGCCACTTCGGCGTCGACGCACTGCTCGACGCTCTGGAAATGGCGTGCCTGATCCACCGCTGCCGCTTCCCCGGAAATCGCCATTGCCACTGACGCGGCGAGGGACAACTGCACGTATTTGCTGCGTTTCATCGGGAGGCTTCCTGCCGGTCAGTGGGACGGGGTCATGCACGCGGCATTGAGCATGCCGACGCTGATCGCCACGGCGGCCACATAAATGCCGGCAGCCACTTCGCCGTTGGCGATGCGCTGGGACGTACCCTTGAGCACCAGCCCGGTCGCAACAAATGCCAACAGCTGAACGACTGCTGCGATGACCGCCCAGAGTACAAAGTCGAGCACGTTGACCGAGTAGGCGATCACGTTGCTCGCCGGAATGGCGAAACCGATGATTGCCCCGGACAGGGCAATGGCGGCGGCAGTGTTGCCGGCACGGATCAGCTCGAATTCCTTGTGCGCGGTGATGCGCGTGTAGACGAACTGAAACAGCATGAGCAGCAACACGGCGCCGATCAGGTAGACGACAAAACCGACCAACGCGGTTTTGTTCAGGGAAACGGCCAACACTTCCAGCATGAAAAACTTCCTTTTTTAGATGGCGCTCAAATCAGTGGTGTACAGCGAAATGCCCAGCGAAGTGCTCAGGCTGACGGTGCCTTCTTCATCCTGTTCGACGCAGAACAGCAGTAGTTCGCGGCGATCGGTCAGGCCGGTGTCGCGGGCATACAGCATGGCGTGGTGCTTGATGGTGTAGGACTCGTCCGGGTTGACCACGTGTTCGGTCATCGGCACCAGTTCGGTCTGCTGCAACTCGGTGCCCCATTCGCGGGTGTACTCAACACCGTCGTGGTTGTAGGTGGGCAGACCGATCAGGCTGTTCGGGCCGGCCAGACGCTGCAGTTCGGCGTCGCTGTTGACCGTCACGTAACTGAGGTAATTGAACAGGGTGACCGACTCGATCTGGTCTTCACCGGTGACGTGGATCTGCACCCAGAAATCCTCGTCGTTCATGTAATAGCGGTGCAGTTTGTTGGACTGGCCAAGATCGACCCAACCGGCGCTCCACACCGCTTGATTGAACGGCACCCGTACCGAAGTCGAGCCTTCCAGCAGCAACGCCAGCGTCGTGTCGAAGCGCACGCCTTTGCCTTGAGCCATGCCCAGCGGGCCGCTGGCGCCGGTGCTCGTTGGCGCAGGGGCCTGCCAATTGCGGGTGCCGAGCAAGTCTTTAAACCATCCCATGGGTACGTTCCTTGAAGCGGGTGGAGGTGTTCGGGGTGAAAAAGTGGCGGTAGTGTAACGGGCGAAGCGGTGAACGACACGCCGCAAACCATGTGGGAGCGGGCTTGCTCGCGAAGGCGGGGTGACAGGCAGTAGAAATTTGACTGACAGTACGCCTTCGCGAGCAAGCCCGCTCCCACAATTATGATTGCAGTGTTACTGCGCGGACTTCTGCTTCAACCGCTCAAGGATCGCATTGGCGCTGCCTTCGTTCGGCGTGATGCCAGCGTCGCGCAGTTTGCGTTCCAGGTCGTTGCCGGTGGAGGCGTCGGCCAGTTCGTCTGCGGCGTTCAGTTCGGCAGCGCGTTGCTGCTGCTTGGCTTGCAGACGGTTGAGGGTGCCCACGGCGGTTTCGAGTTTGCCGTTGGCGCCGCCGCTGGCAATCGAGGCGCTGACCTGGGCTTTCTGCACGCTGTCGCGGGCCTTGGCCATGTCCACTTGCTGGCGCAGGCTCTTGATTCGCGATTCGGCTTTGCTGATGTCTTTGCGCATGTTGTCGGCGTAGGCGCCGAACTCATCGCTGAGTTTCTTCTCGGCAGCGAGGTCGTTGGTCAGGGTCGAAATCGCTTCGGCCACTTCCAGCGCCAGGTCTTCACGACCGGCATTCAGTGCGGCAACGGCTTTGGCTTCGAGATCCTTGATCTTGGCGTCGTACTCGCTGACGCGATCGGCGGCCAGTTTGTGCTTGGCCATGATCGTCACCAGCTCGCGGCGCGCGTTCGACAGCGCGCTGTCGGCGTCGCGGATTTCCTGATCGAGGATGCGCAGGGCCTGCTGGTCGGCGATGGCTTCGCCGACTTCATTGGCACCGCCGCGCAGTGCGGTGAACAACTTGCTCCAGATGGACTGAGTCATTGGATTTTCCCTGTTGATTACTTGAAGAAGTGTTCGAAGGCTTCGCTGGCGCGCTGCACGTTGTCGACCAGGGTTTTCACCTCGGTGATGACGTTGGTCAGGCTCGAGTCGGCGCTGAGGGCGCCGAACATGTTGTAGACGGTCTGCCCGTTGGGCATCGACTCGATACCGATCGACGACAGCGGGAACATCTCGCGGCTGCGCAGCACGGCATCGTTGAACGCCTGGACATTGCTGATCGAGTCGATGTCGACCAGCACGGTGTCGACGATGACCTGCTGGCCGGCCAGGGCGATGTGAATCGGCAGGCCGCCGAATTCGTTCATTTGCAGCTTGATGCTCGGCTCGGAGCTCTGGATCAGGGACAGCGAAATCTCTTGGGAAGCCACCTCGTCCAGCGCCTTGAGGGCATTGAAGAGGCTGTCGATGGTCCAGTTGTTGCCTGCGCTCATGTATTTCTCCGACATGAAAGAGCCAGCCAGAATCGGTTGGCGTAGCTGTTGCTCCATTTGCTTGAGCAAGCTTCGGTTTTCCGGAAGCACCCAAGTTTCGTGTTTCACATAACCGGCGGCGGCCAGGCCTGCGCGCATTTGCTTCATGTAGAAGCTTGACGGTTTTTTCGCCGACGCTTTGCCACGCTCGCCCTTGGGGCTGGCGGCGGCAGTCGTCCGAGTGCGGCTTGTCATGGCTGGAATCCGGTTATGAGCGTCTCACGCGTGGGCCACACTACAACTAATGCAAAGTGCCATCAATGACTCACGCGTGAGATTTTCATGACAGACGCAAAAAGGCTCGCAACGTGGCGGGCCTGTGGGTTGAGCAGTTGTTGCTAGGCGTTGCTGTGCAGGAACTGCTCGGTTGATACCACGCTGGCATAGGCAAAACCCAGCGCTGACATGAATGCCGCATGCACATGGGCGGCGGGCACCGTCAGGCCATTGAACTCAAGGTCACGGCTGGCGCAGGCATCGTGGATTACTGTGACGCCGTAGCCCATGTCCGCCGCCGCGCGGGTGATGCCATCGATGCACATATGGCTCATGCTGCCGACCACCACCAGTTCGGTGATTCCTTGATCGTCTAGCACCGATTTCAGTTCGGTCTCGCGAAACGAGTTGACGAAGTGCTTGAGCACCACCGGCTCGTCAGCGTGGTTGAGCACTTTCGGATGCAGTTTGGCGCCTTCGGAGCCGGGGGTAAAAAACGGCGCATCTTCGGCGGTGAATTCGTGGCGAATGTGCACCACCGAATCGCCCGCTGCGCGAAAGGCTGCGATCAGCCGCACCGCGTTGTCGGCTGCGGCGTCGGCGCCGACCAGCGGCCACTTGCCTTGGGGGAAGTAGTCGTTCTGGATATCGACTACGATGAGCGCTTGCTTGGCCATGGGATTGTCCTTGAGGCAGTGATTGGGTGTGACCTCAGTATTGGCGCTGGCCGAGGATTGGAGGATTGGCCGCACCGACAATAGACGGGGGAAAACTGACAATGGCTGCACAAAAAGCCGCGACTGCTGAATTGGGCGTGCTGATTTACCCCGGCGCGCAACTGGCTGCGGTGCACGGTCTGACCGACCTGTTTGCGGTGGCCAACCGCATCGCCGCCGAGTATCAGGCTGTGCACTTACCTGTGCTGCGGGTCAGTCACTGGCAGGTCGAAGGCGAGCAGTTGCCAGCGCGGGTTTATGACAGTCATCCGAGTGACGAAGACGCTTTGCTCGCCGTGCTGATTCCGCCGTCTCTGGGCGGGTTCGATGCAGCGCAGATGACTCCGGGCCTGACGCAATGGCTACGCGACCAGCATGCACGCGGCGCGACCCTCGGTGGCGTCTGTGTGGGCTCGTTGATGCTTGCCGAAAGCGGCTTGCTCGATGGTCGCAGCGCCACCACCCACTGGACCTCGGCCGAGGCGTTTGCCGAGCGTTACCCGAAGATCAGACTGAAGGCCGATACGCCGATAGTCGATGACGGCGATCTGATCACCACGGCGGGGCTGATGGCCTGGTCGGAGCTGGGATTGCGTCTGGTCGATGGCTTGCTCGGCCCGAGCATCGCCACCGCAACTGCGCGGTTTCTGGTGATGGAACACAGTGACAGCGCCAGCGAATGCGGGAGCAATTTCGCGCCGATCCTCAGTCACGGTGACGCGGCGATTCTCAAGGTTCAGCACTGGCTGCAAAGCACCGGGGCGACGGAGGTTTCGTTGGCGGCAATGGCCGAGCGCGCGAGTCTGGAAGAACGCACTTTCCTGCGCCGATTCCGCGCGGCCACAGGGTTGAAGCCGACCGAGTATTGCCAGCATCTGCGGGTCGGCAAGGCGCGGGAAATGCTCGAATTCACCAACGGCACGATCGATCACATCGCCTGGACGGTGGGCTATCAGGATCCGGGGGCGTTTCGCGCGATCTTCAAGAAGATCACTGGGTTGGGGCCGAGTGATTATCGGGGGCGGTTTGGTCTGACGCGCTAAGCTGAATCAATGAACTCCCACAGCGATCGCGGCGAGGATGAGAGATCATGCAATTTGCCGGAATTTTCCGCGCCGTCGTGCAGTTTGAAACAGGCGCGATGCCAGCACACTCGTGGCAAACGCCCGATCACCGGGCGGTTCGTGGTGATCGTTGATTGGCCTGATCTCTGCAATTTCCCTGAGTGAACCCATCGCCTGATACAAGGGGAACGCATGACCCCGACACCCAGCAAAAAAATCGTCGTGGCCCATTCGGTACGTGCCGAGGCGCCACAACATGAAGTCGAGACCAACAAGGCCCTGGCGCGCTGGCTGGCGCAGATCCTCAATTGCAAATTCGGCGGCAGTTACGACCCGGCCAAACATTCGGGCCGCGAGCTGTATCTACTGCCGACGCAGACCATCGTCGGTGCCGCCCATGCTCAAGCGCTGGGCATCAAAGGCCCTGATGATTTGTGGGGCGGTTACGTCGACTACGATTTCATCTGCACCAAAGCCATCAGCCACGGTTTGCGCAGCCATCTGGCGCATGCGCCGCAGGGTTGGTCGCCGCTGTTTTCGGAGCGGGTGCGCAACGTCGTGCTCGACGGTCTCAGCGTATTCGCCCTGGAAGATGCACGGCCCGCTGCCGAACATCTGCTGTATGCCGGGCCGATTCGCTTGAAGCCGGTCCACGCCTGCGCCGGGCGCGGACAGGAAGTGATCAAAAGCCTCGACGCGTTCGATGCAATCCTCGCGCGCCCCGAGGCGCAAAGTCTGTTCAGTGACGGGGTGGTGCTGGAGCAGGACTTGAGCAACGTCATTACCCACAGCGTCGGTCAGTCGTTCATCGGCGGCAAAGTGTTGAGTTACTGCGGCGAGCAGTACTTGACCGAGGACGGCGAGGGCGAAGAGGTCTACGGCGGTTCGAATCTGCTGGTGGTGCAGGGCGGCTATGACCAATTGCTGGCGCTGGAGCTGCCCGATGATGTGCGCCTGGCCATTGAACAGGCGCAGGTGTTCGACAGCGCTGCCAACGAAGCCTACCCGCGCTTCTTCGCCTCGCGGCGCAATTACGATATCGCGCAAGGCCTCGACGCCAGCGGCCAGCCGCGCAGCGGCGTGCTCGAACAATCCTGGCGCATGGGCGGCGCCAGCAGTGCCGAGGTCGCGGCGTTGCAGAGCTTCGTCAACGACCCACAGATGCGCGCCATCCGCGTGTCGTCGTTGGAAACCTATACCGATCAGGCGCTGCCGGCGGACGCCATCGAGGTCTATCGCGGCCCGGCGGAAAACAGCGCGTTTCTTCTCAAATATGTGACGGTCCAATCCTATGACGGCTAGAAGCGAAAGCATTCAAATCGACATTGATGACGAACAGATGAGCGGGACCTTTCTCAGTCCTAAATCGAAAGTGCCGGGGGTGTTGTTTGTTCACGGTTGGGGCGGCAGTCAGGAGCGCGATCTGGAACGGGCCAAAGGCATCGCCGGCCTGGGTTGCGTGTGCCTGACCTTCGACCTGCGCGGGCACACCGGCGGCACCGGAATCCCGCTGACCCGGGTGACCCGTGAAGACAATCTGCGTGACTTGCTGGCGGCCTATGATCGCCTGCTGGCGCACCCGGCGCTGGATACCTCGGCGATCGCCGTGGTCGGCACCAGTTATGGCGGCTATCTGGCCTCGATCCTGACCTCATTGCGCCCGGTGCGCTGGCTGGCGCTGCGCGTGCCGGCGCTGTACCGCGACGAACAATGGCATACGCCCAAGCGCGATCTGGACAAGGCCGACCTGCGCGATTATCGCAATACGCTGGTGCGCGCCGACAGCAATCGCGCCCTGCATGCCTGCTCGCAATTCACGGGCGATGTGCTGCTGGTGGAATCGGAAACCGACGATTTCGTGCCCCACGCGACGATCATGAGTTACCGCGCCGCGTGTCAGCAGACCCACTCGTTGACCCACCGGATCATCGATGGCACGGATCACGCATTGAGTGACCCGGTGTCACAGCAGGCCTACACCTCGATTCTGGTGGACTGGATTACCGAGATGGTGGTGGGGGAGCGGTTGAGCATTATCCAATCCTGAAAAATCAAAAGATCGTCCGATCGCGGCCCGAGCCTTCGGACGATCTTTTGATCCTGATTCTAATGTGTGGGTTTCTTCTCGATCCGCAACGCCTTGGCCTTGGCCTCCACCACCAGATACATCACCACCGTAATCAACAACGGCAACAGAAAGTAAATAGCCCGGTACGCCAGCAAGCCCGCGACGAGACTGCCGCGCGACGCCTCATGCTGCAGCAGCGCGACAAACACAGCCTCAAGCACGCCAAGCCCCGCCGGAATGTGCGTGATCACCCCGGCAATTGCGCTGATCAGCAGCACGCCAAGCACCAGCGGGTAATCCAGTTTGCTCGGCAGCAGAGTGAAAATGACTGCCGCCATCAGTGACCAATTCAATGCACCAAGCAGCAATTGCAGCACCGCCATGCGCAGCGACGGCAGGTTGATTTCCACGCCGCGAATCGACCACTCGCGGCGCTTGGAAAACTGACACGCCGCCAGATAGCCGGCACTGACCAACAGCAACAAAACGCCCACCAATTGCAGCGCATCACTGCTGAGTTTCCAGCCCGGCGGCATGCGCACCAGCCCACTGCTGAACACCACGCCGGCGATGGTCATGTAGCCAAACCAGTTGGTCGCCAGGCTCAGACCGAGGATCTTGGCAATATTGCCCTTGCTCACACCCAGCCTCGAATACAGCCGATACCGCATGGCGATGCCGCCGACCCACGCGCTGAGGTTGAGGTTGAAGGCATAACTGATGATGCCCACCGGCAGGATCTGCTTCCAGGTCAGATCCTGACGAATGTAGGTACGGCCGATCAGGTCGAAACTGGCGTACACCAGAAAGCTCAACAAGGTCAGGCTGGCAGCGATGATCAGTGTGCGCACCTTGAAATCGGCGAGGGTCTCCAGCACCTCGGCCCATTCGATGCGCGTAGCGAACATCGTCAACAGGACGATCAGCGCGAGAAAGAACAGGATGGTCAGCGGACGTTTCCAGCGGCTCCATTTTGACGGCGCCGCTTGCGCCGAAGGGCTGCTCGAGTGTGCTTCGGAATGACTCATGGACGCGCACCTCGGAAAGGCTTCAGACGCGGTTTATGCGCCGGCAGCCAACCGGCCATCGCCGGGAAGTGCCGCAGGAAGTGGAACACCAGAAAACCCACGGTCATGTGCCAAATGCGCCCGCGCGGCAACAGTTTGGCATCCATGGCTTTGCAGTGGTTCTGGCTGAGGTCTTCGAGGCGTTCGTACAGGTGCTGATTGAAGGCGCGATCGCGGATCAGTACGTTGGCTTCCAGATTCAGCGACAGGCTCAGCGGGTCTAGATTGCTTGAGCCCACGGTGCTCCAGTCATCGTCGACCAGCGCGACTTTGCCGTGCAGCGGGCGCTGGCAGTATTCGTGAATCTGCACGCCGGCACGCAACAGATAATCGTAAGTCATGCGCGCTGCCAGTTTCGCGACGAGCATGTCCGGCTGGCCCTGCAGGATAAGCCGCACCTCGACGCCACGGCGCGCGGCGTTACGGATCTCGCGCAGCAGGCGGTAGCCGGGGAAGAAGTAGGCGTTGGCGATGATTACCCGGCGCTTGGCGTTGCGCAGCACCTGCAAATACACGTCTTCGATATCGGTGTTGTGCTGGTCGTTATCGCGGAACACCAGGCGCACCTGGCCGTCGTGATCGGTGAAGGCCATTTCCTCCAGTCGCTGGCGCCGGCGCTGCCACCAGAACCGCGCGCGTCCGGGACGACCGCTTTGCAGCAGGGCGAAGTGATGGATATCGGCGACCACCGGGCCCTGGATCTCCACCGAGTAATCCTGCTTGGCTTCAGGGCCGAAGTCGGCCAGATGATCACCGGAAAAATTGATCCCGCCAATGAACGCGATCAGACCGTCGACCACCACGATCTTGCGGTGCAAACGGCGGAACCAGTTGGTGCGGATGCCCAGGTGCTTGGGCGCCGGATCGAAGATCTGCAAATGCACGCCGGCATCGCTCAATGCTGACAGATAGCCGGTGCTCAGCTCGCCACAGCCGAAGCCGTCGAGGCTGACCGTGGTGCGCACGCCGCGCTGGGCGGCTTCGATGAGGATCTGCTGCAACTCGGCGCCGACCTTGTCTTCGAAAACAATGAAAGTTTCGAGAAGGATCTCGCTCTTGGCTGCGCGCATCGCTTCGAATACGCGGGGGAAATACTCCTCGCCGTTCTCAAGCAATTGCACACGGTTGTTGCTGTGCCATTGATACTCGACGTCAACGTGCCCGGGCTCGCGCACCGGTGGGTTCAGCGTGACCGGGTCGACGGCGGATTTTTCCAGTGGCGCACTGTTCATAGTTCAATCTCCACCGATAACGGTGCGTGGTCGGAAAGGTGGGACCAGGGCCGGTTGGTCAACACTTTTGGCCGGCTGGCCTTGAGGTTGCGTACATAGATGCGGTCGAGCCGCAGCGCTGGCAGCCGCGCCGGAAAGCTGCGCGCCGGTTTGCCGTGGTGTTCGGCAAATACTTCGCGCAGGCCACAGGGCTTGAGCTGCGCATCGGCGCGCTGGCGCCAGTCGTTGAAATCGCCGGCGACGATCACCGGTGCATCGGCGGGCAGTTCGCCGAGTCGTTGCATCAGCAGGTCGAGTTGGGCGTTGCGGTGGCTCTCGCGCAGGCCCAGATGCACGCAGATCGCGTGCACTTCGGTGCCGTCACCGGGCAGGCGCAACACACAATGCAACAGGCCACGGTTTTCATGGCCGCTGATCGACACGTCGAGGTTGTCGTGGCGGATGATCTGGAATTTCGACAGCAGCGCATTACCGTGATCGCCCGCCGGGTACACCGCGTTGCGCCCGTAGGCGAATTGCGGCCAGAGGCTGTCGGCGAGGAATTCGTATTGCGGCATCGTCGGCCAGTTGTCGTAGCGTTTCGGATGCTGCTCGTGGGTGCCGTGGACTTCCTGCAGAAACACCACATCGGCAGCGACGCTGCGCACCGCCTCACGCAGCTCCGGCAGAATGAAACGCCGGTTCAGCGCCGTGAAGCCCTTGTGGGTGTTGACCGTCAGCACGGTGAAGGTGCGCACCGAGGGCGCAACCACGGAGCCTTCGTCGGTGAAACCGACCGGTTCGGGAATGCTCATGACAGAACTCCTTGAGCGGCGACTTGCCCGGGCGTTGTGGCCAGGTCTTTGTCGAGGTCGAAGCGCTGCAGGAGGTTGCGCGCGTCGTAGGGCGCGCGGACTTTGATGTCGTTGTCGAAGTAGCAGAACACTTCGCGGGATTTGCGGGCGCGGGGTTTGAGGCGTGGCGCTATCAGATGTGCATCCTCTGGCTGTTTACCGTGATGCCAGGCGTCGATGCGCTCGGCCCAGCGCTTGAGCGCTTGTTCGGAGTAGCCGCTGGCGTAGAGCTCTTCGGCGCCATGCAAACGCAAGTAGACAAAGTCGCTGGTGAGGTCTTCGCGGTACGGCCATTTGCCGGCGGTGTCGGCGACCACCAGTGCAACGTTATGGCGCTTGAGCAGGCGCACGAACTGCGGGTCGATGAAACTTTCATGACGGATTTCCACGGCATGACGCAGCGGCTTTTTGCGCCAGGCTTTGACGCTGGCATTGCCGGGCATGTGGGCGTCGTGCTGGCGGGCGAGTGCGGCGGCAGCTTCGGTGTCGTGTGGCAGTTGCGCTAGAAACTGGTCGAAACGCTCGGCATCGAATTTGAAATTGGGTGGAAACTGCCAAAGGATCGGCCCGAGTTTTTCCTTCAGCTCCAGCACCCCCGAGGCAAAAAAATTCGCCAGCGGTTTTTCGATTTCGCGCAAGCGGCGCACGTGGGTGATGAAGCGCGGCGCCTTGACGCTGAACACAAAGTCATCGGGGGTTTCGGCGTACCACTGGGCGTAACGTTCGGGTCGTTGCAGAGCGTAGAACGATCCATTGATTTCGATGCTGTTGACCGCGCGGGAGGCGAACTGCAATTCGCGCTTCTGCGCCAGCCCCTTCGGGTAGAAATCCCCGCGCCACGGGACGTAGCGCCAGCCTGAAATACCGATGTGAATCGTCGCCATCCCATCCTCCCGTAGAAAGTCCTCGTGTTGCCGATGTTCTGTGATGACTGCGGCGGGGGCGGGAAAGTTTCGGTGGTGTTACGGACGGTCGCGATTGGGGTTTGCGTCCGATTCATCGTGCAGGTGCGTGGCCCTGACGGCTGAACTTGCCGTGCAAATACCGATCAGTTCCTTACGAGGTTCGGCCATGGGAGATCGGAGTTTTGCGCAATTTCAGGATCGCCATTCTGCTGGCAGCGCTGCTGTGTTTGGGCGTCAACACATCGCAAGCCGCCGCGCTGCCGGGCGTTCCGGCTCCCGCCGACGCTGCGGAAAAACCCGCTGAACCGGAGCCGCTGGTCCAGGGCGGTCTGCTCGGGGCGATCAGTACGAGCATTGACGATGTGCAGGAAAAACTCGATCTCGATGAACATCTGGTCGATGCCTGGCGACTGCGCGCCGACCGTGCGGCGGATGAAGTCGATCGGTTGGTCAAGCAACCGTCGAACCGTTCGGGCTGGAGCGTGGCCGGGGATTTCCTCACGCTGTCGGGCGTCTGGCTGGGCAGTTTCGCCCTGCTGACCGTGCTTGGCAGCTTGCTGGCCAAGCGTCTGCGTGAGGGCCGTTGGTTGCGCACGCGCCAGCGCAGTCAGGATTTGCTCGGCTACGTGCTGCCGTACACCGTGCCGGCGTTGGTCTGCCTGCCGCTGACGCTGTATGTCAGCCATTATCTGCAAGGTTCGGTGGGCCGTGCATTGGCGCTGTGCCTGGCCTATGCCACCAGCAGCGGCATCTTTTCCACGTCGATGTTGTTGTGCGTGGTGGTGATGTTCAACGTCGGTCACAAGCGCACCGCCGCGCGAATCATCCGTGAATATTGTCCGCGACCGCTGTTCCTGATCGGCTTTCTCGCCGCCCTCAGCGATGCGCTGACCAGCCCGCAGATTGCCCGGCAACTGGGCGGCAATATCACCAGCAGTATCGCCGTGTTCACCGGGCTGATCGCCTCGGTGATTTTCGGTTTGCTGGTGATTCGCCTGCGTCGGCCGGTGGCGCATCTGATCCGCAATCGCCCTTTGGCTCAACGTTTGAAACAACCGTCGCTGCAAGAGTCGCTGCGGATATTTTCCGGGCTGTGGTACTGGCCGATCGTGTTGATGGTGCTGGTCTCGGCGGTCAGTCTGATCGGCATCGGCGAGGACAATCAGAAAGCCCTGCGTTGCGCCTTGTTCACTACCGTGCTGCTGATCGCCACGGTGTTTCTCAGCACTGTGTTGCAGCACCTGTTCAAGTCGCGCAAGGCCGAGGCGATCCAGCGCAGCAGTGCTTACAAGGAACGCTTTCTCAGCCTGTTGCATGCCTTGCTGCGCATCGTCATGGCGGTTGTGTTCATCGATATTCTTGGGCGGATCTGGGGCGTTTCGCTGCTCGATTTCGCCCAGAGCAGCACGGTCGGCCGGGCGATCAGTAATGCATTGAGCAGCATCGGCCTGATCTTCCTGGTGACGTGGCTGCTGTGGGTGGTGCTCGACACGGCGATTCAGGAAGCGCTGAAACCGCCGGTCAGCAAACGCGGAGCACGTCAGCCGAGCACGCGGGTGAAAACCATCCTGCCGTTGTTGCGCAATGCGATCAAAATCATCCTCGTGGTGATCTGCGCGATCACCACTATGGCCAATCTCGGCATCAACGTCGCGCCGCTGTTGGCCGGTGCCGGGGTCGTTGGCCTGGCGATCGGTTTCGGCTCGCAGCAACTGGTGCAGGACGTCATCACCGGGTTGTTCATCATCATCGAAGACACCCTGTCGATCGGCGACTGGGTGGTACTCGATTCAGGCCACGCCGGCACGGTAGAAGGTTTGACTATCCGCACCTTGCGCCTGCGCGACGGCAAGGGTTTTGTGCACTCGGTGCCGTTCGGCCAGATCAAGGCAGTGACCAACCAATCACGCCAGTTTGCTTTCGCGTTTTTCTCGGTGCAGTTCACTTACGACACCGACGTCGACAAGGCGATCGAGCTGATCCGCGAGGCCGGCGATTCGATCCGCGAAGACCCGTTTCTCAAATACAACCTGCAAGGCCCGCTGGATGTGTTTGGCGTGGACAAGATGGATCTCAACGGCGTGGTGCTGACGGCGCAGTTCCGCACGGTGTCCGGTGGGCAATATGCGGTGAGCCGCGCGTTCAATCAGCGCTTGAAGAAGCTTGTGGATAACACCCCGAATGTGCATTTTGCGCAGACTTATCCACAACAGGTGTTGTTGCCGAAGCGGCAGGAGGAGGGGGCGGTGGTTGCGGCGCAGGTGCCTCAGGAGTCGCGGCCCTGATCTGATCTGTGCGTTGGATGTCCCGGCCTCTTCGCGGGCAAGCCCGCTCGCACATCGGTTTTGTGTACGCCGCAGAACCCTGTGGGAGCACGCTTGCCCGCGAAGTGGCCTGAGCAGACACCCTCAATGGCGGATCAATTTCCTGCCTATCTGCTCCATGGCCGCCTGATCCAGATCCGCCCAAACCTGCTGTTTGCCGGCGATCACCGCCGCCACCGGAACCCCATCGCGATACACCAGCCGATTACTCGCCAGCGCCGGCACCTTTGCCCCGGGCAGCAAAGTCCCGGCCAGATTCAGCGGATCGACCCCGCATACCGCCACCAGGCTGCCGTCCTGCGGGCGACGGCGTACTTCGCGCAGCAAGGGAATGGCTTCGGGCAAGGCAAATTGCTCCCCGGCCAGGCCACTGACAAACCGCCCGCCACGAATCTCGCCTCGCGCTTCCAGTCGATGGAAGGTGCGCAGTAATTCGCGCCAGCTCGGCAACCAGTCGGCTTCACGCTCCAGCAAACGCCAGAACACTACGCCGTAGCGGCGCAGCAGGGTCATGGCCACATGTTCGAGTGTCTCGGCCGCGTCCACGGTTGTTCCACGGCGCAGTAAAGCCCAACGCCCGGCATCGTCCATGCCGCCGATGAACGCGCCGCGTCCACGCCGACTGCTGCGCTGTTGGCGTTTGCTCGCCGGCGTGATCAGTGCGCGCAGGCCGGCAAAGCTGTCGGCGTTCACCAGCCCGGCGGCGACCAGTTCCTGCAAGGCGATTTCCAGCTCGGTGCGCAGCAGGCGCGCTTCGTGAATCAGCTCGTCAAAGAACAGTGCGCCATGCTGACTCAGCGCCTCGAAGACTTTCTGTGTTTTAGGCGATAACTCACTCACTGGCGTCTGTTCAGCCAACGCACTCCACACGCCGACCCGATTACGTGGCAGCAGCACAATCGGCGTACTGCGCAATGCCGAGCCGCTGACTTTCTGCCGCGCGCTTATGCGCGTCCACACCAGTTTGCCGCTGCGGCACAGTTCATCCAGCCAGCTCGGCGAATAGTCCTTGAGGCGTGCCGGCAGAATGTCGCTGTCCCACGCCGAAGCTGCGGCCGGGTAGCCTTCGAACTGGCCGACAATCGCCGGCAACACCGCGCTGCCCTGAACTTGGGTGGCCGGCGTCAAATGCTGCCAGTCGAACAGGAAACGCATGAAGTCCTGCAATGCCACCGGTTCGATTTCCCGGCGCAGGCGCTTGACCGTGTAGCGATGAATACGCGCCAGCAGATGGCGTTCGCACCATTCTTCGATTTCGCTGTGCGGCGTGAACTGGCCGCGCAACACATAGCCCTCACGCTCCAACTGCGCGAGGGACTGATTGACCTGCGCGGCTGGCAAAGCAAGCGACTCGGCGATGGCGGACAACGGGATTGGCCCGAAGGCGCCGAGCCGGGCGCGGATCACTTCGAGCAGGGCTTCATCGAATGTCCACGTTTCGTCGAAACCGGGCAGCTCTACCGCTGCAGTCTGCAATGTGGCCTGTGGATAAAGTGCCTGCAGACAACTCAAACGCTCGCGCGCCAGCCATAACTGATGCTCAGCGTCGACCTGTAACAGGCAAGCACGCCCGCCGGTCATCAGCGTTTGCAGCCAGTCCGGCCAACCCGCGTTGGCCTGCGCCTCGGTGTCGCTGATGCAGGCGAGGCTCATCAGCGCTTCGTGCATTTCATCCATCGAATTGGGCGACGGCCACGCTTCTTCGCGCACCGCCGTGATCGCGTCGGCATCGAGCGCACCGAGGTCGTCGGTCGATTGCGGATCGCTCCAGCGCCGGTTGATCACCGCTTGGGTGCGACGTTCTTCAAGCGGCGCGTCGTCGAGAAACGTGTACGGCCGGGCGCTGAGAATTTCCGCCGCCAGTGGCGACGGCGCAGGCAAATCCCGCGCGATCAGGCGCACCTCGCCACGCTCCATGCGCCGCAGCAGGGTCAGCCAGCCTTCGCTGTCCATCGCTTCATGCAGGCAATCGTCGAGGGTCTGTTCGACCAGCGGATGTTCGGGGACTTCGCGCTCGCCGGCGAGGTTTTCCAGGCAGGCGATCTGGTCGGGAAACACACTGGCGATCAGGTCTTCGCTTTTCATCCGTTGCAGTTGCGGAGCGACTTTGCGCCCGCCGGTGAAGCGTGGCAGCGCCAGCGCCACCCCGGCATTCCAGCGCCAGCGTACGCCGAACAATGGCGCATCGAGCACCCCTTGAATGAGCGTGTGTTCAGCGCTGTTGCTGTGCAGGTAACGCCAGACTTCATCGAGCTCGAAACTGTGACTGGTCGAGAGCGACAAGACGATCGCGTCTTCGCTGGCGGCGGCCTGCAGCTCGAAGTTGAAGGTGCGGCAGAAACGCTTGCGCAGGGCCAGGCCCCAGGCGCGGTTGATGCGGCTGCCGAACGGTGTGTGGATGATCAGTTGGGTGCCGCCGGACTCATCGAAAAACCGCTCCATCAACAACGTGTCCTGCGAGGGCAGGGCGCCGAGGGTTTGCCGCGCGCGAGCGAGGTATTCCACCAGTTGCTCGGCGCTGGCGAGGTTGAGGCCGAGTGTGATGGTCAGCCAGTCGAGCGCAGGTTGCAGGTTGCCGGGGCTGGCACTGAGCAATTCGTCCAATTGCGCTTGCAGGCGTGCGACAGCCGCCGACAGCTCGTCACTGCGCCCCGGCGCCTCACCGAGCCAGAATGGAATGGTCGGCGGCATGCCCTGCGCATCCTCGACGCGCACCTTGCCGCTTTCCACCCGCAGGATGCGGTAAGAGGTATTGCCGAGCTGGAACACATCGCCAGCGATACTTTCCACGGCGAAATCTTCGTTGACGCTGCCGATGTTCAAACCCTGCGGTTCAAGCAGCACGCTGTAGTCGGCGTTGTCCGGGATGGTGCCGCCACTGGTCACGGCGGTCAGTTGCGCGCCCCGCCGCCCACGCAACGTGCGGCTGACGGCGTCGCGATGCAGGTAGGCGCTGCGGATGCCCTGGCGCCCGTTGTAGCCTTCGGCGAGCATGCTCAGCAGGGCCTGATAGTGTTTTGTGTCGAGATCGCGGTAAGGCCATGCCTGACGGAACATCGCCAGCAAGGCGTCTTCCGACCATTCCTGGCAACTGACCTCGGCAATGATCTGCTGCGCCAGCACGTCCAGCGGTTTTTCCGGAATGTGCAGCGTATCGAGCTCGCCCCGACGTACGCAGTCGAGCAGGGCGGCGCACTCGATCAGGTCGTCGCGGGTGGTGGCGAACAAGCGCCCCTTGGGCGTGCCGCCGACCTGGTGTCCGGAGCGACCCACTCTTTGCAGAAACGCGGCGATCGAACGCGGCGAACTGATCTGGCAGACCAGGTCGACTTCACCGATATCGATGCCCAGTTCCAGCGACGCGGTGGCGATCAGCACTTGCAGCTCGCCGCGCTTGAGCCGTTGTTCCGCATCGAGGCGAAACTCCTTGGCGAGGCTGCCGTGGTGCGCCGCCACCGCGTGCTTGCCGAGGCGTTCGCTCAGATGCCGGCTGAGGCGCTCGGCGAGGCGCCGGGTGTTGACGAAAATCAGCGTGGTGCGGTGCTCGCGAGCAAGTTCGGCGAGACGGTCATAAACCAATCCCCAGACATCGGTGGCCATCACCGCCGACAACGGCACGGGCGGCACTTCGATGCCCAGGTCTCGCGGGCGGGCGTGGCCGATGTCGACGATCTCGCAGGGGCGCTCATGGCCGACGAGAAATTGCGCCACGGCTTCGACCGGTTTCTGTGTGGCGGACAGGCCGATTCGGGTCAGCGGTTCGCTGCACAAGGCTTGCAGGCGCTCAAGGCTCAAGGACAGGTGACTGCCGCGCTTGCCGGCGGCCATGGCGTGGATTTCGTCGATGATCACCGTGCGCGTTGTGCCGAGCATCTTACGGCCTGACTCGGAACCGAGCAGCACGTACAGCGACTCCGGCGTGGTGACCAGAATGTGCGGCGCGGTCTTGCGCATGGCGGCGCGGTCTTTCTGCGGGGTATCGCCGGTGCGCACGGCCGTAGTGATCTGCAGCTCGGGCAGACCCAGTTGGCGCAGTTGTTCGGTGATGCCGGCCAGCGGATTCTGCAGGTTGATCTGGATATCATTGGACAGTGCTTTCAACGGTGAGACGTAAACCACCAGGGTTTCGGCGGGCAGGCCGTCGGGGTGTTCGAGGCCGCGGTGGACAAGCTCATCGAGCACGGCGAGGAACGCGGTCAGGGTCTTGCCCGAGCCGGTGGGCGCGGCAATCAGCGTCGAACGGCGCTGGCGGATCAGCGGCCACGCACGGGCCTGGGCAGCTGTGACCGCCGGGAACGTGTGGCTGAACCAGGCGCTGACGGCGGGGTGAAAGCCGGCCAGAGCGCTGTTGGCGGGGAGGGGCAGATTCATGACTGAAGTTATGCGGGCGGGGGCGGGAAGATGCAAGTACCGCTGGGGATCTCGGCTGTCTGGCAGTGCCCCTCGCGAGCAAGCTCGCTCCCACAGTTGACCGCGTGCCCATGTGGGAGCGAGCTTGCTCGCGAAGGGGGCAATTGCCACAACACAAATCCTGGCGATACACACTTTGCGGATGACGGTTGCGCACTAAACCCGCAAAATGCAACGATTCCGGCAATTATCGACGACGGTTCCACGAGATCCGTCGCTAAAGCCATCGTTCCAATCAGACTGGGCCTGCTGACTCTATGCGAATGCGCCTTATGTTACTGGGCGGCGGAAATGCCCTTGGGCAGGCGCTGATTCGCCTCGGTGCGGAAGAAGACATCGGTTTTCTTGCCCCCCGCCCGCCCGAAAATGGCTGGGATGCCGCGAGCCTCACACAATTGCTCGACGACACCCGTCCCGATGCGTTGATCAACCTCGCCTACTATTTCGACTGGTTCCAGGCCGAGAGCGTCAGCGAAAGCCGCATGACTGGCCAGGAGCGCGCCATCGAGCGTCTGGCCGAACTGTGCCAGCACCACAACATTGTCCTCGTACAGCCGTCGAGCTATCGCGTGTTCGACGGCTCGCGGGCCACGGCTTACAGCGAAAAAGACGAACCGGTGCCGTTGGGCCTGCGCGGTCAGGCCTTGTGGCGCATCGAGCAAAGCGTGCGCGCAACCTGCCCGCAACATGTATTGCTGCGTTTTGGCTGGCTGCTCGACGACAGTGCGGACGGCACTCTCGGGCGCTTCCTCGCCCGCGCGGAAAAACCCGAAGAGTTGCTGCTGGCCGATGACCGTCGCGGTAATCCGACTCCGGTCGACGATGCCGCACGCGTGATCATCTCGGTGCTCAAACAACTCGACTGCGCCGCACCGCTCTGGGGCACTTACCATTACGCCGGCCACGAAGCGACCACGCCGCTGGCGCTGGGCCAGGCGATTCTCACCGAAGCACGCAGTCTGCATCCGCTAGCGATCGAAGCACCCACCGCGCAGGCGCACGCCGCGCGCCCGGATGCCGCCGAGGAACCGCAACACGCGGTGCTGGCCTGCAAGAAAATTCTCCACACTTTCGGGATCAAGCCGCGCGCCTGGCGTGCTGCGCTCCCGAGTCTACTGGACAGGTTCTACCGACATGGCTGAAGCAAAGGTTTTAATCACGGGCGGCGCCGGATTCATCGGTTCGCACCTGACCGATGCCTTGCTCGCCAAGGGCTATTCGGTGCGCGTGCTCGACGACCTGTCGACCGGCAAGCGCAGCAACCTGCCGTTGGACAATCCAGAGGTTGAACTGGTGGTCGGTGATGTCGCCGATGCCGCACTGGTTGCCCGCGCCATGCAAGGTTGCAACGCTGTTGCGCATCTGGCGGCGGTGGCCTCGGTGCAGGCCTCGGTGGATGATCCGGTGAAAACCCACCAGAGCAATTTCATCGGCACCCTGAATGTCTGCGAAGCCATGCGCCTGGCCGGGGTCAAACGTGTGGTGTATGCCTCCAGCGCGGCGGTGTACGGCAACAATGGCGAGGGTGAGTCGATTGATGAAGACACGCCAAAAGCACCGCTGACACCCTATGCCTCGGACAAACTGGCCGGTGAGCAGTACTTCGATTTCTACCGCCGCCAGCATGGCCTGGAGCCGGCGATTTTCCGCTTCTTCAACATTTTCGGTCCACGTCAGGATCCGTCCTCGCCGTATTCGGGGGTGATCAGCATCTTCAGCGAACGCGCCTCGAAAGGTTTGCCGATCACCGTGTTTGGCGATGGCGAGCAGACCCGCGATTTTCTGTATGTCGGTGATCTGGTCGATTTGCTGGTGCAGGCGCTGGAAAAGCCCGAAGTGCAGGAAGGGGCGGTCAACATTGGCTGGAACCAGGCGATGAGCCTGAAGCAGATGCTCGAAGCATTGAAATCGGTGGTCGGTGAACTGCCGCCCGTGAGCTACGCGCCGGCACGTTCGGGGGATATCCGCCATTCGCGCGCCGATAACCGACGCTTGCTGCAGCGCTTCGAAATGCCGCCGCAGACGCCGATGAGTGTGGGCTTGGCGCGCTTGCTCGGGCGCGGATGAAACAAGCTTTCGGACATGAAAAAGGCGCCCATCATCAGGCGCCTTTTTCACGGCCGGAATATCGCTATCCCTGTGGCGAGGGAATGTTGTCCCCCGATCGACTGCGTACGGTCGTCGTCAGTTCTGCGTCTGCCCGCCACTCAGCCTCATTCACCACCACGTGAACGTTCGGTAAAAAACCGGCTTAGAACTTGTAGCCCAGACCGACCATGTAGATGAACGGATCGACGTCCACATTCACCCGTGCACGGGTGCCCGGTGCGACGGCGTTGTTCTCGACGGTCGCGCGGGTGTCGATGTCGATGTAACGCACTTGGGCGTTGAGCATGATGTTGTCGGTGATCATGTAATCGGCGCCGACCTGCCAGGCCAGACCCCAGGAATTTTTCGCCTTGAAGTTGCTGAAACCGTTGGCGCTGGCTTCGCTGCCGACGTGCTCGTCGTAGATCCAGGTGTAGTTGATGCCCCCACCGACGTAGGGCTGGAAGGCCGATTTCGAATCCAGCGGGTAGTAGACGACGCTGAGAGTCGGCGGCAAGTGTTTCAGGGTGCCGAGCTTGCCATTGGCGGCGGGCAGCGCGGTGCCCTTGAGCTTGACGTCATGCTCGAACGGCGTGGCGGCCAGCAATTCGATACCGATGTTGTTGGTGAGCATGTAGGCGAAGTTCAGACCCAGCTGGGTGTCGCTGCTCATGGTCGCCTTGCCGCCCAGATTGGTGCCGCTCAGCGGACCCTGATCGACCTTGACGCTGGAGCTGTCGGCCTTCGGGTTGACGGTGATCGCGCCGGCGCGCACGAGAATATCGCCTGCCTCGTGAGCGTGGGCGAGCGGGGCTGCGAGCGCGAGGGCAAACAGCGAGGCGCTGAGCAAGGACTTGTTCATGGGGGCTCCGAAAGGACATAAAAATTCGATGTCCTAGGGTACGAAGCCGTCTGATACGGTGTTTTGACTCAGCTCAATGAAACAGTGAAACCCCGGATTTTTGCGGTGTCTGTGCTGGCCCTTTCGCGAGCAAGCCCGCTCCCACAGGGGAATGCGTTGCAAATGTGGGAGCGGGCTTGCTCGCGAAGGCTATAGGACAAACAACACAAAACTACCGGGCCTTACTCCGGCAATTCGTACGCATAAATCTTGTCCGCCTCCATCTGATACCCGGCATCGGCCAGTTCACTGCTCGAGGCTTTCACCTGCAACGGCCCCTCAACCCAGTAAGGCTGATACAGCTCATCAAGCTTCACGCCCAGTTCGCTTTTCACATGGACGATCTGGTTCGACGGCGGTGGCGGTACGTGGATGCAGGCGCCGAAATACGGCACCAGCAAAAAGTCCGTGGTGCGCCCCTCTTCGCTGACTTCCAGCGGCACGATGTAACCGGGCAGGCGAATGTTCTGCCCGTCGAGGCTCTTCACCACCGGCGCATTCGGCATGTCTTGCCTGGCCGCCGGTGCGGACTCGGCGGAGAGTGCGTCGCCCATCTTCGACAGGTCATGCAGCGGGGTCATGTTCGGCACTTCCGGCGCGGCGTCCGGCGGGATCATTTCCGACCAGGTCAGGTCTTTCGGCGCCGCCGCCCACACGGGCAGGGCGAGCAGCATCAGCAGCGCAAGCAGGGCGCGGGGCATGGTGAACATCCTCATAAACGGATCGACAGGCCATCGGCCAATGATTGGCGATACGCGCGCCAGGCCGGCACGCTGCCCATCAGCAGCGCGGCCGCCAGAATGCCACCGAGCAGTGTCCATTCATACTCGCTCGGCCATGCCAACGGCAGATACAAACCGTAATTGGCCTGCACGTAACCCTGCGCGGCGGCGATGCCGATGTACAGCAGCGCCAGTCCGGCGATCACCCCGGTCAGCGCCAAAGCGAAGGCTTCCAGCACCAGCAGGCTCGCGATGTGCCAGGGCCGCGCGCCCACCGAACGCAGAATCGCCATCTCGCGGCGGCGCTCGTTGAGGCTGGTGAGAATTGCCGTGAGCATACCGATCAACCCGGTCAGCACGACGAACAGCGAGACCACGAACAGCGCTTTTTCAGCGGTGCTCATCAGGCTCCACAATTCCTGCAAGGCCACGCCCGGCAGAATCGCCAGCATCGGCTCGCCCCGGTATTCGTTGATGTCGCGTTGCAGGGCGAAGGTAGAAATCTTGCTATTGAGGCCGAGCATGAACGCGGTGATCGCTTGCGGCGTCAGGTCCATGTTGCGCGCCTGATCAGCGCTGATCCGCCCGTTGCCGCGCGCCGGTACACCGTTGTGCCAATCGATGTGAATCGCTTCCATGCCGCCGAGGCTGATGTGCAGCGTGCGGTCCACCGGCGTGCCGGTGCGCTGCAGGATGCCGACCACGGTGAACGGTTTGTCGTCGTGCTTGACCAGGCTGATCGCCGCCACGCCGTGGGCCAGTACCAGTTTGTCGCCGAGCTTGTAATGCAGTGCTTCGGCGACTTCGGCGCCGAGCACCACTTCGAAAGGATCAGCGGCAAACGCACGTCCGTCGGCCAGCGCCAAGTGCTGCTGACGCCCGTATTGGTAGTGCTCGAAGTAGGCTTCGGTGGTGCCCATCACCCGGTACCCGCGATGCGAGTCGCCGAGGGACATCGGGATCGCCCACTTCACTTTCGGGTTGTTGGCGAAGTGCTCGAAGCTGTCCCAGCGAATATTGTTGGTGGCATTGCCGATGCGAAACACCGAGTACAACAGCAGGTTTACCGAACCGGAGCGCGCGCCGACAATCAAGTCGGTGCCGCTGATGGTGCTGGCGAAACTGGCTTTGGCTTCGGTGCGCACGCGCTCGACCGCCAGCAGCAAGCACACTGATAAAGCGATGGCGAACGCGGTGAGCAACGCAGTGAAACGGCGATTGGCCAGGCTGGCCATGGCCAGACGAAACAGATACATCTCAGACCTCGGCAGACGTAGCGGCGCGATTGAGTTCGGCCAGGGACAGGTGACGATCGAACAGCGGCGCCAGGCTCTGGTCATGGCTGACGAATAACAGACTCGAACCGGCCTCGCGGCACTCGGCGAACAACAGCCGAATGAAATTCTCGCGGGCGTCATAATCCAGCGCTGACGTCGGTTCGTCGGCGATCACCAGTTCCGGTTGGCCGATCAGTGCGCGCGCGGCGGCGACCCGTTGTTGCTGGCCGATGGACAAGGAATCGGCGCGGCGGCTGAGCAGACTTTCGTCTTTCAGACCCAAGTGGGCGAGCAGGGTGGCGGCGGCTTGGTCAACGCTGCCGTGGCGCTGTTTCGCGCGTTGCGCACGTAGCTTGGAAAAATGGCAGGGCAACTCGACGTTCTCGCGCACCGAAAGAAACGGCAACAGATTGAATTGCTGGAAAATGTAGCCGGTGTGATCGACACGAAACGTATCGCGCTTGCCGGCGCAGAGCTCGGTCAGCTCCTGGCCAAGCAGGCGAATGCTGCCGCGGACGGGCTTCTGCACCCCGCCAAGCAAGCCGAGCAGAGTGGTCTTGCCGCTGCCGCTGGGGCCTTTGAGAAACAGGGTTTCGCCGGCTTCCAGACGAAACGCCGGGATGTCCAGCAGCGTCGGGTGACCGGGCCAGTTGAAGCCCAGGTTTGCGAGTTCGATGAGTGCTTGGGTCATGGCACCGATTTCATGGTTGGACACGGATCTCTGTAGGAGCTGCCGAAGGCTGCGATCTTTTGATCTTGATCTGCACAATCAAAAGATCGCAGCCTTCGGCAGCTCCTACAGGGGATCTTCATTCGCTTCAGAATTTCAGCGCAGCCGATTTCGCCGTCACTTCCGCGCCTTGCTGGCCGCTGGCGCTGATCAGTTGTACCTCAATCTTCTGCGTTGCAGGGAAGGTCTTGAAGATGTTCGCCAGATCCAGCGTGTTCAGCGCGCCCGGTGTGGCGCAGTTGAACTGGTAATGCGCATGGATTTCGCTGTGGTCGTGGTGATGCTCGTGACCGTCCTTGTCCGCTTCATCTTCGTCGTGATTGTCGGCATCCGGCTTGTCGCCGAACAGCGGGCTTTCCAGTTCCTGGCCGACCACTTTGCAGCCGGCTGCTGCCGGCAGGCTGAACAGGGCCAATGGTTTTTCCAGCTGCGCACGAGCGGCGGCCACTTTGGCCTTGTCGGCGTCCGATGTCGCGGCGTGTTCAAAACCGACCAGATTCATCGCCGGGCTTTCAAGCTCAAGCTCCAGGGTCTGACCGTCGAGCGCGGCATTCAGGCGACCCACGCCATGCTCATGCGCGCCGAGGCTGCCGTGCTCGTGGTCGTGATCGTGCTCATCAACCGCATGGGCAGCGGCCAGCGGCAACAGGGCAAACGGCAAAGCGAGCAGCAAACGACGCATGACGGACTCCGAGAAGAATGAAAAGTTTGTTATGTAATCTTATAACGAAAGTGCGCAGAGTGTGCCCGTGCGCGTGAGATTGCGCAAGACATGGCTAAGCACCGCCCGGGATGAGTTCGCGGGCGGTGCTGGGATTGGATGTCATGCTTGCAGAATCAGAAGCCTGCGCCGGGATAGTCGAACCAATAGTGTCCCGAAAGAACATCATTGATCAGATTTGCGTCGAGCACGCTCGGGGCATTGCGACTGAAACGCTGTCGCCAAGCCGGAAGCCACCAGTAGTTGATGGCTGTTCCGCGCGGAAATACCACCAGAGTCAGCACCTCCTTATCCATTTTGCCCTGCGTGTAGAGTTGATGACTGCGATCCATCAGGGCCATGTACTGGTCGATTGGCAGTCTGAACATCAGTGCCATGGTGAAGATTTTTTCACTCTGACTGAACGCCGGACTCTGCAGTACCCGCAATGCTTCGCAAGTGTGTGAATTCGGTTGACTCGCTATGCTCTGACCTTCGGGGGTTGAAAGTATGTCGAAACGATCATCCATGTCTCGCCAGTCGGTCCGGCTATTGCGCTCAAAGTAATCACGAATGACAAGGGTCAGTGGACCTGCAGTTTCCCCATCAGCGGGACAAGCCGAAAGATCGGCAGGCAACCAGATGCGCCATGCCACGATGAGCAAAAACGGAATTATGAGGAGGAGCGAATAAGGGCGTTTCATTACATGGTGCTGTGAGAAAAAGAACACTCTAGATGAATGCTCGATAACCGCCACACTGGACGACTTTACTTGGCGTTGCACAAGCCCCATGGGAGCATGCAGGTCAGAAAAGTGCAGGAGCGAACTCGATGTTGCGGATACGCGGAATGGTCGGCGAGGTGCCGGTGGATTTGACGGTGGAGCTGGATGACAGCGATTGGGCGAGGCTGGGTTCCGCGTTAAGCGGGCAGGCGCCGGTTGCGCAGTCTGAGACAGTGGCGTCGGCTTCGGCGGCGAAGCCGGTGAATCAGGATGATGCGCTGTGGCAGGTGGCCAAAGACTTGTTGCGCAAGGCCGGCCAGCTCAGTGGGCCGGATCTGCTCGAGCAACTGGAAGCGCTGACCGGCAGTGCGGCGGCGGGCAAGCGTTTGCTCGTGCGTTTGCGCCACAGTTCCGAAGTGAAGGTGGCGAGCGGCGGGGATACGCCGCTCTATAGCTGGATCGGGTAAGCCTTAAAAGATCGTCCGATCGCGGCCCGAGCCTTCGGCAGCTCCTACAGAATCAGCATTCATCCGCAAAAAACCGCGGTGAACACGATCCGATTAGGAGCTGCGGCACGCTGCGATCTTTTGCTCTCAATAAAGCGCAGCAAACATCTTGCGGCGATACACCGTCACCAACGGATGATCATTGCCCAGCAGTTCGAACACCTGCAGCAAGGTCTTGTGCGGCAGGCCTTCGCCGTAGCTGCGGTTGCGGATGAACAGTTTGAGCAAGGCGTCCAGCGCCGCTTCGTATTGCTGGCGCGCCAGTTGCTGGATCGCCAGTTGGTACACCGCTTCATCATCCTGAGGATTTTGCGCCAGGCGGCTTTTCAGGTCGGCGGCGTCCGGCAGGTCGCGGGCGAGGCCGAGGAAGTGGATCTGCGCTTTGGCACCGGCCAGTGCGGCTTTGTGTTCATCGCTCCTGACCGCGTCGAGCACAGTTTGCGCTTCGCCCAGCTCACCGCGCTCGGTCAGGCAACGGGCATAAAGGATCAGCGCTTTGGCGTTGGTGTTGTCTTCATTGAGCAGGGCGACCAGCGCCGCTTCGGCCTCGGCGAAGTGACCGTCGTCGAACATCGCCTGAGCCTGTTCGAACGGGTCGGCAGCGGCCGGCGGGGGCATCTGCACATGCGGTTCAAGCAGGGCGCGCACGGCGGACTCCGGTTGTGCGCCGGCGAAACCGTCGACCGGTTGCCCGTCCTTGAACAGCACCACGGTCGGCAGGCTGCGAATGCCGAAGCGGGCGACGATGTCCTGCTCGACGTCGCAATTGACCTTGGCCAGCAGCAACTCGCCTTGATAGCTCTCGGCAATGCCTTGCAGCATCGGCATCAGCGCCTTGCACGGCGCACACCACTCGGCCCAGAAATCCACCAGCACCGGTTTGTTGAAGGAGGCTTCGATCACTGACTTGTCGAAATCGGCAGTCGTGGCGTCGAAGATGTACGGCGTTTGCTGACTCATGGGGGATCTCTCTAAGCGTCAATGACCGCACTATAAGGGGTGGCGCAAAAGATCGCAGCCTTCGGCAGCTCCCACAGGGGTAGGCGATCGAAAGCAGGAGCTGCCGAAGGCTGCGATCTTTTGGCGGCGTCAATCACGCCGCGCATGGTAGAGGCTGACATGTCTGAATTGCTCTGGCTCGGCCAGATCCGGCAAGGTCATCGCCTCGAGCATTTCAATTCGCTCATACAACGGGTGACGAAAATCCCGCACCCGCGAATCCGCCACCAGCGCCTCGCGGCCTCGACTGAGAAACGCATCGAGCAGCGGCAGGTTGGCGCGGTCGTACAGGACGTCGGCGACCAGAATCAGATCGAAGCGATCGGCCTCGGCAAAGAAATCCGTCGAATAACTCATCTGCACATCGTTGAGCTCGGCATTCGCCCGGCACGCGGCGATCGCCAGCGGATCGAGATCGCAGGCCACCACTTCCAGCGCTCCGGCCTTCACCGCCGCGATCCCGGCAATCCCCGAGCCGGCGCCGAAATCCAGCACGCGCTTGCCGCGCACCCACTCGGGACACTCAGCCAGGTAACGCGCCACGGCCAAGCCGCTGGCCCAGCAAAAACTCCAATAGGGTGGCTCGTGCAGGATGCGTTGGGTCTCTTCCTGGCTGAATTCGCGGGCCATGTTGTCGCCGTCGATCAACCACAACTGCAAATCGGTGCCGGGCAGCGTGCAGGCTTTGAGTCTGGCGTCGCCGAGCAATTCCCCCAAAGCCTGCTGCAGGTCGAGCGGTGCCTTCATGGTGCTTTGACAAATTGCAGCTGGCCCAGAGCCTGAGTGGTCGGTTGAGTGATCGTCTGCGACGGCAGATGCAGAATAAGTTGCCCGGACTGGCTGGCGCGACCGCGCAGCTCAACTCGCGCGCCGACCGGAAACGCTTCGGGGTTGAAGCGCAGATGAAACGGCAGGACCTGGTTGTTGCCGATCAGGCTGGAACTGGCGAGCAGCTGTTGCGGGCGATCCTTTGCGTCGATCACCAGCAGCGCCAGTTCGACTTCGGCGCCAGCGGGCACGCCTTGCAGGGTGCCGCTCAGTTCGCGCTGATGCGCTGGCAGCGGGCCGAGTTCGGCGGCCTCTTTGGCTTTTTTCTGCGCCTGTTGCGGCGCGGGGCCTGGGGTCGGCGGTTGCGGCTTGGGTGCGTCGCTGCCACAGGCCACCAGCAGGCTGAAAAGACTGAGCAGAACGAGCGGACGTAACGGCATTGGAGGCTCCGGCAGAATGAATTCCATGGATCAGACGATCATGCCGTTCTGTATACCGCAAAGCCTATGGCTTGTCTTGCCACGGGGATGCGCTACCATGGCCCTCCCATTTTTTGTTGCCAGCCACCATGCACTGTCCCTTCTGCGGTGCCAACGACACCAAGGTCATCGACTCGCGTCTGGTCGCCGAGGGCGAACAGGTGCGCCGCCGGCGTGAATGCCTGGCCTGCGGCGAACGTTTCACGACGTTCGAGACGGCCGAACTGGTGTTGCCGCGCCTGATCAAAACCGACGGCAGCCGCCAACCATTCGACGAAGAAAAACTGCGCGCCGGCATGCAACGCGCGCTGGAGAAACGTCCGGTCAGCGTCGAGCGCCTCGAATCCTCTCTGGTCCATATCAAGCACAAGCTGCGCGCCACCGGCGAACGAGAGGTCAAATCCCTCGTGGTCGGCGAACTGGTGATGGCCGAACTGCAAAAGCTTGATGAAGTCGCCTATATCCGTTTTGCCTCGGTGTACAAGCGCTTCCAGGACCTCAATGAATTCCGCGAAGAGATCGACCGCCTCGCCCGCGAACCGGTGAAAGAATGACCACCGCCGCCGAGCAGGCGATCCTCGACGCCCACTTCATGGCCCGCGCGCTGGAACTGGCGCGCAAGGGCCACTACACCACCCATCCCAATCCTCGGGTCGGTTGCGTGGTGGTGCGTGACGGGCAGATTGTCGGCGAAGGCTGGCATGAGCGCGCCGGCGAGCCCCATGCCGAAGTCCACGCCCTGCGCGCCGCTGGCACGCAGGCCCGGGGCGCCACGGCGTATGTCACCCTCGAACCTTGCAGCCACCACGGCCGTACCCCGCCGTGCGCCGATGCCTTGGTGACCGCTGGCGTTGCGCGTGTTGTAGCTGCGATGCGCGATCCCAATCCGCAGGTCGCCGGGCGCGGTTTGCAGCGCCTGAGCGACGCTGGTATCGCCGCCGAAAGTGGGGTGCTGGAGGCTGACGCACGCAAGCTCAACCAGGGTTTTCTGAAACGCATGGAGCATGGCTTGCCGTTCGTGCGGGTGAAGTTGGCCATGAGCCTGGACGGTCGCACGGCGATGGAAAGCGGCGAGAGCCAATGGATCACCGGCCCGGCGGCGCGTTCTGCGGTGCAGCGTTTGCGCGCTGAGGCAGCGGTGGTGCTGACCGGCGCCGACACGGTGCTGGCCGATGGCGCACGCCTGACGGTACGGGCAGACGAACTGGGCATGAATGCCGAGCAAACCGCATTGGCCATCAGCCGCCCGCCGCTGCGGGTACTGATTGACGGCCGCCTGCGAGTGCCGCTGGACGCGCCGTTCTTCAAGGCCGGGCCGGCGCTGGTCGCCACCTGTGTTGCGGTCGAAGAGCAATACGCCAACGGCCCGGAATGCCTGATCGTGCCGGGTGAAGACGGCCAGGTCGACCTGCATCAATTACTTATCGAACTGGCCAGCCGTGGCACCAACGAGGTGTTGGTCGAGGCCGGTCCGCGACTGGCCGGGGCCTTTGCGCAACTGGGTCTGGTCGACGAATTCGTGATCTTCATTGCCGGCAAGTTCCTTGGCTCAACGGCGCGTCCGCTGCTCGACTGGCCGCTGGTGCAGATGAAAGACGCGCCGGAACTGAAAATCACTGAAATCCGCGCGGTGGGCGATGACTGGCGAGTCACTGCGATTCCTGTCCCTTCAGCCCGCGTATAATTCCCGGCCATTGCGTTAGCCCTGGCCCCGTTCTCAAGGAGAACCCCATGTTCACCGGCATCATCGAATCCATCGGCAGTATCCGCGCACTGACCCCAAAGGGCGGTGATGTGCGGGTGCACGTCGACACCGGCAAGCTCGACCTGAGCGACGTCAAACTGGGTGACAGCATTGCGGTCAACGGCGTTTGCCTGACCGCCGTCGAGTTGCCGGGCAATGGTTTTGCTGCCGACGTCAGCCGCGAAACGCTCGATTGCACCGCCATGAATGACCTGAAAAGCGGCAGCCCGGTCAATCTGGAAAAAGCCCTGACACCGACCACTCGCCTCGGCGGGCATCTGGTCAGCGGTCACGTCGATGGCGTCGGCGAAGTGGTATCGCGTAGCGACAATGCCCGCGCTGTGGAATTTCGCATCCGCGCACCGAAAGAGCTCGCCAAGTACATCGCCCACAAAGGCTCGATCACCGTGGACGGCACCAGCCTGACCGTGAACGAAGTCGATGGCGCCGAATTCATGCTGACGATTATTCCGCACACCCTCAGCGAAACCATCATGGCTTCGTACAAACCGGGCCGCCGGGTGAATCTGGAAGTCGACCTGCTGGCGCGTTATCTGGAACGTCTGCTGCTGGGTGACAAGGCTGCAGAAAAGACCGCCGGCAGCACCATCACCGAAAGCTTTCTGGCCCAAAACGGCTACCTCAAATAATTCAAGAGAAGGGGGTGCCTTGTGGCGCTCAATAGCATCGAAGAACTGGTTGAAGACATCCGCCAAGGCAAGATGGTCATCCTCATGGATGACGAAGACCGCGAGAACGAAGGCGATCTGATCATGGCCGCCGAATGCTGCCAGGCCGAACACATCAACTTCATGGCCAAGCACGCCCGTGGCCTGATCTGCATGCCGATGAGCCGCGAGCGTTGTGAACTGCTGAAGCTGCCGCTGATGGCGCCGCGCAACGGTTCCGGTTTCGGCACCAAGTTCACCGTTTCGATCGAAGCTGCCGAAGGCGTGACCACCGGCATCTCCGCCGCCGATCGCGCGCGCACCGTGCAAGCGGCTGCCGCTAAAGACGCCAAGGCCGAAGACATCGTCAGCCCGGGCCACATCTTCCCACTGATGGCCCAGGCCGGCGGTACCCTCGCTCGCGCCGGCCACACCGAAGCCGCTTGCGACCTGGCGCGCATGGCCGGTTTTGAGCCGAGCGGGGTGATCTGCGAGGTGATGAACGACGACGGCACCATGTCCCGTCGCGCTGAACTCGAAGCGTTCGCCGCCGAACACAACATCAAGATCGGCACCATCGCCGACCTGATCCACTATCGGATGATCCACGAACGTACCGTTCAGCGGATTGCCGAGCAGCCGCTGGACAGCGAACTGGGCCAATTCAACCTGGTGACCTATCGTGATTCGGTGGAAGGTGACGTGCACATGGCCCTCACGCTGGGCACTGTCTGCGCTGAGGAGCCGACGCTGGTGCGTGTGCATAACATGGATCCGCTGCGCGACTTGCTGATGGTCAAGCAACCGGGCCGCTGGAGCCTGCGCGCCGCCATGGCCGCAGTTGCCGAGGCCGGCAGCGGTGTGGTGTTGTTGCTCGGGCATCCGCTGGATGGCGACGTGCTGCTGGCGCATATCCGTGAAACCGGTGAGCAGGCAGCGCCGAAAAAGCCGACCACCTACAGCATCGTCGGTGCCGGTTCGCAGATCCTGCGAGACCTCGGTGTGCGCAAAATGCGCTTGATGTCGGCACCAATGAAATTCAATGCGATATCCGGTTTCGATCTGGAAGTTGTAGAATACGTGCCCTCCGAATAATGACCGGCTGTTTCCGGACTCCGATTCGCGGCAAACAAATCACTGAGGGACGCGTAGCAGACGCGTCCCGGCTCTTTAAGAGAACTGACGAATGACCCTGAAGACCATCGAAGGTACCTTCATCGCCCCCAAAGGCCGCTACGCTCTGGTAGTGGGCCGCTTCAACAGCTTCGTGGTTGAAAGCCTGGTCAGCGGTGCCGTTGATGCCCTGGTTCGCCACGGCGTGAGCGAAAGCGACATCACCATCATCCGCGCACCGGGCGCCTTCGAAATCCCGCTGGTTGCGCAGAAAGTCGCCCAGAAAGGCGAGTTCGCAGCGATCATCGCCCTCGGCGCGGTCATTCGTGGCGGTACTCCGCACTTCGAATACGTGGCGGGCGAGTGCACCAAAGGCCTGGCTCAGGTCTCCATGGAATTCGGCGTACCGGTCGCGTTTGGCGTGCTGACCGTCGATTCCATTGAGCAAGCCATCGAACGTTCCGGCACCAAAGCCGGTAACAAAGGTGCCGAAGCTGCCCTGTCCGCTCTGGAAATGGTCAGCCTGCTGGCGCAGTTGGAGGCCAAGTGATTAGCGACGAAAGCGATCGTTTCAACCCGCGCGATCCGAAACCTGCGGATGCCGGCAAGCCGTCGAAAAGCGCCAAGCGTCGCGAAGCCCGTCAGCTCGCGACTCAAGCGCTGTACCAGTGGCACATGGCCCGGCAATCGCTGAACGAGATCGAAGCGCAGTTTCGCGTGGATAACGATTTCACCGATGTCGACGGCGCCTACTTCCGCGAAATCCTTCACGGGGTTCCGCAGTTCAAGACCGAAATCGACACCGCCCTGACGCCTTGCCTGGATCTGGCGATCGAAGAGCTGGACCCGGTTGAACTGGCGGTTCTGCGCCTGTCGACCTGGGAACTGCTCAAGCGCGTCGACGTGCCGTACCGCGTGGTCATCAACGAAGGTATCGAACTGGCGAAAGTCTTCGGTTCGACCGACGGCCACAAGTTCGTCAACGGCGTGCTCGACAAGCTGGCCCCGCGCCTGCGTGAAGCTGAAGTGAAGGCGTTCAAGCGCTGATCGGCGCTTGAACACTTTTTCTCGGCCATGGGCGAGTTTGAGCTGATCCGCAATTTCTTCGCCGCCGCGCCTTGTGCGCAGGGCGGCGAAGGCGTTGCTCTGGGGATCGGTGACGACTGCGCCTTGCTGGCGGTTCCCGCTGGCGAACAGCTGGCGGTTTCCACCGATACGCTGGTGGCCGGCGTGCATTTCGCCGACCCCTGCGATCCGTTTCTGCTCGGTCAGCGCTCGCTGGCCGTGGCGGTCAGCGATCTGGCCGCCATGGGCGCTGCGCCCGTTGCCTTTACCCTTGCCCTGACCTTGCCGACGGTGACTGCCGATTGGCTGCAAGCCTATGCCCGTGGTCTGAACCGCATGGCGCAAAGCTGCGGCGTGGCGCTGGTCGGTGGCGACACCACACGCGGGCCGCTGAGCCTGACCGTCACCGTATTCGGCCGCGTACCGGCCGGCCAGGCGTTGACCCGCAGCGGCGCGCAGCCCGGCGATCTGCTTTGCGTTGGCGGCGAACTGGGCAATGCGGCCGGCGCCTTGCCGCTGGTGCTGGGGCAGCGTGATGCGGCGCCCGACATCGGCCAGGTGCTGCTTGATCATTACTGGTCACCGCAACCGCAACTGGCGCTCGGTCAGGCCCTGCGCGGCAAGGCCACGGCTGCGCTGGACATCTCCGACGGTCTGCTGGCCGATTGCGGGCATATCGCGCTGGCGTCGAAGGTGCGACTTGAGATTGAACGCGAGCGCGTACCGTTGTCGGATGCTTTAGTGGCGTTTCTCGGGCAACGCGGTGCCGAGCGCGCGGCACTGAGCGGCGGCGATGATTACGTGCTGGCTTTCACCTTGCCGTCCGCCGAGTTGCCGGCGCTGTTGGCTGACGGCTGGTCGATCCATGTGATCGGCCGGGTCAGCGACGGCCAGGGCGTGGCGCTGCTGGACCGCGACGGGCGCGACATCACCCCGCTAATTCGCGGCTACCAACATTTTCAGGAGACACCGTGACAGATCACCCGAAACAGGTCCCTGCCGAATTCGTGCCTCCTTCGGTCTGGCGCAATCCGTGGCATTTTCTCGCGTTCGGCTTCGGCTCCGGCACCTTGCCCAAGGCACCGGGCACGTGGGGCTCGCTGGTGGCGCTGCCGTTCATTCCGTTGTGGCAGATGCTGCCCGACTGGGGCTACTGGCTGATGCTGGGCATCACCATGCTGTTCGGCTTCTGGCTGTGCGGCAAAGTCGCTGACGATTTGCGTGTGCATGACCACGAAGGCATCGTCTGGGACGAAATGGTCGGGATGTGGATCACCCTGTGGCTGGTGCCGGAAGGCTGGTACTGGCTGCTCGCGGGTTTTCTGATGTTCCGCTTCTTCGATATTCTCAAGCCGTGGCCGATCCGCTGGATCGACAAGCACGTGCATGGCGGCGTCGGCATCATGCTCGACGACGTGCTGGCCGGAGTGTTCGCCTGGCTGGCGATGCAAGGGCTGGTTTGGGTATTCGCCTGATTCGTCTCAAGTGAGGAAATAACGGATGCTGCGACGCGGGTTGGCGCTGCTGGTTTTCGCTCTGCTGGGCACCGTTGCCCATGCGCAGGTGGCCGCGCCGACGCCTGCGGTCATCCATCTGGCCAGCGAAGACTGGGAAAATTACACCGCCGCCGATGGCCACGGTCTGGCCTGGGACGTGTTGCGCAAAGTCTTCGAGCCGGCCGGGGTCAAGTTGGACATTCGCACCGTGCCGTACACCCGTTCCATCGGGTTGGCGCAGTTGAAGGAAATCGACGCGCAGGTCGGCTCCTACCGCAACGAAGCCGAGCACTTGGTGTACCCGCAGTGGAATTTCGATTCCGATCACGTCTACGCATTGGGCCTGGCCAGCAGTCCGGCGCCGACCCAGGCGACTTTGGGTAAATACCGCCTGGCCTGGGTGCGCGGCTACCGCTACGAAAACTACCTGCCGAACATCAAGCGCTTCAATCAGATCGAGCGGCGTACCGGTATTTTGCTGATGCTCAAGCAGGGACGGGCCGATTACTACATCGACGCGCTGACCGAGGTTCAAGCCGTGGTGCGCGATGCGGCGGATCCGGCGCAGTACCGTTATTCGCATCTGGCTGAACTGCCGCTGTTTCTCGGTTTCGCCGATACCCCACAGGCTCGCGCGTTGATGGCGCTGTATGACCGGCGCATGACGGAACTGGTCAAGAGCGGGGAACTACAGCCGATCTTCGAGAAGTGGCAGCAGCCGTACCCGTTCAACCCGAACTGAAGCCCAACACAGCTCCTACAAGGAGCGGGAGTGTCATCAAACTTTTTGATCGTTATGCCCGATAATTCAGCCTAAGCGTCTACAGGAACCTGCTGTTACAATGCCGGCCTGCGAATTTTCAGAATTTTTAGATCAGGAGCACACCGGTGCCTGTCGTCTTTGTTGCCGCTTGCAAGCTGCCAACGCCTTATGCGCAATTCACCATGCACGGGTTTCTCGATGAATCCACCGGCCGCGAGCACGTCGTGCTGAGCCTGGGTGAAATTGCCGACGGCGCTCCGGTACTCGGCCGTTTGCACTCCGAATGCCTGACCGGCGATGCCTTGTTCAGCCAGCGTTGCGACTGCGGTTCGCAACTGGACGCCGCTCTGCAGGCGATCGCCCGCGAAGGCCGTGGCGTGCTGTTGTATCTGCGTCAGGAAGGTCGCGGCATTGGTCTGCTGAACAAGATCCGTGCCTACGAATTGCAGGACGGCGGTGCCGACACCGTAGAAGCCAATGAACGTCTGGGCTTTGCCGCCGATCAGCGCGACTACGCCATGTGCCTGCCGATGCTCGAGCATCTGGGCGTGAAAGCCCTGCGCCTGATGACCAACAACCCGCGTAAGGTCAAAGCCTTGACCGAGATGGGCATTGTCGTCGCCGAGCGTGTGCCGCTGCACACCGGCCACAACCCGCACAACAAACTGTACCTGGCGACCAAGGCCAGCAAGCTCGACCACATGATGGGCAATGAGCATCAGGGCGAGGTCGACCGCGCGTGACCCGCGGCCAGGTGCGGCGGCGGTTGGCGGTGGCCTGGTGGCAATACCTGGCGCTGGCGCTGTTGCCGCTGTTCGTACTCAACGCGTTGTTCGGCGAAGGCCAAGGCCTCTTGCCGGTGCTGGCGATGCCTTTGTTCATCGCCGGCGTGGCCTCGATGTTTGTCAGCCTGAAGTATTTCGGCCGTTACAAACACGCATTGATCGCCACGCAAAAATCTCTCGATACCGCCGATGAACCCGCCGCCTGGATCGCCCTCGCGGCGCGTCGGCGTGCGGCGTTTCTGGTGGCGTCTTTGCCAGCGTGGATTGGCGCGCTGGCGGTCTTCGTCGGCCTCGAAGCCGTGCCGTTGATGCTGCTGGCGCTGTCCACCGCCGTGCTCTTCTACCTCTACCGTATTCCGCGTCAACTCGGCTGATGTCTCGCCTGTGGCTGGCGGTTCTGCTGCTCGTGCTGAGCAGCCCGGCGCTGGCCGCATTGCGGGTGGTCAGCCTCGCGCCCTCGCTGTCTGAAATCGTCGTTGAGCTGGATTCTGCCGACTTGCTGGTCGGCGTGCTCGATGCTGGCGAGCGGCCGGCGGCGATTGCCGATGTTCCGTCTGTGGGTCGCTATGGCCAGCTCGACATGGAACGCTTGCTCAGCCTGAAACCGGATTTGCTGTTGCTCTGGCCCGCAAGCGTAGGCGCGGGGCAGCGTGATCTGCTCAAGCGCCTGAACATTCCGACCTTTGTCGCCGAGCCGCACACAATGACGCAGCTCGCGGCACAGATCGAAGCCATCGCCGAACAGATCGGGCGTCCTGAACGCGGGGCGAAACGGGCGGCCGAATTGCGCGAGCAGCTGGACGATCTGCACCAGCGTTATCGTCGAGACGTGCCACTGCGGGTGTTTTATCAAGTCTGGGACAAGCCGCTGTACACCGTCGGTGGCGGACAGATCATCAGCGATGCGCTTGAGGTGTGCGGCGCGCGCAATGTGTTCGCCGACCTTGATCTGCCGGCGCCGCAGGTGAGTATCGAGGCGGTGTTGCAGCGCGATCCAGAAGTGATCGTCGCCGCTGATCAGGCACAGCTTGAGGCGTGGACGGCCTGGCCGCAGGTGGCAGCGGTGAGGCAGGGGAGACTGCTATTGGTCGCTGACAAGGGCCTCGAGCGACCGAGCGGGCAGATGATTAGCGCCACCGCCAAGCTTTGCCAATTGATCGCGCCTGACCGGTAGACCGCGTCGCCTGCATTCGCGAGCAAGCCCGCTCCCACATTTGATTGGCTTCAACCATGAATCTGTGGTGCAACCGAGATTCACTGTGGGAGCGGGCTTGCTCGCGAAGAGGCCAGTCAATCCAGCACAAATCAAGGATCAGAGTTCAGGCGTCCAGGTCACCCCGAACATCCACGCCCGACCTTCCTCCCGATAGCCATACTGCCCGCCTTCATAGCTGTAATTCGCCCGGCTGTAGCCCTTGTCCAGCAGGTTGTCGACCTTCAGATCCAGCTTGATCTCACGAGTAAGCGCCCAACTGCTGCGCAGTCCGAGTGTGCCGTAGCCACCCAGCGACTGGGTGTTTTTCACGTCATCGTAACTGCCGCTGACCAATTGCCAACTGGCGCCCACTCCCAAGCGATCGAACTGCCGATCCACATCCCAACTGGCCGTGCGTCGCGCCCTTCGCGCAAGCGTATGCCCGGTATCGCGATCACGCGGATCGATGATTGCCACGCCAAGATTGCTCTGCCAGCCGAACAGCTCGTGTCTGAGCGCCGCTTCAAAGCCATTGATCCGCGCCGACGCGACGTTTTGCGGGCGTGAGTTGCTGCCGAAGATGATCGCGTCTTCCAGGTCGGTGCGGTAAATCGAGGTTTCCAGGCGCGCGCTATCGCTCAACTGGCTGCGCCATTGCAGTTCGTAGCTTTTCGAGGTTTCCGGTTTCAGGTCGGGATTGCTGAAGTCCGGGTAGTACAGGTCGTTGAAGGTCGGCGCGCGGAAACCTTCGCTGTAGCTCAGCAACAGGTCGTTGTCCGGATTGAGCGGCAGGGTGAAGGTGCCGCTCCAGGTGTTCTGGCTGCCGAACTGCTGATTGTCATCGTGGCGCAGGCCGATCTCGGTGGAGAAACTGTCGGCCTGATAGCGATGCTGGATGAACGCTGCGCGATTCCAGCGGCTGTCCTCGTCGAACGCAGTGCTGCTGTTGACCCGGTCTTCGTACCAGTCGCCGCCGAGGATAAGGCTGTTGCGCGCATCCAGCGTCAGGTCGTTCTGCCAGTTCAGCGAGTCGCGATAGGTGTTGAACACGGTGCGCTCGTCGCTGAGCTTGTCGAAGGTCTTTTCGCGGTTTTCGCTGTGGCCGAATTCGACGCGGGTTTTCCAGGTTTCGTTGACTCGCGCATCGACATAACTGCTAAGGCTGCTGACGTTGAAATCGCTGTAGGGCTGTTGTTGCAGCGACTCGAACGTCACCGGGTCGAAGCGGCCGAACGGATTGTCGAACTCACTTTTGCCACGGTTATCCAGCAGATTGGCGCCGATTTCGATGTCCTCGTTCAGCGCGTGGCTGATGCTCAGGCTCAGGGATTTGTTGCGGTAGGCGTCGTGATCGCCGTCGCTGGGGTACGAGTCGTGAGTGCGGTCGATCCCGCCAGTTTCGTTGAGGCTGGCGCCGAGGTTGAAGCGGGTTTTCTCATCGCCTGCGGACAATCCAAGACTGCGCTCCCATGTCTGCTGACTACCGAAACCAAGGTGCAGGCGTGGCTGCAAGCCTTGCTCGGTGCCGCGCCGGGTGAAGATCTGGATCACCCCGCCAATCGCGTCGCTGCCATAAATCACCGAACGCGAACCGCGCAGCACTTCGACGCGTTCGATCTGCTCGATATTCAAATGCTGCAGGTTGCTGTCGCCGGAAGTCGAGTTGCCGATGCGCTGGCCATCGACCAGCACCAGGCTTTGCGCCGATTGCGTGCCGCGAATGTAGATCCCCGGCAGACTGCCACGCCCGCCGGTCTGCGCCACCTGCACGCCCGGCACGCGCCGCAGCAGATCTGGCACGTTGCTCGGTTGCAGGCGGTCGATGTCTTCGCGGGTGAACACGGTGTTGGCGGCGCTGCTGTCGTTGCGCGCCTCGACCTGACGATTGGCGCTGATCAGCGTGTCCGCCAGCTTCAGCGCCTGATCGCGTTCGAATGTATCGGCGACAGCGCTGGCGCTTGGCAGGAGGAGGAGGGGCAGGGCGAGGCGCGAGAGGTTCATGGACAGTCCAACGGCAGTTTCAGGTGTTACACAAATCAAATGTGGGAGCGGGCTTGCTCGCGAAAGCGGTGAATCAGTCAACTCATCATCAACTGATCCGCCGCATTCGCGAGCAAGCCCGCTCCCACAGGGGTTATGCATGTACCCAGCAGTTTATTTTTTAAGCAGATCCAGGCGCTGACGAATCGACGCTTCGATCCCGGCTTCATCCAGACCGCATTCGGCCAACATCTGCGCAGGCTTCGCGTGCTCGACGTAAATATCCGGCAAGCCCAGGTGCAGCATCGACTTGAGGATGTTCTCGCGCGCGAGGAATTCGCTGACTGCGCCACCGGCGCCGCCCATGATCGCGTTTTCTTCGATCGTCACGATCAATTCGTGGCTACCGGCGATCTCGCGTACAAGCGCTTCATCCAGCGGTTTGACGAAGCGCATGTCGACCACGGTGGCGTCGATCTTATCGGCGACTTTCAGCGCTTCGGCCAGTTGCACGCCAAACACCAGCAGGGCGACTTTGCTGCCCTGACGGCGGATTATGCCTTTACCGATTTCGATTGGCGTAAGGTCTTTCTCGATGGTCGCGTTCGGGCCGCTGCCGCGCGGGTAACGCACTGCCGCCGGGCCGTTGAACAGGTGACCAGTAGTGAGCATCTTGCGCAGTTCGTTTTCATCGCTCGGGGTCATGATGAGCATGCCCGGGATGCAGCGCAGGTACGACAGGTCGAAGCTGCCGGCGTGCGTCGGGCCGTCTTCGCCGACCAGGCCGGCGCGGTCGATGGCAAACAGCACGTCGAGGTTCTGCACCGCGACATCGTGCACCAACTGGTCGTAACCGCGTTGCAGGAACGTCGAGTAGATCGCCACCACCGGTTTCGCGCCTTCACAGGCCATGCCAGCGGCGAACGTGACCGCGTGCTGTTCGGCAATCGCCACGTCGAAATAACGCTCGGGGAAGCGCTCGCTGAACGCCACCAGATCCGAGCCTTCCTTCATCGCCGGAGTGATCCCGACCAGACGCGCATCAGCCGCCGCCATGTCGCACAGCCACTCGCCGAACACCGCCGAATACTTCGGCCCGCTGGCGGCTTTCGGCGCAGCGGCCGGAGCATCCAGTGGTTCGAGTTTGGTGATGGCGTGATAACCGATCGGGTCGACTTCCGCCGGGGCGAAGCCTTTGCCTTTCTTGGTGACGATGTGCAGGAACTGCGGGCCTTTGAGGTCACGCATGTTGCGCAGCGTCGCGATCAGGGTTGGCAGATCATGGCCGTCGATCGGGCCGATGTAGTTCCAGCCCAGTTCTTCGAACAGGGTGCCGGGGACCAGCATCCCCTTGGCATATTCTTCGGTGCGACGGGCGATTTCCCAGGCGCCGGGCAGGCGCGAAAGGACTTTCTTGCTGCCTTCGCGCATGCTCGCGTAGGTGCGGCTGGAAAGGATCTTCGCCAGATAATTCGACAACCCGCCGACGTTGCGCGAGATCGACATGTCGTTGTCGTTGAGGATCACCAGCATGTTGGCGTTGACTTCCGGCGCATGGTTGAGCGCTTCGAAAGCCATGCCGGCGGTCAGCGCGCCGTCACCGATCACGGCAATGGCCTTGCGATCGCTGTCCTGCAGGCGGGCGGCAATCGCCATGCCCAGCGCGGCGCTGATCGAAGTGCTGGAGTGGCCGACGCCAAAGGTGTCGTATTCGCTCTCGGAGCGGCGCGGGAATGCGGCAATGCCGTGCTTCTGACGCAGGCTGGCCATGCGCTCGCGGCGACCGGTGAGGATCTTGTGCGGATACGCCTGATGCCCGACGTCCCACAGCAGACGGTCGTCCGGGGTGTCGAAGACGTAATGCAGCGCGATGGTCAGCTCGATCACGCCCAGGCCGGCACCGAAATGCCCACCGGTCTGGCCGACCGTGTAGAGCAACTCCAGGCGCAACTCATCGGCCAGGGTTTCCAGCTCGGCTTCGCCTAACCGGCGCAGGCCGTCCGGCGTATTCGCGCGGTCGAGCAGGGGCGTGGTCGGGCGCTTGCGGGGAATCTCATGAAACGTCGTGGGCATCAGGCGAATCGTTATAGGTATAAAAGATGCGGCAGTTTACCTGATGCATCGCCCCCTGCCCACGCGTTGGTCTTTTTTGGCCGATACGCCGTCAGTTGCGCCGCTCGACGATATACCGGGCCAGCTCGCGCAACGGCTCGGCCGCCGCGTCAAACGGTCGCAGTGCCTGCAGGGCCTGGTCGCGCAGTTCCAGAGCGTAGGCCTTGGCCGCGTCGAGGCCGAGCAGGGCCGGGTAGGTCGGCTTGTCGCGGGCAATGTCGGCGCCCTGGCGTTTGCCGAGGGTCGCGGTATCGCTTTCCACGTCGAGGATGTCGTCCTGCACCTGAAAGGCCAGGCCGATGGCCTGTGCGTAAGTCTGCAACGCCTGAAGCTGATCAGGCTGGGCGCGGCCGCTGGCCAGGGCGCCGAGCTTGACGCTGACTTCGATCAGCGCGCCGGTCTTGTGCCGGTGCATTTGTTCGAGAGCTTTTTGATCGAGCTTGAGGCCGACCGAACCGAGATCGATGGCCTGCCCACCGACCATGCCCGCCGGACCGGCGGCGTGGGCCAGTGCGCTGACCATTTGCAGACGGATTTCGCTGCTGCAATCGCTCAGACGCGGATCGAGCAGGGCGCTGAAGGCCAGGCTCTGCAAGCCATCACCGGCGAGGATCGCGCAGGCTTCGTCGAATTTCTTGTGGGTCGTCGGCTGGCCGCGACGCAGATCGTCGTCGTCCATGGCTGGCAAATCGTCATGCACCAGCGAGTAGGCGTGGATCAACTCGACCGCACACGCCGCGCCGCTGGCCTGTTCGGCCTGGCCACCGAGGGCTTCGCACGCCGCGTAAGCCAGCAGCGGGCGCACGCGCTTGCCGCCGTTCATCACGCTGTAGCGCATCGCTTCGTAGAGCCGCGCCAGTTCCGGCAGCGGCGCACTGAACAGCGTCTCGAGCGCCGCGTTGACCCGGGCCTGACTGCTCGCCGAGTACGCCGCAATCATTCTGGCTCATCCGCGTCGAAGGGTTCCTCGGCGAGCTCGCCATCGCGCTCCAGCAGCACCTGCACTTTCTGCTCGGCCTGCGCCAGCGCCGCCTGGCAGTCGCGAGTCAGGCCGATGCCCTGCTCGAAAGCGGTCAGCGAGTCTTCCAGCGACAATTCACCGTTCTCCAGACGCTCGACCAGTGTTTGCAGGTCGGCGAGGGATTGTTCGAAATCCAGTGCAGCTTTTTTGCGGGCCATGGCGGCAGTTTCCGGTAGACGTTAAACCGGCGCGACACTAGCAGATAGGGGGGGTATGGGCAAATGAGCGGGCCGTCGCTAGGCCCCTCCATAACGGTCGGCGAGTCAATCCGGATAGCGGATTTTGTAACGCGTGCTGCGTCCGCCCCCCGGCAGGCGTTGCAGGCAGCCTTTGTCCAGCAACTCCGTCAGATGCCGCGTCGCGGTGGCTTTGGATACTTTCGCAACCGCTTGATATTGCCCTGCGCTGAGGCCCTGTTCGAAACCGCGCTCACCGCCATCGAGCAAGCGATTGAGCACTTTGATCTGCTCCGCTGAAAGGTCGGACTCGCGGTGCGTCTGCCAGAAGCGAGTCTTGCCCAACACCGAATCTATCCGGGTGATGGCTTGCTGCAGGCTGCGCAGCAGTGTCTGCAAAAACCAGGTCAGCCATTCGGTGATATCGAGCTTGGCCTTTTGGCTCGACTCCAGAATCCGGTAATAACCGGCGCGATCCTCGAGAATGCTTGCGGACATCGCATAGAAGCGGATCGCCTGCGCTTCGCCTTGCGCCAGCGCCAGATCGGTGATGGTGCGGGTCAGACGAACGTTTCCGTCGTCGAAAGGGTGCAGAGTGACAAACCAGAAATGCGCGATGCCAGCACGTAACAGCGGATCCAGCGAAACCTGATCGCGGCTGGCTTCGAACCAGCTCAAAAAACGCTCAATTTGCTGTTCCAGCCCTTGGCGCGGTGGCGCCTCAAACTGAACCGTTGGCCTGTCGAGTCGTCCGGACACCACCTGCATCGGTTCGTCGCCGCGCAAGGTACCGACGAGTATTGGCCGCGCGCTGAACATCGCTTCCTCGGCGGGGAAAAGCCATGTGTGCCATTCCAGCAATCGGGCCAGAGTCAGCGGCTCGTCGAAGCCATGGGTGGCATCGAGCACCAATTGCGCCAAGCCCTCGCTACGCTGGCTGACGCTATCGCGATCAATCCATTCCAGACCCAGGCGCCGGGCCAGAGAAGAACGTACGGAGCCGACATTCAGTTGCTCACCTTCGATGGCGGAGGAGGTGACGATGTTCTGAAGCAACGCATTGAGTTCGCTCTGTGCGCTCATCGAATCGCCCACTGAGCCGGCCATTCCCAAGAGTCGGCCCTGCGTCTGCACGCACTCGCGCAGCAGCGGGGCGAGGCGCTCTGCTTGCCAGTTGAAGTCGGGCCAATCCGGTTGTTGCCAGATCCAATGCGCGGTCATTGATCACCTGTCGTAAAAGCGTGAGCCGAATAAAAACGCTATTCGGCTCATCGTCTACCCGGATGGCGCGATTCCTACAGCAATCACACATGTATCCGATTGTTAAAAAACTGCCGAATCGCTACTCTTCGCGGCTTCTACGGCCCCGACAGTTGCGGGGCATTCAGACGAAACGCAGTTCACCGCTGTGAAGTACCGAGGATCGGGTGCAAGGTTTCGTTCAAGGCATGGCAGGAGGCGTCACATGCGTTTATTTCTTTTGCTGCTGATCGGCCTCGCCTGCGCGCCTGCGCTGTGGGCGGCGCCGACTGCAGAATTGTCCGAGCCGGTCGGCGGCTGGCGTTATCACGGCTTGCTTGATCGTTCGGAAAATCCGCAGGTCGCCTACCCGACGCCGCCGATCGATCGCGGCATCCAGCGCAACCGCACGATGATCCAGGGCCAGCTCAAAGCCCTCGGGCACATGCGCCCGCCGCACAGCCTCGCCGTCAACGGCAATCCATTGAATCTGTACACCGATGATCAGGGGCGTTTCGCCCGGCCTTACGCTTTCGGCGCCGGTTCCAACAGCGTTGAAGTGATCAGCGCCGAAGGCCAGTCGCTCAAGCGCGTGCAATTTTATGAAGCAAATAATCTGCGCACGCCGGCGAAGATTCGTCTTGTCTTGGGATGGGACGACCCGAAAGCCGAGCTGGATCTGCATATTGTCACCCCCGACGGTCAGCATGCCTTTTGGGCACGACCGGCGCTGAGCAATGGCGGCGGCCTCGACCCGGATGGTGTCGACGGCCCCGGCCCGGAAATGTTCACCATGACCGCGCCGCTGCACGGCACTTATCTGGTGTACGTCAACTATTGGGGCAACTACGGCGATGGTGGCTATAACTTCGAGGAGACCAGCAACCAGAACGAGGTGATCACCTCGCAGATCACCCTGGTGCTCAACGAAAACACCGTCGACGAAAAACGCGAAACCTTCATCGTGCCCCTGCGGGCGATCGGTGATCTGCTGCTGGTCAAGACTTTCAACTATTAAGCATCCCGCCACGGATGAACTCGGATGTTGTGAACATGAGCGATAACACTGTGACTCCAGCTGCCGCGACACCGGCGGCCAAACCTTCGCGGCGCTGGCCGCTGGTCGTGCTCGGCCTGTGCCTGGTGGCCGGTGTGGCGGGCGGTTTCGGCTGGCTGCTGCTCAAGCCCAAAGCGCCGCCAGCTGAATTGGCCAGTGACAAACTCGGCCTTGGCAGACCGGACGCCTTGCTCGAAACCCGATCGCTCAGCCAGTTGCCCAAGGACCTGCTGACGGTGCCGTTCCTCAAGGCCACGCTCACCGAGGATTTCGTCTTCTATTACGAAACCCACGCCGACCGCCTCGGCTTGATCGGCAGCCTGCGCCGGATTATCTACGAGCATGACCTGAAGTTGCAGGACAGCTTGATCGAACAGCTTTTTGATCAACCGGCGGATGTGGCGCTGTGGCGAGGCGCCGATGGCCGCTTAAAGGATTTCCTGCTGGTGATGGATCGCGGCGGGCTGGCGAAACTGCTCGAGCCACTGGCGAAAGTTGCGCTGGATGACACCCAGCTCAGCGTCTTCGGCAATCTCAAGGTCGGCAGTGATGAGATCCCGCTGTATCAGCTCAGCTACAACGCCAGCAAATCGCTGCTGTTCGCGTCGCGCGGCGACAAGCTGGTGGTGTTGTCCAATCCGGCGAAGTACTACGACCCGGAGAGCGGCGTCCCGGAAGAGTCGGGCCGCGTCTCCGCGCAAGCGCTGGCGGCATTGCTCAATGGCGAAAAACTGTTTCCAGAAGCGTTCGGCCTACCGGCGAAAGCTGCGGAAACCAAACAGCGCCTATCGGTCAATTCCAGCGTCCTCGCCATGGGCTATCAGCGCTTCATCCCGAATTTTGCCGGGCTGCGTTTCGACATGGACGACAAGGGCTGGCACAGCTATCTGACCATGGACGAGCTGGAAAACCAGCCGGACTTCGATTTCAAACCGGTCTGGCAGGCGATGCCCCTGGGGGCGAGCGCTTGTGTGACCCTGCCGGTGGCGGCCGAACCGCAAAAACCGATATTGATCAAGCTCGGCGCTGAAGAAGCAGTGGCGCAGACCCTCACCGAACACGTCGCCGGTGCGGCGGGCCTGTGCTGGTACGCCGATTCTCGGCTGTACACGCCATTGCTGGTCGCCAGCCTCAAAGACGAGGACAGCAGCAAACTCGACGCTGATCTGGGCAAGTTATTCGGCTCGATGGTCGGGGCGTTCGAAGCCAACGTCGCTGAAAGCGTATTCCCGGTGATCGACAAGCAGGAAGGCCAGAGCCACCTCTGGCAGCGTCAGGTCAGTTCCAGTTTCGGGCCGTACGCGGCGAAGACCGCCGAAAACCCGGAGGCGATATCCGGCAAGGCGTACATGAAAGTCAGCCTCGCCCGTCACGGCTCGACGCTGCTGTTTTCCCTCGACGACAAACTCGTCGACAAAGCCCTCGGCACCCTCGACAAGCGCTTCCCGCCAATGGCCGACGTGTTGCCGCACGACGTGCTGATGCCGATCTACTTCGGCCCGGATGCGATGGCGCAACTGATGCAGCGCGAGACCCTCGACAGCCTGCCGCAGGATATGGAGCCGGTGTTCTACAACGCTGCGCAAACCTACCTGATGCCGAAACTGCGCACCCTCGGTGGCTACGGCAAATATGCCCTGACCCTGCCCGAAGGCAGCGAGCCGGATGGCCACTGGCAATGGCTGCCGCTGGAATGGAAAGCGCTGTGAGCGCACTGATCCGCAGCCTCGGCCTGCTCGCGCTGTTGCTCAGCGCAGGTGCCCGTGCGGTTGAAGCGCCAGCGCTCGATCCGGCGCAATCCCAGGTATTCCGCGCCTGGTTCGTGCGCATCGCTCAAGAGCAGCTCAGCCAAGGCCCGAGCCCGCGCTGGTATCAGCAGGATTGCGCCGGGCTGGTGCGCTTTGCCGCCAACGAAGCGTTGAAAGTCCACGACGACAAATGGCTGCGAAGCAATGGCCTGTCCAATCGCTATCTGCCGCCGGAGCTGGCGCTCAGCGACGCGCAACGCAAGCTTGCGCAACAGTGGCAGCAGGGCGGCGGCAAGGTCGGGCCGTACGTCAACGCGATCAAACTGATTCAGTTCAACAGTCATCTGGTCGGCCGCGATGTATCGCAGGCGCGGCCCGGTGATCTGATGTTTTTCGATCAGGGCGACGACCAGCACCTGATGATCTGGATGGGCCGCTACATCGCCTATCACACCGGCACCACCACCCCCACTGACAACGGCATGCGTTCGGCAAGCCTGCAGCAACTCATGACATGGAAGGACACCCGATGGATACCCGACGCAGCCAACCCCAACTTCATCGGCGTCTATCGACTGAACTTTCTCTCCCAATGACCGGTGCTCGCATGTTGCGTATCTGTTCGCGAATTTCTTTGTTGTTGGCGTTGTTGCTGTCGTTTACCTGCGTTAACGCCGAAGATTCGGTGGAACCGAGCAATTACACGCCGGTGGCCGGTGAGAGTTTCTTCCTGCTCGCCGACAGCAGTTTTGCCAGCGACGAGCCGGCGATGGTCCGCCTCGAAGCCCCGGGCCGTGATTACCGGCGCTTTCGTATGGAGCCGTACGGTGGCGCCGACATTCGCGTGTACCGTATCGACAAGCCACTGGATTTCCTCAAGCGCCAGAAGAACCTGCACCGCGTCGTCAGTGACGGCCAGTTCAAGGGCGAAGGGCTGTCCAACACTCTCGCGTATCTGTGGGACAACTGGTATCGAAAATCCCGGCGAGTGATGCAGCGTGCGTTCTCTTACGAATCGCGCAAGCAGGTCACCGAAGAAGTGCCGGAGCTGAAAATGGGCGATGCCATGGTCGCGCCGACGCCGTACGACGCGCAGCCACAATTCGCCTTGATTCCGGGTCTGCCGGTGGTTAGCCAGTTCCGTTATCCGCTGTGGCAGGCCAAGCCGATCCAGCCGCCCGCCGGGGTCAATCTGGCCGGCTCGTCCAGCGACTTTGTCAGTGTCGCGCCGGGCAACGTTTACATTCCGCTGGGTAACCTGAAGCCGGGGCTGTATCTGGTCGAAGCATTGATCGGCAAGTACCGCGCGACCACGATGGTTTTCGTCTCCAACACCGTTGCGGTGAGCAAGATTTCCGGTGACGAATTGCTGGTCTGGGCCGCGCGCAAACACGAAGGCAGTTCGGTGCCCAAGGTCAATGTGCTGTGGACCGACGGACTCGGCGTGATGAGCAGCGGTGCTACCGATGCCGACGGTCTGCTGCGTCTGAAACACGTCAGCCCGGAGCGCTCGTTCGTCATCGGCGAGGACGAAGAAGGCGGCGTATTCGTCTCGGAAAACTTCTACTACGACAGTGAAATCTACGACACCAAACTCTATGCCTTCACCGACCGGCCGCTGTATCGCCCGGGCGATTGGGTGTCGCTGAAGATCGTTGGTCGCGAGTTCAAGAGCGCGCGGGATTCGGTGCTGCCGGGCGCGGCGGATGTCAGTGTCAGCGTGCTTGATGCCACGGGGACCGAACTGCAAACCCTCGATCTGAAGCTTGATTCGAAAGCAGGTACCCAGGGCCGTTTCCAATTGCCGGATAACGCCGTGGCCGGTGGTTACGAAATCCGCTTCAACTACAAGAATCAGGCTTACAGCAGTGCTTTCCGTGTGGCGGAGTACATAAAGCCGCACTTCGAAATCTCGCTGAATCTGGCCAGGCAGGACTACCGCACTGGCGAGCCGGTCAAAGGCAGTCTGGTGTTGCTCTACCCGGACGGCAAGCCGGTGGCCAACGCCAAATTGAGCCTGAGCCTGCGCGCCCAGCAACTGTCGATGGTCGACAACGAGCTGCAATACCTCGGGCAATTCCCGGTGGAGCTGACCAGCACCGAATTGACCACCGACAGCAAAGGCAACGCGACCCTGGATCTGCCAGCCGCCGATAAACCGAGCCGCTACATGCTCACCGTGTTCGCCAGCGACGGCGCGGCGTATCGCGTCAAGACCACCAAGGAAATCCTCATCGACCGTGGCGCCGCGAGTTTCCGCTTGAGCGCGCCGCAACGTTTCAGCGCGGTCGGTGACAAGGTTGCCTTCAGCTACGCGAATGAGGGTGGCAGCGAACAAAGCAAAGCCGTGACGCCGAGCAGCTACGCCTGGGTGCGCCTGGAAGATCAGAGCACCAGCGAAGGCAAACTCGCCGCGACGGATAAAGGCTTCAGCCTCGCCTTCGAACGCCCGGGCACCTACAACCTGACGCTCAAGGATCAACACGGTCGCGTCCTTGGCGCCACCGGCCATTCGGTCACTGGCGACGGTGTGAAAGCGGTGCCGGGCACGGTGGAAATCGTCCTCGACAAGCCAGAGTACAAGGCGGGCGAAGAAGCGCTGGCGCTGATCACTTTCCCCGAGCCGGTCAGCGATGCGCTGCTGTCGCTGGAGCGCGACAAGGTCGAAGCGACCGCGCTGCTGGCCAAGGGCGGCGATTGGCTGAAGCTGGAAAAACTCAGCGACACCCAATACCGCGCGCGCATTGCGGTGAAGGATAACTTCGCGCCGAACCTGACCTTCTCCGTGCTCTACACCAAGGGCGGTCAGTACAGTTTCCAGAACGCCGGGATCAAAGTGGTCGCGCCGCAGATCGACGTGGCAATCAGCACCGACAAAGCGGTCTACCTGCCGGGCGATACGGTCACGGTCGACCTGACCACGCAGTTCGCCGGCAAAGCGGTTCCGGCGCATCTGACGGTCAGCGTGGTCGACGAAATGGTCTACGCGTTGCAGCCGGAAGTCGCGCCGACTATCGATCAGTTCTTCTATCACCCACGGCGCAACAATGTGCGTACCAGCGCCAGCCTGTCGTTCATCAGTTATGACGTGGCATTGCCGGGCAGCCCGGGTGCGCCGGGCAAGGCCAACCGCAGCGAGCGCGGCGTTAAAGTGCTCGAGCGTCCGCGCCGGGAGGACGTCGACACCGCCGCATGGCAGCCAGAGCTGTTGACCGGCGCAGACGGCAAAACCCGTTTCACCTTCAAGATGCCGGACTCGCTGACCCGGTGGCGGATCACCGCGCGAGCGATTGCCGATGATGGCCAGGTCGGGCAGAAAAAGCAGTTCGTCCGTTCGGAAAAACCGCTGTACTTGAAGTGGAGCGGGCCGAGCAAATTCCGCAAGGGCGATCAGCCGCAACTGGGCGTGTTTGCGTTCAGTCAGGCTCAGAAACCGGTCAAGGCTGAACTGGTGACTCACTATGCCGGCACCGAACAACGTCTGCCGGTGACCCTGAACAGCGGCATCAATTACTTGCCGCTACCGGCGTTTGCCCTGGCCTCTGGCGAGTGGACAGCGGAGCTGGTGCAGGACGGCAAAGTTGCCGATGCCCTGGCTGTGCGCTTGAGTGCAACCGGCGAAGGCTGGCAGGTCACTCAGACACAAAGCCTTGATGTCGTCACCGGCGATACGCCTTTGACTTTGCCGGCGGATGCCACGGATATTCGCCTGCGTCTGGATGACAGTCCGCAAGCGCTGTTCCGTTCGGCCCTCGATGATCTGCTCAGCTACCCGTACGGCGGCGTCGAGCAGACCGCCAGTCGCTTGTTGCCGTTGAGCATCGCTTATCCATCGCTGGCCTCGAATCCACAGATACGTGATCGCTTGCGCCTGATCATGCAGAACAGCCGCCTGCGGCTGGTGCAGATGGCCGGGCCATCGGCGAGCTTCACCTGGTGGGGCTACGACGGCGAGCCGGATGCATTCCTTACCGCCTATGCCTATTACGCCGACTGGAATGCCAGCCGCGTACTCGATCTGACCCTGCCGCCGGAGCACTGGCAGCGCGTACTCGAGGTGTACGCCAAGCAAGCGCCGAATACGCCATTGCTGCAACGGGCGCTGATTCTCTCGTTCGCCAAACAGATGCAGCTGCCAGTGAACACGCTGCTCAGCGGTCTGCTCGACGATCTGGCCAAGGCCGGTGAGGGCAGCGCCGAAACCTTGCTCGATGATGGCCAGGACAGTCTGGTGATGAGCGATCCGGATTCGGCGCTGGGTCTGGCAGCGGCGCGGGTGCTCGGCGCATCGTTGGCCGCGCAGTCGAAAGTCGCTTTGCCGGAGGCGTTCAATCGCCAACTGGGCGCAGCGCAACAACGTCTGGCGGTCAGTTCGCAGCCATTTGTCGAAGCGTTGAGTCTGTCGCTGCAACCGTTCGATCAGGCCCGTGCGACGGCGTTGTTGCAACGTCTGTTGCCGCAGCAATCGACACTGGAACGTGCATTGGCGCTGACCTGGCTGCAACGCAGCATCGCTCAGGCTTCGCCGACCATCGCGCTGATGCCGGGTGAGGGCTGGAAGAAAAACTACGGGGCCAGCGGCGAGATGTACTGGACATGGCAAGGCGCGACGCCGGTGCCGAGCGTGCTGAGCGTGTCCGGCACGCAAGAGCGGCCGCTACGTGCGGCGCTGAGCTTTCAGACGCAACAGCCGCAGGTCGATCCGATGGCCGTGACCGTCACCCGGCGCCTGTCGCGTCTGGTGCCGGGCGACGAAGCGTTCACCTTCAAACTCGAGCCGGTCGGCACGAAACCGCTGTCCAGCGACAGCTTGTACCTGGACGAGGTGATCCTCACCAGCAAGGCACCGAAACCGCTGCGCTACGGCATGCTCGAAGTGCCGCTGCCACCGGGTGCGGACGTCGAACGCACAACGTGGGGCATCAAGTTGCAAGGCAAGGATGGCACCGAACCGACCGCGCTGGAGAAAGCCAGGTTCGAACCGGGGCAACTGGCTTACGCGGTGCCGGTCGATGCGCTGAGCGGCGAGTTACGCCTGCGCCATCTGGTGCGCTTCTCGCAGAAAGGCCAGTTCAGCCTCCCGCCGGTGCGCTTCAAACAAGTCTATGCGCCGCAGCATCAGGCCCAGGAAGCGAAAGCCGCCCTCGGTCAGGTCACGGTCAACTGACATGCGCCGGCCGCTGCTGTGGCTGTTGATGTGTGTGATGCCTGCGCTGGCGACAGCGCAGGACGAGCCGCTGCGCGTGGCCTATCAGGGCGAGTTGTTGTCGTTGAGTCAGACGCAACTCATCAAGCGCGAACCGTTGCCAGCGTCGCTGGATGCGCCGCTGGGCAGTCTGTGGAAGTTGTTCGTCTACGCGTGGCTGGTGGATACCGGTGCACGGGAACCGGCTTATGAATGTCGCGGGCAATCCAAAGAAGAAGTTTATTGCTGCTCGGCGGGCGGCAGGATCGAGCGTGATCAGGCCTTGGTGAAATCCTGCGGTCTGTATTTCGAACCGACGCGGTTGGGCATTGCTGCGACGGATTGGCGAGCGTATTGGCAGGCGCGGCAGGCGCCGTCGTGGTTGCTGGATTTGCCAGCCGTGCAGCCGGCAACAAGGGTTTCGGTTGCTGAGTTATTGGGCGTTCTGGCGTTGCTGCCAGCGCAGGATCAAATGCGTCGCGTATTACTTGATGTCGTGCTGAACGCGGCGGACGGCAATGTCGTCGGCCAACTGGGCGGGCGTCTACGGGTGAAAACCTGGAGCTGGCTCGGCGATCAGGATGCACAATCGCGGCAAGGCGGATTCGCCGGTTGGACCGCCGACGGCGCACCGATCTGGGCGGGTGGACGCGGTACCAGTCAAATGGTTCTGCGTCATTACGGTCAGGCGCTGGCCAGCGTGTTGCCGACGGCTTGGCCAGCGGACGCGGGGCGTTGTGTGGAAGTCGGGCTGTTTTCGAAATATCCGGTTTCCAAGGTTCTGGCCGGGGATCGTGTTGCCACGTCAGGGCCATTGCGCGGCGACTACCGCGTCGAGTTCGCCAACGGCAATGCGCTGGATATCCACAGCGACGGCGAACTGTTTCTGCTCGACGACAAACTCGTCGCAAGACTTGATCGCGAAGAATATGTCGCCCGCGTCCTTGAGCGCGAAGCCAAACCGCAACCTGCCGAAGCCGCCAAAGCGCTGGCCGTAGCGATCCGCACTTATCTGCTGCAAAACGCCACGCGCAATGGCGACTGCCTGAGCATCGACGACAGCAGTAGTCGCCAGCGCGTCGCCCCGCGCCCGGCTTCAGCCGAATCGCGCAACATTGCGGCGTGGACAGCCGATCTGGTGCTGGCCGGCAGCACGGTCACCTATCACTCCGAGCAGCCCGGCCCGGACAAACTCGCCTGGCAGCAAGCCGTCGAGCAAGCCAACGCCGGCCAGCGTTACGACGCGATTCTGCTGCACGCCTACCCACGCGCCAGCCTCAGCCGCTGGGACAACCCGGTCGCCTCCTGCGAAGCATTGTCCGCCGCGCACGACTGGCTGCAAAAACAGCGACGCGGCTGGCGTCCGAGGCTCGAAAGCGAAAACGGCTACAACGAAGTCAGCACGTTCGCCGTATGCAAACTCGCCTTCGGCCGGCCCTTCGTCGACCGCGAACGCCAACGCATTTACGTGCGGGGCGTGCTGACCCTGCAGGATCGCCTCGATTTGACCCACGAATATCTGCACCTGGCCTTCGAAGCACACCCCAACGGCCAGGATGAAACCTACATCGAAGGGCTCGCCCGTCACCTTTTGCTGGAATGACCATGACACTTCGTTATCCACAGGTCTTGCTGCTGCTCTGTGCCTTCAATTTATTGCCGCTGGCCCACGCCGCTGACGGCGTCAAACTCGACACCCCGGTCGGCGGCTGGCGCAGCGGCGCCCCGCAAGGCGAGGGCGAGAGCTTTCGCCAGACCGTCAACTATCCAGCCTCGTCGGTCAACACGCCGGTTGGTCAGGCCAATACCGCCAGAATCAGTGGCCAGATTAAAACCGTGCCGAAGAACAACGAACCCGGACGTCTGATCGTCAACGGCGTCAGCATGCCGCTGAAAATCGATCCCGCCGGCGGCTTCGATCGGCCGTTCTCCTTCCCCAACGGCAGCAACAGCGTCGAAGTGCGCAGCGCCGACGGCCAGCAACGCCACCGCACGCAGTTCCTCAATGCCCGCGGCGGCGCCACCCCGGCCAAATTGCGCGTGCTGCTGGCCTGGGACAGCGACGGCACCGACCTCGACCTGCACCTGATCACCCCCGATGGCGCCCACATCTGGTACGGCAACCGCGTCGCACCCAACGGCGCCGCCCTCGATGTCGACGTCACCACCGGCTACGGCCCGGAAATCGCCGCCATGCCCGCGCCGCTCAAAGGGCAGTATCTGGTCTATGTGAACTATTACGGCGGCGGCTATCGCGGGGATGACGAGGGTGGGGATGAAGCGGTGCAGGCGCTGACCACGGCGCAGGTGACGGTCATTACCGAGGAAGGCACGCCGAGCGAGAAGATGGAGACGTTTGTGGTGCCGATGCGGGCGGTGGGTGAGCTGACGCTGGTGAAGTCGTTTAGTTATCCGTGAGCGACGGCTAGTTTGGAAAAACGCCACAAAGCGCATTGCCCTGATAACCGTGAACAATCGGTCCCAGCACCATGAACGGGCCGCAGGCGTAGAACGGCGATGGCACTGTTTGTTTTGAATAGAGCAAAGCGATTTCATTGCCAGACCCGTCACGTCCGAAGGACTGCTCGGAGTACGACGAGCACACAGGCAACTTCAACGGCACAGGAATGATCAGCGCCCAAACCGTGATGCCACACCACTCACGTTGGGGCGTTGATTGAACGGTTCGGGTGACCGCTGGAGGGATCGAGCGAGCGCTTAGAACTTTGTACTCATCCGTTCTGTGCGTGGTTTTCTCAGGCAAAGCCACGATTGCGCCTACGCAGCCGCAGAGTTGAGAACTCATCGCGGCGATCAGAATGACTGGTCCGAGCATTGTGAAACGAGGGGGGAATCGCACGTTTTAGCTTCCTTGTGAAACGCTTCAGAACTGCAGGCCCCGGCTTGTTCGATTCCTTTGCGCGAGGCCTGACCTTTTTGCAGACATTAAAAAGCCGGCTTGTGGCCGGCTTCTCGGGGACTGGCTTGGTTTATTTTTGGTAAACCGCGCCAGCCTTCAAAACGTACATCCGGATCTGCGTCCGGCTGTGGGACTTGGTCAGACGTTGGTCTGCCGTGTCGGGCGTCACTCGAGCCGCTGGGCGGGTCGATGCGCGAATGTGGGGCGCAGGATACTGAGTTTTGCGTTGGATTCCCAGCCTCAAGTGCGGTTTAGAGCCTGTGAAGCGGTACAAGCTATGAATTTGTACCGGTTATCAGGGCCTCTTCACGAGCAGGCTCGCTCCCACAGGTTCGAATCAATCATAAAAACGGCACCACCGGCCTGCGCTTGCCCAGTGTCGACCACCAGAACACCCAGCCAAGTATGTGGATCCGCTGCTCCTCGATCTGCGCCGGGCGGAAAACTTCGTCGGGGTATTCGGCGCTGTTGTGGCTACGCATGCGCAAGCCGTTGCCGGGCATGCGGTGCAGGTATTTGATGCGCAGCATGCCGTCGTGTTCGATGGCGTAGATTTCACCGTCAACGACCTGGGTCAGACCGCGGTCGATGGCGACGATTGAGCCGTCTTCGATGCGTTCGGCCATGCTGTTGCCTATCATGTGCGCGCAAATGGCATTGCTGTGCTGGATGTCGAGTTGATCGAGGTGCGCGCGGGGCAGACGCAGGGATTGGTCAGGGTCGAGGATGACATGGGTTTTGCCGTCGCCGTTGGCGATCGGGGTTTCCTTGAAAAAAGCCAGGTCGATGTCGCTGGGGTTGATGACGGTATAGACGCCGCAGATGGCCTGGGCATCGAACGTGTCGCCATTGCTGGCGGGTGGGTGCAGGCGCGGGACCTCCTTGACGCCTTCCCCGGTTTTCAGCCATTCACTATTGACCGACAACAGGCGTGAGACTTCTTCCATGCGATACGCCGGGACGCCCCGGGTGTACCAGTTATGAACGTTTTGGGCTTCCGTGCCCCAGAACCTTGCGAAATCTGTGGTGCTGATGTTCGCTGCTTCCAGGAGTGCCTTGAATCGTGGACCGCTAGTGTTCTTTCTCATAAACACGGAGTCTACGGCCGCACTAGAGCGGTTTGAATAAACCGGGCGTTCAAAAAAAGCCTGTATTTTGCGACGGGATGTAAGACGCGCTTGTGGGAAATTAAACAGATTAAAACTGCATGTAGGAATTTAAACGCTTCGTTTAACTGAAGCGTGCAGACACAAAAAACCCCGGATGGCCGGGGTTTTTTTTCAAGCTTCACGCGAGGCGCAATTGCTTAGCCCTTGTAGGCGGCAACCGACTTGGTGATCGCTTCGCGAGCGGCGTCTGCGCCAGCCCAGCCTTCGATCTTGACCCATTTGCCTTTTTCGAGATCCTTGTAGTTCGCGAAGAAGTGCTCGATCTGCTGGATCAGCAGTGGCGGCAGGTCGGTGTATTCCTTCACGTCGACGTACAGCTGCGACAGCTTGTCGTGTGGCACTGCAATGACTTTGGCATCGCCGCCGCCGTCGTCGGTCATGTTCAGGATGCCGACCGGACGGGCACGGATCACCGAACCTGGGGCAACCGGATAAGGGGTCACGACCAGCACGTCGAGGGGGTCACCGTCGTCGGCCAGGGTGTTCGGGATGTAACCGTAGTTGGCCGGGTAGAACATTGGGGTGGCCATGAAACGGTCAACGAACAGGCAATCGCTGTCTTTGTCGATTTCGTATTTGATCGGCGCGTGGTTGGCCGGGATCTCGATCGCGACGTAGATGTCGTTCGGCAGGTCTTTGCCAGCCGGAATCTTGCTGTAGCTCATTGGGCGTTGCCCCCGTAGTTGACCAAAAACACTTGGCCGGATTGACCAAAAAGTGGCGGCGATTATAGGCACATTCCTACGCCGACGCCACGTACCAGAAGTCGTGCAGAGCTTAGTCGTGCGCCTGATAGACCGGGTCTGTGGCCTGAAGTTGCCGCAGTCTGCCCAACGGATCCTGCCGGTAGAAATGCTGCAGTTGCAAGTAGACCTGTGGATAAGCCTCGTGAAGCAGATCCGGGGCGCTGAAGAAGTATTCGCTGGTCACCGCGAAGAACTCCGCCGGGTTCTCCGCAGCGTATGGATCGATAGCGGTTTCGGCGTCGCAATCATGGTCGAGCTGTCGGTTGAGGTCGTCGTAGGCGGCCTGCATCACTGCGGCCCAATCGCTGACGCGCATGTCGGCGTGCAGCGGCGGCAGGCCGTTGGCGTCGCCGTTGAGCATGTCGAGCTTGTGCGCCAACTCGTGAATCACCAGGTTGTAGCCCTCCCAGCCACCGCTTGCCAGCACGCCGGGCCAGGCGAGAATCACCGGCCCCTGCTGCCAGGCTTCACCGCTGTGTTCGCCGTCCCACTCATGCTCGACGCCGCTGGCATCGCGATGGCGTTGCGGGCTGAGGAAGTCGTCGGGATACAGGACGATCTCGTGAAAGCCCTGATACCAGTTCAGGTCACCGAGATGCAGCAGCGGCAACTGCGCCTGGGCGGCGAGCAGCAGGCGCTGCTCCTGATGCAGTTCGACGCCGGGCAGGGCGGTCAGGTGCTTGTCTTCGAGAAACAGCACGCAGGCTTCGCGCAACCACTGATCCTCAGCGGCGCTGATGCCGTCAAGGAAGGAGAGTTGATGGCGCACCCGTTGCCACAGATCGTCGGCAATCGGGTGCCTGGCCAGGAGGCGCCGGCGACGCCAGGCGCTCAGTGACCACATCGGATCAGTGCGATTGCACTTTGGTGCCGCCGAAACGGCTGCGCACTACACCGATGATCATCGGCACCAGCGACAGCAGGATGATTGCCACCACCAGCAGCGAGAGGTTTTTCTTGATGAACGGCACGTTGCCGAAGAAGTAACCCAGAGTGACCAGACCGCCGACCCAGAGGATCGTGCCGAGCACGCTGAAACCGAAAAAACGCGGGTACGGCATCCGCGCCACACCGGCGACGAACGGCGCGAACGTGCGGATGATCGGCAGGAAACGCGCCATGGTCACGGTCTTGCCGCCGTGCTTGTCGTAGAAATCGTGGGTTTTTTGCAGGTAGTCGCGACGGAAGATTTTCGAGTTGGGGTTGCTGAACAGCTTCTCCCCGGCCGTGCGTCCGATCACGTAGTTGGTGCTATCGCCCATGATCGCCGCCAGCATCAGCAGACCGCCAAGCAACACCGGATCCATGCCACCGCCCGCGGCCACCGCGCCGGCGATAAACAGCAGCGAATCGCCCGGCAGGAACGGCATCACCACCAGCCCGGTTTCACAGAAGATCACCAGAAACAGGATGGCGTAGATCCATGGCCCATAGTTGTTCACCAGCAAATCGAGGTAGACGTCGAGATGCAGGATAAGGTCGAGCGGGTTGAAATCCATGGGGGCACCTGTATGACGGCCCGACTCGGCAGGCCTGTGCGGATGACTTCGTGTAAGCCTACAGCGGGGTGTAGTTTTTCTTACAAGCCGGAAAGATCGGGATTATACGGTCTGACCGCTGAAAAGCGCGCCGGTTTTGTAGCGGCGAGTGTCGCGAAGTGAGCAATTTTCAGGCAGCGGTTGGCCGTGGCGAGGGAGCGAACTCCCTCATCACTGACGCTTTCGGAGTCAGAGCTCGTCGCTGATTGGCAGTACGTAGTTCTTGAACTCGGTGTCTTCCTTGAAGCCGATCGATTCGTAGGTTTTCTGCGCCACTTCGTTGTTCGCGCTGGTCGATACGCGCATGCGCACGGCCTGGGTTTCCTTGGCCATTTTCTTCGCGGTGCGGATCAGATTGTCGGCCACCAATTGCCGGCGCGCGTCTTCGGCGACGTAGATATCGTTGAGAATCCACACACGTTTGAGCGACAGCGAAGAGAAGCTCGGATACAGCTGACAGAAACCCATGAGTTTCTTGTCGTCATCGTCGGCCAGCGCCAGATAGATCACCGATTCTTTGCGGCGCAGGCGTTTTTCAAGGAACGCGCGGGAGGAATCCGGGTAGGGCAGGGAGCCGTAGAACTCGCGATATTTGACGAACAAAGGAGTCAGCAAATCCAGATGTTCGAGGGTCGCTTGAATAATCCGCATGATAGGTCTCGTCTTCAAGTGGCTGTCTTCAACTGCTCTGACGGCGATGGGAAACCCGGGCGGCCGTGCGTCGATCCTGCCTGAAACCCGCTTGCAAAGGCAATGCGGAAACGGTTCAGGCTGGGGGCGGATCGAGTAGGAAATTACCTTTCATGTCGACAGCGTCGTCCGTCTCCAACGTGTGAAGCTGGGCTTCGTCCTTCAAATTGACACCTGACAGCTGCCGCCGACCGGCCTCGCGCATCAGGTACAGCAAGCGATGCGCCGCCATGCCGTAGCTCAAACCTTCAAGCCGAACATTGGAAATGCAGTTGCGATACGCGTCGGTCAGGCCAACCTTGGGCGCGTAGGTGAAATACAGCCCGAGGCTGTCCGGCGAACTCAGGCCCGGCCGCTCGCCGATCAGCATCACCAGCATTTTCGCGCCGAGTAACTGGCCGATTTCGTCACCGATGGCGACGCGGCCCTGTTCCACCAGCAGCACGGGCGCGAGCGACCAGCCGTCGTCGCTCATCTGTTCTTCCAGGCGCTTGAGAAACGGCAAGGTATGTCGATGCACAGCCAGGGCCGACAAGCCGTCCGCGACGACAATCGCCAGATCGACGCCGCCCGGATGGGCGCTGGCGTAATCGCGCAAGGTTTGCGCCGACTCGTCGCTGAGCCTGCGGCCCAGGTCCGGGCGTTGCAGATAGGTGTGGCGATCCGGCGCCGCACTGTGCAGCAGCAAGCTTTCGCGCCCTTCGTCCTGCAACTGTGCGCTGAGCCCGGCATGATCGAACGGCAGGTGCACCGCATCGCGCGCCTGCGCATGGGCGAACTGGAAATCCAGCTGAGCGCTGGTCGGCAGGCTGGTGCCAGTGCGGCCCAGAGCAATACGCGCCGGGGTCAGGCGGCGCAATTGCAGCCACGGGTTTTGCGAATCGACCGGTGGTTTTTCCATAAGACTCATCCCAAGTGCGCCAGGGCCTGGCGGAAGGCCGGCGGCAGGTTGTTGCCGAAGCGAACCTTGCCGTCCGCCTGGGTGAAAATGCCCATGTTGGCCAGCCATTGTTCGAACTCCGGCGCCGGTTTCAGGCCCAGGGTCTGCCGGGCGTAGAGGGCGTCGTGGAACGAGGTGGTCTGGTAGTTGAGCATGATGTCATCGGAGCCGGGGATACCCATGATGAAGTTGATCCCGGCCACACCCAAGAGCGTCAGCAGGGTGTCCATGTCGTCCTGGTCGGCTTCGGCGTGATTGGTGTAGCAGATGTCACAACCCATCGGCACGCCAAGCAACTTGCCGCAAAAATGGTCTTCGAGGCCGGCGCGGATGATCTGCTTGCCGTTGTAGAGGTATTCCGGGCCGATGAATCCTACAACCGTGTTCACCAGAAACGGCTTGAAATGGCGCGCTACAGCGTAGGCCCTTGTCTCGCAGGTTTGCTGATCAACGCCGTGGTGGGCGTTGGCCGACAGCGCGCTGCCCTGACCGGTTTCGAAATACATCAGGTTCTGGCCGAGAGTGCCGCGCTTGAGGCTGAGCCCGGCGTCGTAACCTTCCTGCAAGACATTGAGGTTGATGCCGAAACTGGCATTGGCTGCCTCGGTGCCAGCAATCGACTGGAACACCAGATCCAGCGGCACGCCACGGTTGATCGCCTCGATCGAGGTGGTGACGTGAGTCAGCACGCAAGCCTGGGTCGGAATGTCGTAGCGCTGGATGATCGCGTCGAGCATCTCCAGCATGGCGCAGATCGAGGCGATGCTGTCGGTGGCCGGGTTGATGCCGATCATCGCGTCGCCGTTGCCGTAGAGCAGGCCGTCGAGAATGCTCGCGGCGATCCCGGACGGCTCGTCGGTCGGGTGGTTGGGTTGCAGGCGGGTCGACAGGCGTCCGCGCAACCCGAGGGTGCCGCGAAATTTCGTCACCACGCGGATTTTCTGCGCGACCAGCACCAGATCCTGCACGCGCATGATCTTCGACACGGCGGCGACCATTTCCGGGGTCAGACCGGGGGCCAGCAGGCGCAGGCTGGTTTCGTCGGCGGCGTCGCTGAGCAGCCAGTCACGAAAGCCACCGACGGTGAGGTGGCTGACCACGGCGAAGGCCTGCTTGTCGTGGGTGTCGATGATCAGCCGGGTGACTTCATCGGCTTCGTAAGGAATCAGCGCTTCCTGCAGGAAGTGGGTGAGCGGGATGTCCGCCAGGGCCATTTGCGCGGCCACCCGTTCGCCGTCGTTGAGCGCGGCGATTTCGGCAAGAAAGTCTCCCGAGCGTGCCGGACTGGCCTTGGCCATGACGTCTTTGAGGCTGTCGAAGCGGTAAGTCTGCGCGCCGACCGTGTGAGCAAAACTGGCCATTCAGCGTTCTCCGTGACGGCGCAGAACAGCTCTGCGCCGTGGTTTTCGACAATCAGTGCAAGGCTTGTTCAGCTTTCTGAATCGCCGCGAATTCTTCTTCCGGCGTGCCTGCTACCAAGTGATGCCGACTGTAGAAAGCAAAGTAAGCAATTAACACTCCATAGATGATGGCGGCCCCAGTCACCACCCGTGGATCGACGAGGAAGCCCGCCACCACGGCAATGCAAGCCAGCACCAGCGCCACGCCAGAAGTGAAAATGCCGCCCGGCGTGCGGTACGGCCGGTCCATTTTGGGGCGGCGGATGCGCAGGGTGATGTGCGCGGCCATCATCAGCACATAGGAAATGGTAGCGCCGAATACCGCGACCAGAATCAGCAGGTCGCCCTGGCCGGTCAACGACAGTCCGAAGCCGATAATCCCGGGAATCACCAGCGCGAGCACCGGCGCCTTGCTTTTGTTGGTCTGCGACAGTTTGCGCGGCAGGTAACCGGCCCGCGACAACGCGAAGATCTGCCGCGAGTAGGCGTAGATGATCGAGAAGAAACTGGCGATCAGCCCGGCCAGACCGACGAGATTGACGAAGCTGCCCATCCAGGTCGAACCGCCATAGGCCTTGCTCAGTGCTTCGACCAGCGGGTTACCTGAGGTCAGCAGCGAATTGGCGCCGGCGCCGCCGGGGCCGACGATCAGAATCAACAGGGCGAACATCAGCAGCACCAGCATCGCCCCGATCAGCCCGCGCGGCAGATCGCGCTTGGGGTTTTTGGTTTCTTCGGCGGCCAGCGGCACGCCTTCGACGGCGAGGAAAAACCAGATCGCATAGGGTATCGCCGCCCATACGCCGACATAGCCGAACGGCAGAAACGGGCTGGCGCCGACCGCAGTGGTCACCGGGATGTCGAGCAGGTTGGCGACGTCGAAGTGCGGCACCATCGCCACCAGAAACACGCCCAGCGCAAGCGCGGCGACGGCGGTGATGATGAACATCAGCTTGAGCGCTTCGCCGACGCCGAAAATATGGATGGCGATGAAGATGATGTAGAAGGCCAGGTAAATCATCCAGCCGCCAATGCCGAACAGCGACTCGCAGTACGCACCGATGAACACCGCGATGGCAGCGGGGGCGATGGCGTATTCGATAAGGATCGCCGTGCCGGTGAGAAACCCGCCCCACGGCCCGAACGCACTGCGGGCGAAACCGTAGCCGCCGCCGGCGGTGGGAATCATCGACGACAGTTCGGCCAGGGAAAAGCACATGCACAGGTACATGGTCGCCATCAGCAGCGTGGCGAGAAACATGCCGCCCCAGCCACCCTGGGCGAGGCCGAAGTTCCAGCCGGCGTAGTCGCCGGAAATCACGTAAGCAACGCCCAGGCCCACCAGCAGGACCCAGCCGGCGGCACCTTTTTTCAGTTCGCGTTGTTGAAAGTAGTCGGTGCCGACTTTTTCGAAGTCGACGGAGGAAGTTGCCGGTTGCGGGTTTGCATGATCGCTTGGCATAAGCAGTTACCTGTTTTTATTGTTTTTATCCAACCTGATCGCTGGAGTGGCGAATTACCCCTGTGGGAGCGGGCTTGCTCGCGAAAGCGGTTTGTCAGTGACTTGGATATTGAAGGTAAGACCGCCTTCGCGAGCAAGCCCGCTCCCACAGTGGACTTGTGGTCGCACGCAAATTCTCTGCGGGAGCGAGCTGCTCGCGAAGCTATTGAAGGGGCGATGCAGTAATCACTGCCTCGCCCCGTCCGCTTAAAAGAAGCCCAACGGATTGATGTCGTAGCTCACCAACAGGTTCTTGGTCTGCTGATAATGGTCGAGCATCATCTTGTGCGTCTCACGGCCGACACCGGACTTCTTGTAACCACCAAACGCGGCGTGCGCCGGGTACAGGTGGTAGCAGTTGGTCCACACGCGGCCAGCCTTGATCGCCCGACCCATGCGGTAGGCGCGGTTGATGTCGCGAGTCCACAGGCCGGCGCCGAGGCCGAACTCGGTGTCGTTGGCGATCGCCAGGGCTTCGGCTTCGTCCTTGAAGGTGGTGATGCTCACCACCGGGCCGAAGATTTCTTCCTGGAACACGCGCATCTTGTTGGTGCCCTTGAGCAGGGTCGGCTGGATGTAATAACCGGTGGCCAGGCTGCCTTCGAGTTTTTCCACCTTGCCGCCCGTCAGCAGCTCGGCGCCTTCGCCCTTGGCGATTTCCAGATAAGAGAGGATCTTGTCGAATTGCTGCTCGGATGCCTGGGCGCCGACCATGGTGTCGGTGTCGAGCGGATCGCCACGTTTGATCTGGCTGACCTTCTTCATCACCGCCTGCATGAATTCGTCGTAGATCGACTCCTGCACCAGCGCGCGCGACGGGCAGGTGCACACTTCGCCCTGGTTGAAGAACGCTAGCACCAGACCTTCGGCGGCTTTTTCGATGAAGCTCGGTTCGGCCTGCATGATGTCTTCGAAGAAGATGTTTGGTGATTTGCCGCCCAGTTCCACGGTGGACGGAATGATGTTTTCCGCTGCGCATTTCATGATGTGCGAGCCGACCGGGGTCGAGCCGGTGAAGGCGATCTTGGCGATACGCTTGCTGGTCGCCAGTGCTTCGCCGGCCTCTTTGCCGAAGCCTTGCACGACATTGAGCACGCCTGGTGGCAGCAGGTCGCCGATCAGCTCCATCAGCACGCAGATGCCCAGCGGAGTCTGCTCGGCGGGTTTGAGCACCACGCAGTTACCGGCGGCCAGCGCTGGCGCGAGTTTCCACGCGGCCATCAGCAGCGGAAAGTTCCACGGGATGATCTGGCCGACCACGCCCAAAGGTTCATGGATGTGATAGGCCACGGTGTTGCCGTCGATTTCCGCAGCGCTGCCTTCCTGAGCGCGCAGGCACCCGGCGAAATAGCGGAAGTGGTCAGCGGCCAGCGGGATGTCGGCGTTGAGGGTCTCGCGGATGGCTTTGCCGTTGTCCCAGGTTTCGGTGATCGCCAGCAGTTCGAGGTTCTCTTCGATGCGGTCGGCGATTTTCAGCAGGATCAGTGAGCGTGCCTGCACGGAAGTGGCGCCCCACGCATCGGCGGCGGCATGGGCAGCGTCCAGCGCCTTGTCGATGTCTTCGGCGGTCGAGCGGGGGAATTCGGCAATTGGCTGGCCGTTCACTGGCGAGGTGTTGGTGAAGTACTGACCTTTGACCGGCGCGACGAACTCGCCGCCGATGTAGTTACCGTACTTGCTCTTGAACGAGACCTTGGCGCCGTCAGTACCGGGGTGAGCGTAACGCATGATGATGTTCTCCTTGGCTTTGTACTTATTAGAGAGACGCGCAAGTGCGCTTGGTATAAGCGTAGAGCAAGGCTCGGGCCACTGCCGTGCAGGTCAGGCAAATCAAGGGCTTGGCCGGTTTGTCTCGGACGAATGGAGTGGCGCTGTGACGGTTTCGGTACAGCGCGCGTGACAATTTGTACCGCTTGCGGCACAGCCCGTGACCGGACGGTCTTGCCAGCATTGCAATGCGCTGTTGGCTGAGGGATCCTCAGCCAACAGCAATCTCCGTAGGAGCTGCCGCAGGCTGCGATCTTTTGATTTTGTTTTTCAAGATCAAAAGATCGCAGCCTGCGGCAGCTCCTACAGGGATTGCGTAGACCTTTCGGGGAGAACAATAAGAAATGCACGACAACCATTTGAGTCGCCATGCCCGCCAGGTCCTCACCGCCACCCAGGGCAAGCCGCATTTGCACGGCCCCGGTGCCGACCCGTCGATCGCCCGCTCCTGGCTACGGTGTCTGCAGGACTATCACCTCGACCCGGCCCTGAGCATGGCGCCGACCGTGCTTGAACACGGCCGGGTGCTGGAGAGTCGCGAACGTCTGCAACAAGTGTTGCAAATCGCTGGTACGGAAATGAGCAGCCTGCATCAACAACTCTCCGGCGCCGGCCATGCGGTGCTGCTGACTGACGCGCGCGGTGTGATCCTCAATTGCATCACCGCGCCGACCGAACGCAGGATTTTCGAACGCGCCGGGCTGTGGCTCGGCGCTGACTGGAGCGAGGCGTGCGAAGGCACCAACGGCATCGGCACCTGCCTGGTCGAGCGTCAGGCGCTAACCATCCATCAGGACGAACACTTTCGCGGCCGCCATACCGGGCTGACCTGCTCGGCGAGCCCGGTGTTCGACCCGCACGGGGAATTGCTGGCGGTACTCGACGTGTCCTCGGCGCGCCCAGATGTTTCGCGCCAAAGCCAGTTTCACACCATGGCGCTGGTCAATCTGTCGGCGAAGATGATCGAGAGCTGCTACTTCCTGCGCTGTTTCGACAATCAATGGTTGCTGCGTTTCCACCTGCAGGCCGAGTCCGTCGGTCTGTTCAGCGAGGGGCTGCTGGCGTTTGACGGCGAAGGGCGGATCAGTGCGGTCAACCAGAGTGCGCTGAACCTGCTCGGGCATAGCCGCGATGGCTTGCTCGGCCAACCGGTGGAAGCGTTTTTCGATTGTGCGCTGGATGAGCTGCTTGGCCGCGCGAGCGCTAACGCCAGCGCCAGTTGGCCGTTGCGTACCCGCGATGGCCGGCATCTGTTTGCGGTGTTGCGCGGCGAATCGCGCAAGCCGGCAGCTATTGTTCCAGCGCCCATCGCCGCGCCAGCGCCACGCCTGTCCGGGATTTGCCTGAGCGACGAAGCGTTGCAGGCGGAATTTCGCAAGGCCCTGCGCGTATTCGAGCGTGACGTGCCGCTGTTGATCAACGGCGAAACCGGCTCGGGCAAGGAGGCCTTTGCCAAGGCTGTGCATCAGGCCAGCCAGCGCTTTGGCAACGCCTTCGTCGCACTCAATTGCGCAGCCATCCCGGAAAGCCTGATCGAAAGCGAACTGTTCGGCTATCGCGGTGGCAGTTTCACCGGCGCGCGCAAGGACGGCATGCGCGGCAAGCTGCAACAGGCCGATGGCGGCACTTTGTTCCTCGACGAAATCGGCGACATGCCGCTGGCCTTGCAGACCCGCTTGCTGCGGGTGTTGGAGGATCGCCAAGTGGTACCGATCGGCGGCGAACCGCAAGCGGTGGACGTGCGAATCATCAGCGCGACGCACCGCAATCTGCTCGAGCGGGTCGAGGGCGGCAGCTTTCGCGAGGATCTGTATTACCGCTTGAACGGGCTGGAAGTGGCATTGCCGGCGTTGCGTGAGCGCAGTGACAAATCGCAACTACTGGATTTTCTTCTGGCCGAGGAGGCCGGAGGCGAAACGATCCTGATCGACGAACCGGCGCGGCAAGCGTTGTTGGCATTCAACTGGCCGGGCAATGTGCGGCAGTTGCGCAATGTCCTGCGCACGCTGGCGGCGTTGTGTGATGGCGGGCGGGTCGGGGTTGCGGATTTGCCGGCAATGATTCGGCAGGCGCGGCCGGCGGTTGCGCCGGCGCAGCCTTGCGCGCAGCCACTGGATGACGCCGAGCGTCTGGCCTTGCTCGGTGCGCTCGAGCAGACGCGCTGGCATATGACCCGTACCGCTGAACAGTTGGGGGTCAGTCGCAATACGCTGTACAGAAAGTTGCGCAAGCACGGTATCGCCCGAACCGCATAAATTTCCCTGTAGGAGCTGACGAGTGCAGTTGGGGTAGCCGGGAGTATTCGAATACAGCTAAAGAGTGCCATTTCCCCCTCCCTACGCTAACCTGCGGCCATGTTTTACGAGGTCGACTATGCACATTCATATTCTGGGTATCTGCGGGACTTTCATGGGCTCGATGGCGGTGTTGGCCAAAGAGCTGGGCCATCACGTTACCGGCTCCGACGCCAACGTCTATCCGCCGATGAGCACGCAGCTCGAGGCCCAGGGCATTCAGCTGACGCAGGGCTATGACCCGGCGCAGCTCGATCCGGCACCGGATCTGGTGGTGATCGGCAACGCCATGTCCCGTGGCAATCCGGCGGTGGAATATGTACTGAACAAAGGCCTGCCGTACGTCTCCGGCCCCCAGTGGCTGGCGGATCACGTGCTGCAAGGTCGTTGGGTATTGGCAGTGGCCGGTACACACGGCAAGACCACCACCAGCAGCATGCTCGCCTGGGTGCTGGAACACGCGGGCATGAGCCCGGGTTTCCTCATCGGCGGCGTGCCGCAGAACTTTTCGGTGTCCGCACGTCTGGGCGGTACGCCGTTTTTTGTGATCGAGGCTGACGAATACGACAGCGCCTTCTTCGACAAACGCTCGAAGTTCGTTCACTACCGTCCGCGCACCGCGATTCTCAACAATCTTGAGTTCGATCACGCCGACATCTTCCCCGATCTGCCAGCCATCGAGCGTCAGTTCCACCATTTGGTGCGGACCATCCCGAGCGAAGGTCTGGTTATTCATCCGACCACAGAGCCGGCGTTGCAGCGCGTGATCGAAATGGGCTGCTGGACCCCGGTGCAAACCACCGGTGCCGGCGGTCAGTGGCAGGTCAAGTTGCTGAGCGAGGACGGCTCGGCGTTCGAAGTGATGTTCGAAGGTGTGTCGCAAGGCACCGTCGAGTGGGAATTGACCGGTCAGCACAACGTCGCCAACGCCCTGGCTGCTCTGGCTGCGGCGCGGCATGTCGGTGTTGTGCCATCGATGGGCATCGCCGGGTTGAGCGCCTTCAAGAACGTCAAACGGCGTATGGAGAAAGTCGCCGACGTGCGTGGCATCACCATCTACGACGATTTCGCCCATCACCCGACCGCCATCGCTACCACGCTCGATGGCCTGCGCAAACGCATCGGCGACGCGCCACTGATTGCGATCATCGAGCCGCGCTCCAATTCGATGAAGCTCGGCGCGCACCGTGACGGTTTGCCAGACAGCGTGGTCGATGCCGATCAGGTGATCTGGTATGCCCCCGCCAACCTCGGTTGGGACCTCGGCGCCACCGCAGCGTTATGCACCGTGCCGTCCATCGTCAGCGATTCTCTGGAAGGCATCATCGAACGCGTGAAGAGCCAAGCGCAGCCCGGCACGCACGTGGTGATCATGAGCAACGGCGGCTTCGGCGGTCTGCACGGCAAGCTCGCCGAGGCGCTGCAATGAACACTTATTCGCAGGCCGGCGGCCCGGAACGCATCACCCTGGCGATGACCGGCGCTTCGGGCGCGCAGTACGGCTTGCGCCTGCTCGATTGCCTGGTGCGCGAAGATCGTGAAGTGCACTTCCTGATTTCCAAGGCTGCGCAACTGGTGATGGCCACCGAGACCGACGTTTCCCTGCCGAACAAACCGCAGATGATGCAGGCGTTTCTGACCGAGTACACCGGTGCCGCCGCCGGGCAGATTCGCGTGTACGGCAAGGAAGACTGGATGTCGCCGGTGGCCTCCGGCTCCGGTGCGCCGGCGGCGATGGTGGTGGTGCCGTGTTCGACCGGCACGCTGTCGGCGATTGCCACTGGCGCCTGCAACAACCTGATCGAACGCGCTGCGGATGTCACGCTGAAAGAGCGTCGCCAGTTGATTCTGGTGCCGCGCGAGGCGCCGTACTCGAGCATTCATCTGGAGCACATGCTCAAGCTGTCGAACCTTGGCGTAACGATTCTGCCGGCGTCGCCAGGCTTCTATCACCAGCCGCAGACCATCGATGATTTGATCGACTTCGTGGTCGCGCGGATCCTCAATCTGCTCGGCATTGCGCAAGACATGTTGCCGCGCTGGGGCGAGCATCATCTGAGCAGCGATGAATAAGCTGCTGGTGATTGTGCTGGCGCTGCAATTGGGTGGTTGTGCCACCGCGCGCACTCTCGACGCTGCCAAACCGGGCGCACCGGTGGTGTACGCCGGGACGCGGCTGGATTTGTATGCGTTGAATGGCGGCTGCTGTGCGGTGGACCGGTTCGGCGCCGAGGCGCCGAGCTACCCGGGAGTGGATCTGCCGGCCAGTGCGTTGCTCGATACGTTGTTGTTGCCGTTGTCGCTGCTCACCGTGATTGGCGTGGGATTCCAGGCGACGGGTGGATTGTAAAGGTCAAAAGATCGCAGCCTTCGGCAGCTCCTACAGGGGAATGGGCTCTTCTGTAGGAGCTGCCGAAGGCTGCGATCCTTTGATCTTGTTTCACTCCATCGCCCGCAGATTATTTACCGAGCTTGCGCAGCTCATCCGATTCAATCACCCGCACGCCATCCTGTTCTTCCAGCGCCAGGCGCCACATCGCCCTTGCCAACTGGCACGCTTCGATGCCGTGGTATTTCCCCGGAATCAGCTTTGACAATGGCCCGGCCAGTTGCTCGACCAAACGCGGCTCGGTACGTTCGCCGAGCAACAGCGAAGGTCGGCAAATGGTCAGCTGCGGCCAGTTCTGCGCGCGCAAGGCCTGTTCCATCTCGCCTTTGACGCGGTTATAGAACACCGACGAATTCGGATCGGCGCCGATTGCGCTGATCACGATCAGGTGCCGCGCGCCCATCTCCCGCGCGCGCTTGGCAAACGCCACGACCATGTCCAGATCGACGGCGCGAAAGGCTTCTTCGGAGCCTGCCTGTTTGATCGTTGTGCCGAGGCAACAGTAGGCGATATCGACCCGGCCGCTGAGTTGCGGCAAAAACGCTTGTGGATCGCCCACCGGGTTTTCCAGATGCGGATGCTCGGCCAGCGGCCGGCGCGAAGGGGCGAGGACACGGGTAATCGTTGGCTCGTTGAGCAAACGGTCGAGCAAATGTTCACCGGTCAATCCGGTGGCTCCGGCAAGCAATACGTGCTGAGGCGTCAAGTACATAGTGTCTCTCCCTTGATACTGTCCAGCTTAGTTGCCTTTTATCGCCGCGTCGTTCAATGCGCTGCTTTGCAACGCTTTGCGCGCTTGCTGTTTACGCAGCAGTTGCCAGTGCGACAGTACGGTTTTCGGCGCCCAGATCTGCGGCTTTGAGGCTTCGAAGCCGTCGGCCAGTTCACGTTCGGCGACGGTGGCCTTGGCCAGTTTGAAAGCCTGCTCCAGATCATCCGTCTGGTTCAGTGCCTGGGCAAACAGCGCGTCGCCGAAGTAGGTGAAGTTGGCTTCTTCGGAGCAGCCGAACGACACCCGATCGGCGCGCGAGGCGGTCATGATCAGCGTGCGTTCGTCTTTCAGCGCCGGGATGAAACCGCCGGAATAGCACGAAGAAATCACGATGACCTTGTCCCGGTGCTTCAGCGGCGCGAGCACGGCGGCGAGTTCATCGGCCGGCAGATCGGCCAGTTCCATGCGCGGCTGATCGAGCACCAGTTCATGCTCGGCGGTGCCGTGGCTGGTCAGATAAATGAACAGCAGATCTTCCGGCCCGCTGCGTTCGGCGAGGGCTTGCGCGGCGCGGCGCAGGTTTTCGCGGGTGGCCATCGGCCGGTCGCCGAGATGATCACGGTGATTGACCAGACGAATCTGGCCGAAGGCGCCGAAGCGCGTATTGAGCATGTTGGCGACGTAGTCGGATTCGCGCAGAAACACACTTTGCTTGCCGTCGCCACCGAGGGTGAGCGTGTACAGCTCGACTGCCGGCGTCGAAGCGGGAATCGCCGCCAGCGCCTCGTCGAGCAAGCGACCCTGGGCGAGCAAACCGAGTTCGAGGGTGTCGGGCAGCAATTTGCCGTCGGCGTCGCGCACGCGCTGGCCGTTGATCCAGGTGCCACTGAGCACGCTGCCATCGGTCAGCACCAGAGTGCCGCGGCCGGAGTAACTGTCGTTGTCGAAGCCGCCGATATAAAAGCTGCCGTCGGCCAGGTTCAGGCGGCCCTGACCGGTGAAGCGCCAGTCACTGAACACACCGATGTAATGGCTGCCATCGGCGCCGATCAATTCACCCTTGCCGGTCAGCGCGCCTTCCTTGAACTGGCCGAGCCAGACGTCACCGTCGGCGTTCTCGTAGCGGCCCTTGCCGTGCAGTTGATTGTTCTTGAAGCCGCCGACGTAGATATCGCCGTCGGCGCTGTTGTAAGTGCCGTTGCCTTCCAGTTGGCCGTTGACGAAATGGCCCGTGAACGAATTGCCGCTGGCGTCGCCGCGCTGGCCTTCCCCGTTGGGTTTGCCATGGGCGAACTGGCCTTGATAGGAGCTGCCGTCGTCCATTTCCAGACGGCCAAGGCCGGAATACTGGTCAGCCTTGAATTCGCCGCGATAGGTCATGCCGTTTTCTTTCAGCGTACCCTCGCCATCGCGCCGGCCTTGTTTGAAGCCGCCGGTATAACTGCTGGCATTGGTGGTCAGGCTGCCCTGACCGTCAAACAGACCTTGCTGAAACTGGCCGCGATAGACCTCGCCGTTACTGCCATGCCATTCGCCTTGCCCGTGCCATTGCCCCTTGTCGAACTCTCCGGCGTACCAGCTGCCATTGGGGTAGTCGACGCGGCCCTGACCTTGCAGCAAGCCGTCGACCAGTTCACCGCGATAGCGACCACCATCGGGCAGGCGCGCATCTGGCGGCAACAGCGATTCGCCGTCGCCGCAAGCGGTGAGCATCAGGGTCAGGGCAAGGGGTGCAAGTCGAGCGATTGAGCGCATAGCGGGATCCGGGCAATTAGGCGACCGAGTATGCCGCAGCTATGCGTCGCATATATACAGACGTGACGCGAAACAGCGTGCGCTGCTTCGCATCCGGGATGATCAGACGAAGCAGAGCGACAGTGGCTCGGCGATGTAGGCCGGTTTGTCCGAGCCCTCTATTTCAAGTGTTGCGGTCGCCTTGAGCAGCCACTGGCCGAGTTTTTTCTCGGTCACTTCGACCATATCGACCTTCAATCGGACTTTAGAATTGACCTTGACCGGTTGGATGAAACGCACGCTGTCCAGGCCATAGTTGACGACCATCTTTACGCCTTCGGGCAGCACGATGATGTCTTCCATCAGTTTTGGCATCAGCGACAGCGACAGGAAACCATGAGCAATCGTACTGCCAAAAGGCGTTTGCGCGGCTTTGACCGGGTCGACATGAATGAACTGAAAATCACCGGTCGCTTCGGCGAACAGGTTGATGCGCTCCTGATCGATGGTGAGCCATTGGGAACGTCCAAGTTCCTTGCCGACATAATCTTTGAGCTCTGCAACGGGAACATAGGGCATTGAGACTCTCCTTGGGTTCATCGGTTTTATAGTTTTTCAGGGGGCGGATTTGACCGGCCTGCGAACCACTGTAGATCATCATGGCGATTTGCTCAGGTCAACCGACCATGCTTTTGGCGAATGCCGGTCCATAGCGCCGGCATGCTTATAATGCCGAGCCCTGCTGGCTGAAAATGTAAGACGGAGATGTCGGATGTTGTTACGTGGCCTGACCCTGCTGGTGCTGTTCCAATTGCTCGGCACAGCGCTCAATCACTTGCTGTTACCGATATTGCCGGGGCCGATCATCGGGCTGCTGCTGTTGCTGGTGTACCTGATCATTCGCGGTGAGGTCGGCGAGCCGCTGAATCAGGCGGCGGGCAGTCTGCTGCGTTATCTGCCGTTGCTGCTGGTGCCGCCGGCGGTGGGGGTGATGGTGTATGCCACGGCGATTGCCGCCGATTTCTGGGCGATCGTCGGCGCGCTGGTGGTCTCGCTGATCCTGTCGATGGCCTTTGCCGGTGTGCTGATGCAACGGTTGGTCAAACGTCATGCGCCGCCGGCGGAGGAGTCCTGATGCTGTTCGACTGGCAAGGCGCGTGGGCCTCGGTGATTCACCATCCGCTGTTCGGCATCGGTATCACCCTCGGTGCGTATCAACTGGTGCTGGCGGCATTCGAGAAAACCCGCTGGATCTTTCTGCAACCGGTACTGGTCTCCATGTTGTTGGTGATCGGTGTGCTGGTCGGCTGCGGCCTGACTTACGCGGAGTACCGCAAGAGCACCGAAATTCTCAGCATTCTGCTCGGCCCGGCAACCGTCGCGCTGGCGGTGCCGCTGTATCTCAACCTGCGTCGCATCCGCCAATTGTTCTGGCCGATTTTTACTACGCTGGTGATAGGCGGAGTGGTGGCAACAGGCATGGGTGTGGCGCTGGGCTGGTGGTTCGGTGCCGATCACATGATCCTGATGACCATGGCGCCGAAATCGGTGACTTCGCCGATCGCCATGCTGGTCGCCGAGCAGATCGGCGGTGTGGCGGCTCTGGCTGCGGTGTTCGTGCTGATCACCGGGGTGATCGGCGCGATCTTCGGCCCGGCGCTGCTGACCCGGCTCGGCGTGCACAGCCCCGAGGCGCGCGGCATGGCGCTGGGCATGACTGCCCATGCGGTCGGCACGGCGGTGGCGATGCAGGAAAACGATGAGTGCGGCGCGTTTGCCGCGCTGGCGATGAGTCTGATGGGCGTGGCCACGGCGGTGTTCCTGCCGTTGGCGGTGTCAATGGTGGTGTAAGGAAAATGTCTATGAGTCTGCCGCTTTTCCCGCTGAACACGGTGCTGTTCCCCGGCTGCAACCTTGATCTGCAGATTTTCGAGGCACGCTACCTCGACATGATAGGTCGCTGCATGAAACAGGGCGTCGGCTTCGGTGTGGTGTGCATTCTCGAGGGCAGCGAAGTCGGCGTAGCGCCCCAGGGGTTCGCCCTGGTTGGCTGTGAAGCGCGGATTACCGATTTCCAGCAACAGGACAACGGTCTGCTCGGTATTCGTGTGCAGGGCGGGCGACGCTTCAATGTGCTGCGCACCGAAGTGCAGCGCGATCAATTGATTCTGGCCGATGTCGAGTGGCTCGACGACGAGCCCGAGCAACCGCTACAGGACGAGGACGCCGATCTGGTTGCACTGCTCAAGGCACTGGCCGAACACCCGATGGTCGAAGCCTTGGCCATGGGGACTGAAGCCGCCGGCCAGCAGTCACTGGCCAATCAGCTGGCCTATCTGTTGCCGTTCGCGGAAGAAGACAAAATCGACCTGCTGCAACTCGATGATCCTCAACAGCGGTTGGACGCGATCCAGGCCTTGCTTGATGAGCTACAAGGCGAGTTGTTCGCCTAGTTGTACTTTGAATCAACTGATCGCATTTGCCATTATTGTCGCTACGATGACTTTGTCTTACTTTCAAGTGGCCCGCAGGACGCGGGCAACTTGAATAAGAACAAGGAAGAAGTCATGACTGTATATGAAGATGAATGGGCGTTCTGGGACGATATTGCCGGCAAGTATATTTTGAAACATGCCGAGACCGACCATAACGTCAACAATGTGATTGAAGCTGCATCGACGTATGCCGATCGCATGATAATTGCCCGACGTAAACGAAAGTCCGAAAAAATACCGGCAGGGGATATGCCACGGATGTCTGCGTCCGCCTCGACCATAGTTGCAGCCGTCGCTGTTTGAAGACTTTTCCCTTACGATATTGCCTGCCGTGGGTATAGCCGACGGCGGGATGCTTACAGGTGCAAACCATGTCCATAACCAGAGTAAACAGCAAAACATTCAACGCGCATCTTTATCTCAACGGCCGGCCGGTGGTGCTTAATCAACAGCGTCTGCAAAAGGCCCTTGGCCAACTGCGCATGACCAAAGGCGAGCAACTGGAAGCCGAAGTGGGGCTGGCGGATACGCGTGTCGCCAGTTTCATTACGCTGGCCGATCATGAAGACGACGAGCCGTTATTACTGAAGTTCGTCCCGCAGGGTGACAACTATGAAATCTCACTGGTGCATACGGGGGCGTTCGCCGATGCGCGCCTTTACATAGAGGCCCTGACGCACAACCTTTTAGCCAGTACCAGTGCCCCCGCGCAGCACTTTTCCATCAGTACGTACGGCGTACCCAAAGCTTCGCTGGGCGACTTCGAGGCGGGGCCGGCCCATCTTGAGTTGAGCAGCGAAGCGGTGAACGGTAAATCCAGGAGCAAGCCGTTGTACCGCCACGTCAGCGGCGGTATGGATACCTTTGTGGATGAAGATCCCAACCTCACCGGGCATAACGCGTTCAACAACAAACCGGCGACGTTCGTGATCAAAGTGGTTCGATAGTTACAGACTTAAAGCCAATAAAAACGCGCCATGCATTTCTGAATGATCGATGGCGAACACCACGGTCTTGGTCTGCTCGGCGTCTTATGGCCTAGCCCGGGGCGTCGTCAAAAATGGCACCGCTGCAGCCCTCTGTGCTGCAGCGGTGCGCCGTCATCGTCGACTGCTACCGATCAGACAGTTGGCATTGGAGTGATCAATAGATCTTCAGGCTCGATACGTACCTTCGGTTCCCCCTTCAAGCTCCAGTACTGCTTCGTCGCGTGGTAAACCAGCGTGCCGGTTTTTCCCTTCGCGCTAAGGTGCGGCAGGTGCACGATGCCGGCCAGTTCGTTGCGCTGGCGGTGCGCGTCGATCTCGGCCACGAGCGCTTCGACGCTGGTGTAAGCGCTGGCATCGATGACATACAACTGAAGCACTTCGAACAGCAGCGACACTTCGTAAATGTGCCCCGCGGACGTCACCACACTGACCGACTCGACCGGTGCGTCGTCGTCGACAGTCGGCAGTTCGATCACGGCGCTACCGATGCGCAGGCGGTTGGCCTGGAGTTGAATGTCATCGCGCTTGATCGTCTCCGTCATGGTGCTGGTGAAGATGTTCCAGACCGATGCGTTGGCGGTTTTCGCTGCCGCGCCCGGTGTTGACAGACGCACGATCGAGTTGCTGGTCAGGTACACGTCGTATGTCGAACTTTGCCCGTGGAGCACATGGATGCCGGTGTGCGGCCCGGCGGGAATCACCACTTTGCTCGGTTGCGCGGGCAAGGCCAGTTTTTCTCCGGCCACCGGCCGGGTGAACAGGTAATTGCCGGTACGCCGCTTCAGGCAACTGCGGGTACTCTGGCTGCGGGAGCCTGGGTTAAGCGCATCGTCCTGGTAGTTCAGCTCCGGCACTTGCAGGCGATATGAAACCTCATCCTGCAGAATCAGGACGATGTCCTGGGCAAGCAACGGCGTGGTGACTTTCAGGCTGTTTCTGCCGCTGTAGCCGGTGGCTGCGGCGATAGGCTGGATCACCCCTTTGAAGGTCACGACTTTCTGCGGCAGGTGCAGCGCCAGGCCGATGTCTTTGTAAGTCAGGTGGGTATTGCCGGAGACACCCTTGCGGATTTCGACTTCATAACTGACCACCACATCCTCTATTTCAGTGCTCTTGAAGTCGAGGTGAACCGTACGTGAAGTGTGCGTCGCATAACGTTCGGCGACGAACTCGATATCACCAGGCAGGCGCGACACATAATGCCGTTTGCGTCCCAGATCATTGATGCCCACCGTACCGCTACTGATGATCTCTACCACAGGGCTCGGTTGGCCGATGAGCGTCACCGCAATGTCGACCTGCTCGACTGATGCCGCCCCCGGTTTGCTCGGCAGCAGCGCGAGCAGCTCATATTCGTCCTGAGTCTTGAACACCAGCTGGTTGTTTTTCAACTGGCGCTCGCCGTCGATCCGTTGGTAGACATTTTCGATGGTGAGAACATGCTCGGGATCGTTGCCGTCGACGCCGCGCAGAGAGCGGACCACCAGGGCGGTGTCGTTGATTTCCCAGCGCTGAATGACGTCCCGCGGCCAGCCGAACTCGATCAGGCTGGCGTGCTCGCCGTCTTCGATGATTGTGGTGCGCACGCAGGTATCGGCGATGTAGTAGCGGTCCCTGCCGCTGCCGCCATCGACCCGGCAATCGACGCCGCCGATGGCGATGGTGTCGTCGCCAGCGCCGGCATTGACCCGGTCGTAACCATTGGCGGCGATCCGGTTGGCTTCGTCGCTGCCGGTCACGCGGCTGGTGCCTTTGCGCAGTGTCGAGACGTTTTCGATCGATGTCAGCTGGGCGACGTGTACGGCGTCGACATCGGCATCCAGCCCGCGCAGGCTTACCTTGCCGGTCTGCAGGTTGATGTCGTGGCCGATGTGGGTGGTGTCATCGAGTGGGCGGCTGCCTTCGAACGCCAGCGTGTCAGAGCCGGTGCCGCCATCGAACACGCTCAGATGAGGCGGTTTGTTCGCCCGGTTGAGTTCGTCATGGGTCACTTCGTGGTAAAACGCGTCGCTCTTGGCGCCGCCCGTGAGGGCCTTGTGACCGGCGCGGAAAGAAAACATGTTCGGTTGATCGTTCACCCCGACCACCCGATCATTGCCATCGCCGAGGCGCCAGAGCACACCTTTGCCATCGCCCGCCGTGCCGGAAACCTTGCCTTCAAGCTCCGCTGGCAAGCCTTTGCCAGCGTCGATCTCGTCATCACCGTCAACGACCGCCGCCTGGCTATCAAGCTTGAACGGCTGTTCGCCGGCCTGCTCGTTCCACTGGTAGCGCCAGAGTTGGACCGATTTGAGCTCAACCCGAAATGCACCGTTTATCACATGTTCCAGAGAGTGTTTGTACGCACCTTCGAGCATTTGTCTGGCGGACAATTGCAGTAGGTCCTGATGGTCGCGGTAACCCTTGGAGACCTTGAAGCGGTCCATGACCTCCTTGTCCAGTTCCTTGCCGGTGAAGGCGAACCAGCCCGAGCGCAAGCGTTCGTGGGCCGTCAGTTCGATGTAATCGTCGATGTCATCGACCACGCGCGCGGCTTGATAAATCATCGAGCCGGCGATCAACAGTGCGGCGGCAGCCAGGCCGAGAGGGCCGGCGACGCTGCCGAAACCGGCCAGGGCCGCCACGCCCAGTGCGAGGCTGATACCCGCGCCGGCGACACTGAGGCCGGCGCTGACGTAGTGGTCTTGCGCCACCTTGCCGGAGGTTACCGCTGCGGCATTGAACGACTTCACCGCATCATTGATGTCGAAGGGCAGCGTGAGGATGCTGGCGAACATGCCGGCGCCGCGGCTCAGGAATTTGCCGACAGAAGTCCGCGGGAAATAACGGAAGATCATTCCGCCGTTTCTGATCATTGCCTGACCACCTTTGCTGAAGCCCTGTTCGAGAATCAGCGAACCCAGCTCGGCAGCTATCGAGCCGCCCTGAATCCAGGCTTCCCCGGTTTCACCGTGCTTGATTGCATCCACCATGGCCATGTAACCGCTATAGATGCCGAACGCCTGCATGCCGACGCCGGCGCCGCTCATCAAATAGCTTTTGCCTCGATTGACCCAGCCAGGTGAGTTTTCAAACGCGTCGACGCGCTGAATATCGAGTTTTTGCGCGGACTGGCCCAAGCGATTGAGGCGCTCGAAGGAACTGCCTGGATCGATACTGGTAGCGCGAACGAACAGGTCCCCGGCATCAGGCGAACGCTTGCAGCAGAGTTCGAAAAACAGCATGGCAGGGGCGCCGCTGTCGGCGATGTCCGCTGAGCGCAAGCGTGCATGGACCTTGTCCGCATCGAAATTCAAACCGTCGAAGAAGGCTTGGTCGGTGCTCTGCATGCCGGCGTTCGCCGGGCTGATGGGGTGGCCGTGGACGGTCGCGCCGAGGGCCTGCAATTCGACCCGACTGCTCATGACTTCGCCAATGCGTAACGGGCCGAAATGTTTGTCGAGAGTCGCCAGCGTGCGTCGATAGGGCGCGTCCGGGTCCGCCACGGTGGCGGAAGGCGGCGGTATCAACCGAGCAGGCTGGCGCCCGTACGGGTTGGCTGATGCGCTGATTTGCTCCATTGCAAGAGCGCGAGCTTGGAGGGCGGCGAGGCTGGGTGTGATGAGTGTTGACACGGTATCAGTCCTTTAATGATGTGTTTGCCCGGCTTCCATGCCGGGGGCTTCAGTGCAGGCCGTTGCGTACTCACGGCCAGGTAACGTCGTAGACGAATTCGTTGCGGTTGCCGGAAAGGCTGACGATCGAATTGGCTGCCGCTTCGGCACTGTCGATCAAGCTGTCGTATTCCCAGACATTGGCATGGCCGGCGCGAGTGGCGGCTTCGATCCGTTCGGCGCGGTCGCCGGCCTGCCCGGCGATGTCATCGATGCGGGCGGCTTTGGTCGGTACTGAATTGAGCAGCCAGATGCGCTCGGCCGGCAATCCACTGCGGGTGACCGAAATCAGCCCTTCGAAGTCGTCGGAGGGGAACTGGGTCGGGGGCGTTTCGCGGGCTGCCCAGTTGAACAGCATGTTTTCTTCATGGGGGACCACTTTGAGGGGGGCGGGTGGTCGTAGGGTGGCGGCTGGTTTGCGTGGCAGCTTTGGGCTCATGAATGACTCGGGTGATGGATCAGCAACACAGCCACAAACTCCAAAGTATGGTTAATTGAAGTGTTTTGATGATCGAAGTTATTGAGTTAGGTGGGTCAATCTAATGCTTTTTCTTTAGTTGGGAGTTGTTTATGGCAGTGCGAAGGGTTGAATTGTGTAACCCGGTTTTTTCGGATGCTTACAGGTGGGAAAGTTACTGAGCTGACGCGCGAAAACTTACGAGCAATTGGAAAGCTCGAATAAGTTAATCGCGCTGCCCTTGTCGGAAGTTTCCGAAAAGAGCAGTGCGAGAAAATAACGCTTGTGCCGTTTCAATCAATAAGCGTAACGCAGCAGCGTATGGGGAAGATGACGCAGTACGAAGAAGCCGAACAGGGCAATCATCGATGGCAGGATCAGCCACCAGATCCTGAACGGCAGCGGGTTGAGGGAAGTCTGGCGCTGGCTCAGCCATAGCATCGCGGCGCAAACGCAACTGGCAAGCATGGCGCCGGCCAGGATGTCGGTTGGCCAGTGCGCCCCCAGATAGACCCGCGACAAGGCGATAGAGAGCGCCGGGATGCAAGCGATCAGCAGCCAGGTCAGGCGCATGCGTGGCGGCTGGCCGCGACCGGCGAGCACGCCCAGCGTCAGGAACAAGGCAAACGCGCCAGAAGCGTGGCCGCTGGGCATGCTGTAGGTGGTCAGTGGATCACTGAGTACTTCGGGGCGCACTCGGGCGAAGAAGTATTTGGTCCCGGTATTGGCCATGGCTGTGATCAGCATGGTGGCACCGGCGAACATCGCCTGGCGCCACTGCTTGCACAACAGCAGCAGTACGACGAGCAGGGCGCTGAACAGCAACATGTTGCGAAATTCGCCGATCAGGGTCAGCGTCACGGCGATTTCGTCCAGCGCTGGCTGGCGATGTTCCTGTACCAGGGTCATCACGCCGTTGTCGAGCGCCGTAAGATACGGGTAACCGATGAACAGACCGATCAGGATCAACAGGCTCATGCCGCCGATCCAGATCGTCGCGCGACGATGGCGACGCACGCTGCTGTTGACGCTCAGGCCGACCATCAGCGCGATGCTGGCGGCGACAATTCCGGCCTCCAGCCAGAAACCTTCAGGCAATGGCAGGCGGAACGCGGCGCCAGTGGCCCAACCCGGCAGCAGATAGGCCAGGCTCCAGCCGGCCGCAGCGAGCAGGCTGACGGCGAAGAAACGCGGAAAGGGCATGTCGCACATCCCGGCGACCATCGGCAGCATCGGCCGCAGCGGGCCGATGAAACGCCCGACCAGCAGACTTGCGATGCCATAACGCTGGAAATACGACTCGGCGCCTGCCATCCATTCCGGGTGATGGCGCAGGCCGGGCAGGCGTCGGATGTTCTGGTGAAAATGGCGGCCAAGGAAATATGAAATCAGATCGCCGAGAATGCCACCGAGAAAGCCCAGCAGAAGCGTCTCGCTTAACGATAAGGCGCCGCTGCCGGCCAGTACCGCCACGGCAAACAGCAACACCGTGCCCGGCACGATCAGCCCGGCAATCGCCAGGCATTCCACGCACGCAACGAGAAACACCGCTGCGGCCAGCCACTGTGGATTGGCACCCAGCCATGCGGTGATGCTATCGAGCCATGGGCCCATACAAAAAACTCCAGACTATTGATGATTCCGGCAGGAGCCTGCCGCAGGCTACGATCTTTTGATCTTGTTTCTTTAAAGCAGAATCAAAAGATCGCAGCCTGCGGCAGCTCCTACAGGGGTAAGCGTTTACAGAAGAATAAAATCCCGGCCTTCGACCTGACCCCGTCGCAGCGGGTTCCGCGTGCACCATTGCGCATATGCAGCGTCAACGAAGCGGTACATCAAGTGTTCATCGCGCCCCAGCGGAATGCCCAGCCGGGTGGTTTGAATGATCTGCGAGGGCGCCGGCCCCGTATCTTCGACCAGCAGCAATTCATGATCGAAACGCTTGGCATCCCACATCGGCACTTTCAAACCCAGCGCCTTGCACAGCAAGGTCTGTCCGGCGCACAACTTTTGCGTCGGACGCGGCCGGCCCTGGGCATCGGGATTATTCAGCAGCATCTGCGCCAGACTCGCCGGACCGCTGACTTCATCAACCCACGGATAGGCGGATTTGATCAGTACCGCATTGCCCGGACCCTGCGCACTGAAGTTCAAGGAGTCACCGCCACGGGCGTAGTACATATAGATGTGCCCACCATCCAGAAACAAAGCCTTACGTTTTTCTGTATAGCCCAGTGAGGAATGGCTGCCTTTTTCCGCAAAGTAATACGCTTCGGTCTCGATGATCCGCGCACTCAGCCACAGATCGCCGACGCGGTGCCGGATGACTTTGCCGAGCAGAGCCTGTGCCAGCACCTGCGCGTCGCGGTCGAAAAAACTGTCCGGCAGGCCCACGGGCAGGCGGGCGGACTCGGGGCAAAGGGGCACATTGGTCATGATGGGCAAGGTTTATCCAGGCTCAAGAGGTCGTGATGATAACAACGCTGAGCTTAATTACGTCTGAACGACGGCCAAACGCAGCTCATTTCGACCATCCGCCCGTCACCGCTGTTAGTCCCGGGACGCGACAGCTATAATCTGCCGCTTTCCTCTTTGCCAAGACCCCAGCAGACCATGACTGAGTCCGTTCTTGACTACATGACCCGATTGGGTCGCGCCGCCCGCGCTGCCTCCCGGGTCATCGGTCGCGCCAGCACCGCGCAGAAAAACCGCGCCTTGCAGGCTGCCGCCAATGCCCTGGACGCCGCTCGCGCCGAGCTGGCCGCAGCAAACGAGCTGGATCTGGCTGCCGGGCGCGCCAGCGGTCTGGAACCGGCGCTGCTGGAACGTCTGGAACTGACCCCGGCACGCATCGACGGCATGATCGTCGGTCTGCGCCAGGTCGCTGCGTTGCCGGATCCGGTCGGCGCGATCCGCGACATGAGCTTCCGTCCGTCGGGCATTCAAGTCGGCAAAATGCGTGTACCGCTGGGCGTCATCGGGATCATCTACGAATCCCGGCCGAACGTGACCATCGATGCCGCCAGCCTGTGCCTGAAATCCGGTAACGCTACCATCCTGCGCGGTGGCTCCGAGGCGATTAACTCCAATCGGGCGATTGCCGCGTGCATTCAGCGTGGTCTGGCCGAGGCCGACCTGCCCGCCGCGGTGGTGCAAGTGGTGGAAACCACTGATCGTGCCGCTGTCGGCGCGATGATCAGCATGCCGGAATACGTCGACGTCATCGTCCCCCGTGGTGGCCGTGGCCTGATCGAACGCATCAGCCGCGATGCCCGCGTGCCGGTGATCAAGCACCTGGACGGCATCTGCCACGTTTACGTCAGCGCACACGCCGATTTGGCAAAAGCCCAGCGCATCGCCTTCAACGCCAAGACTTACCGTTATGGCATCTGCGGCGCGATGGAAACCCTGCTGGTCGATCAGGCTGTTGCCAGGGATTTCCTGCCTTCGATGGCTGCGCAGTTCCGCGAAAAAGGCGTCGAACTGCGCGGTTGCGAGCGTACCCAGGCGATCATCGAGGCTGTAGCGGCCAGCGAAGACGACTGGTACACCGAGTACCTGGCGCCGATCCTCTCGATCCGCGTGGTCGACGGTCTGGAACAGGCGATCGAACACATCAACCATTACGGCTCGCATCACACCGACTCGATCGTCAGCGAAAACCTCGCTGACACCCGGCGGTTCGTGGCGGAAGTCGACTCGGCCTCGGTGATGATCAACACGCCGACCTGCTTTGCCGATGGATTTGAATACGGATTGGGTGCCGAGATCGGCATTTCTACTGATAAGCTGCACGCCCGCGGCCCGGTCGGGCTTGAAGGGTTGACCTGCGAGAAGTACATCGTGGTCGGCGATGGCCAGTTGCGCGGCCAGGCGACGGTCTGACTTGACCGACCTCGACCTGACAGCGCCGCACACCGGCAGCGAGTCACGCCCGCAACGCATTGGCGTGCTGGGCGGTACGTTCGATCCGGTGCACATCGGTCATTTGCGTGGCGCGCTGGAAGTTGTCGAAGCGCTGGCGCTGGACGAGTTGCGTCTGATGCCGAACGCGCGGCCGCCGCATCGTGGTACGCCGCAGGTAGCGGCGCAGGATCGGCTGGCGATGGTCGAGTGCGCGGTGGCCGGATTGCCGCCGCTGGTAGTGGACGCCCGCGAGTTGCAGCGGGACAAACCGTCCTGGACCATCGATACCCTGGAGTCGCTGCGTGCAGAAATGCCCGCCGAGACCCAGGTTTTTCTGCTTTTGGGCTGGGACGCATTTTGCGGCCTGCCCACTTGGCACCGCTGGGAGGAGTTGCTCCAGCATTGCCACATCCTGGTGCTACAGCGCCCGGACGCCGACAGCGAACCGCCGGATGCCTTGCGCAACCTGCTGGCAGCGCGTTCGGTGAGCGACCCGCTGGCCCTGAAAGGGCCGAGCGGACAGATTGCATTCGTCTGGCAGACACCGCTCGCGGTTTCCGCCACCCAGATCCGTCAACTGCTGGCCAGCGGTAAGTCGGTACGTTTCCTGGTGCCCGACGCGGTCCTGGCCTACATCGATGCGCACGGTCTGTACCGTGCGTCGAACTGAACAAGGCGTGCTTCACGGATACGAATCACCGTATCCCCAAGCCGCCGAATACATGAGCAAAACGAGTTTCATATGACTGATAAAGATCTACCGAAAGTAAAGCGCAAAGGCACGTTCAAGAGCGCACCACTGCCGGAAGCCGTCAACACCAACGAGCCGCTCAAGGGCGACGAACTGGTCAAGATTGCCGTCGCTGCGCTGGAAGACGTCAAGGCCCAGGACATCCAGATCATTGATGTGCGCGACAAGCAAAGCATCACTGACTACATGATCATCGCCACCGGTACCTCCAATCGCCAGATCAACGCGATGCTGGACAAGGTCCGCGAGGAAGTGAAAAAGCAGGGCGCCAAGCCGCTGGGCGAAGAAGGCAAGGGCGACAGCGACTGGGTGCTGCTCGACCTCGATCTGGTAATCGTGCACATGATGACCGCCTCGGCGCGTCAGTTCTACGACCTGGAGCGTCTGTGGGCCGGTGCCGAGCAAAGCCGTGCGGCCGACGCCAAGCATCACAGCCCGGAAAACACCCACGAGCATTTCACCAAGCTCAACAAAGACCAGTTCTAAGGGATTGCTGTGCGACTGCGCCTGATCGCCGTCGGTTCACGCATGCCCAAGTGGGTGGAAGAAGGCTGGCATGAATATGCCAAGCGTCTTCCGTCCGAACTGGCGCTGGAACTGGTGGAAATTCCGCTCAACACCCGTGGCAAGAATGCCGACGTGGCCCGTTTCATCCGCCAGGAAGGCGAAGCCATGCTGGCCAAGGTCGGGCACAACGAGCGGATCGTCACGCTGGAGGTTCACGGCAAGCCGTGGAGCACCGAGCAACTGGCGGTCGAACTCGATCGCTGGCGCCTGGATTCGCGCACGGTCAACTTCATGGTGGGCGGCCCGGAAGGGCTGGCACCGGAAGTCTGTGCCCGCGCTGACCAGCGCTGGTCGTTGTCGCCGCTGACCTTGCCGCACCCCCTGGTGCGGATCCTGATCGGCGAACAGTTGTACCGTGCCTGGACCGTGTTGTCCGGCCACCCTTACCACAAGTAAGCCTGCCCTCATGTCTCAGCCGATCCGCATCAAGGACCACGAAAAGGACGCCCGTCTGGTGCGCAGCCGTGTCGTGTTCGGTGCGATCGTGATCGTGACGCTGATCTGTGTGCTGATCGCGCGCCTGTATTACCTGCAGGTTATCCAGTACGAGTACCACTCGACCCTGTCGGAAAACAACCGCGTCCACGTGCAGCCGATTCCGCCGACGCGCGGGCTGATTTTCGACCGCAACGGCGTGGTCGTGGCCGACAACCGGCCGAGCTTCAGCCTGAGCATGACCCGCGAGCGCTCCGGCGACTGGCAACAGGTGCTCGACGTCATCGTCGAGGTGCTGGAGCTGACGCCCGAGGACCGTGTGATCTTCGAGAAGCGCATGCGTCAGGGGCGCCGGCCGTTCGAGCCGGTGCCGATCCTGTTCGAGCTGACCGAAGAGCAGATCGCCCGGATTGCGGTGAACCAGTTCCGCCTGCCCGGGGTGGAAGTGGTTGCGCAACTGGTCCGGCATTACCCGCAGGGCGCGCATTTTGCGCACTCGGTGGGCTACATGGGGCGGATCAACGAGAAAGAGCTGAAGTCGCTGGATCCGGTCAATTACAGCGGCACCCATCACATCGGCAAGACCGGTATCGAGCGTTTCTACGAGCCGGAATTGCACGGTCAGGTCGGTTACGAAGAAGTCGAGACCAACGCCCGGGGCCGCGTATTGCGCGTGCTCAAGCGCACTGATCCGATTCCCGGCAAGGACATCGTCCTGAGCCTCGACATCAAGTTGCAGGAAGCCGCCGAGGCCGCGCTGGGCGGGCGGCGTGGCGCGGTGGTGGCGCTCGATCCAAAAACCGGCGAAGTGCTGGCGATGGTCAGTCAGCCGAGTTTTGATCCCAACCTGTTCGTCACCGGGATCAGCTTCAAGGCTTACGCCGAGTTGCGTGATTCCATTGACCGGCCGCTGTTCAACCGCGTGTTGCGCGGTCTGTACCCGCCGGGCTCGACGATCAAGCCGGCGGTGGCGATTGCCGGTCTCGACGCCGGCGTGGTCACGGCATCCAGCCGGGTATTCGACCCGGGCTATTACATGCTGCCCAACTACGATCACAAGTACCGCAACTGGAACCGCACCGGTGACGGCTTCGTCGACCTCGACACAGCGATCATGCGATCCAATGACACCTACTTCTATGACCTGGCGCACAAGCTCGGCATTGATCGGCTGTCGACCTACATGAACAAGTTCGGCATCGGCCAGAAGGTTTCGCTGGACATGTTCGAAGAGTCCCCGGGCCTGATGCCGTCCCGCGAATGGAAACGCGCAACGCGCAAACAGGCGTGGTTCCCCGGCGAGACCCTGATTCTCGGGATCGGCCAGGGCTACATGCAGTCGACGCCGCTGCAGCTGGCCCAGGCCACTGCGCTGGTGGCCAACAAAGGCATCTGGAACCGGCCGCATCTGGCCAAGTCCCTCGACGGGGTGAAACCGGTGGATGACAACCCGATGCCGAACATCGTCCTGCGTGACCCGTCCGACTGGAACAAGGTCAACCACGGCATGCAGCAGGTGATGCACGGTGCTCGTGGTACCGCGCGCAAAGCGGCGATCGGCGCGCAATACCGCATCGCCGGCAAATCCGGTACCGCGCAGGTGGTGGCGATCAAGCAGGGCGAAAAATACGACCGTTCCAAGGTCCAGGAGCGCCATCGCGACCACGCCCTGTTCGTCGGCTTCGCCCCGGCTGATGATCCGAAAATCGTGGTTTCGGTGATGGTCGAGAACGGTGAGTCCGGTTCCGGCGTTGCCGCGCCCGTGGTGCGCCAGGTCATGGACGCCTGGTTGCTCGACCAGAACGGCCACCTGAAAGCCGAGTACGCCAGCCCTATCACTGCGGAGGCCACGGCCCGTGATGAATAATTTCGATCGCATGCTCTCCAGCGAGGATGTGATGCGTCGCCGTGCGACGTTGCTGCAAAGGCTGCATATCGATGGCCCGCTGTTGATCCTGTTGCTGATCCTCGCCGCCGGCAGCCTGTTCGTGCTGTATTCGGCCAGCGGCAAGAGCTGGGATCTGCTCGGCAAGCAGGCCACGTCGTTCGGCATCGGCCTGGTGGCGATGATTGTCATCGCCCAGCTCGAGCCGCGGTTCATGGCCCGTTGGGTCCCGCTCGGTTACGTCATCGGCGTGGTCTTGCTGATCGTCGTCGACATCATGGGCCACAACGCCATGGGCGCCACGCGCTGGATCAACATTCCCGGGGTAATCCGCTTCCAGCCCTCGGAGTTCATGAAGATCCTGATGCCGGCGACCATCGCCTGGTATCTGTCCAAACGCACCTTGCCACCGCAACTCAAACATGTCGGCATCAGCCTGATGCTGATTGGCGTGCCGTTCATTCTGATCGTGCGCCAGCCGGACCTGGGTACCTCGCTGCTGATTCTCGCCGGTGGCGCCTTCGTCCTGTTCATGGGTGGCCTGCGCTGGCGCTGGATTCTCAGCGTACTGGCGGCGGCGGTGCCGGTGTCGGTAGCGATGTGGTTTTTCGTCATGCACGACTACCAGAAGCAGCGCGTGCTGACCTTCCTCGATCCGGAAAGCGATCCGCTGGGTACCGGCTGGAACATCATTCAGTCGAAAGCCGCCATCGGTTCAGGTGGCGTATTCGGCAAAGGCTGGCTGCTTGGCACCCAGTCGCATCTGGACTTCCTCCCGGAAAGCCATACCGATTTCATCATTGCCGTGCTTGGCGAAGAGTTCGGTCTGGTGGGTATCTGCGCGCTGCTGCTGATCTACTTGTTGTTGATCGGTCGCGGGCTGGTAATCACCGCCCAGGCGCAAACGCTGTTTGGCAAATTGCTCGCTGGCGCGTTGACCATGACTTTTTTTGTTTACGTTTTCGTCAACATCGGTATGGTCAGTGGCCTGTTGCCGGTCGTAGGGGTGCCGTTGCCGTTCATTAGCTACGGAGGAACTTCGCTGGTGACGCTGCTGTCAGCGTTTGGGGTTTTGATGTCGATCCATACCCATCGCAAGTGGATCGCACAGGTTTGAATAAGGTGAAGAGTGCAATGCAAGTAATGCGTGGCTGGGCGACTCGATGCGCGCCGCTGGTTGGCCTGATGGGCCTGCTGGGGAGCGTGCAGGAAGCGCTGGCCGGCGACTATGAAGGCTCGCCGCAGGTGGCCGAATTCGTCGGTGAAATGACCCGCGACTATGGTTTCGCCGGTGAACAACTGATGGGTGTGTTCCGCGAGGCGCAACGCAAGCAGTCGATCCTCGACGCCATCTCCAAGCCCGCCGAACGGGTCAAACAGTGGAACGAATATCGTCCGATGTTCATTACCGACGCGCGCATCGCTCGCGGTGTGGATTTCTGGCGCCAGCACGAGGCGACGCTGGCGCGTGCCGAGCAGGAATATGGCGTGCCGGCTCAAGTCATCGTGTCGATCATCGGCGTCGAGACCTTTTTCGGACGTAATACCGGAAATTTCCGGGTGATCGATGCTCTATCGACCCTCGGCTTCGACTATCCTCCGCGTGCCGAATTTTTCCGCAAGGAACTGCGTGAGTTCCTTCTGCTGGCGCGTGAAGAGCAAGTCGACCCACTGACCCTCAAAGGCTCATACGCCGGGGCCATGGGCCTGCCGCAGTTCATGCCGAGCAGCTTTCGCGCCTACGCGGTGGACTTCGACGGTGACGGCCACATCAATATCTGGAACAACCCGGACGATGCGATCGGCAGTGTCGCCAGCTATTTCAAGCGTCATGGCTGGGTCGCCGGTGAACCGGTGGTCAGCCGCGCCGATGTGCGCGGCGAGCAGGTCGATGAAGGCCTGACCACCGGCATTGAACCAGTGAAGACGGTCGCAGAGTTGCGGGCGCTGGGCTGGTCAAGTCATGATGCGCTGCGCGATGATATGCCGGTTACCGCATTTCGCCTCGAAGGCGACAACGGCCCTGAATACTGGATGGGCCTGCAGAATTTCTACGCGATCACGCGTTATAACCGCAGCGTGATGTACGCCATGGCCGTACATCAACTGTCTGAACAGCTGGTACAAGCACGGGGCGTCAAGTAATGCAGGCATTGCCTAACAATAAACCCCTGAAGCTGGTGGCTTTCGCTGCGTTGGCAGTCCTGGTCGCCAGTTGCACGACCAGCCGCACGCCGACGCAGAAAACCCCGTCCACCGCTGTCCGCGCCAAACCGGGCCTGGACATCAACCGTGCGCACAAAGACGGCGCGCCATGGTGGGATGTCGATGTCTCGCGCATCCCCGATGCGACGCCGACCCTGCACACCGGCCCGTACAAGGCCAACCCGTATACCGTGCTGGGCAAGACTTATTTCCCGCTGCAGGAATCCAAGACCTATGTGGCTTCGGGCACGGCGTCCTGGTATGGCACCAAGTTCCATGGTCAGAACACCGCCAACGGCGAAGTGTATGACCTGTACGGCATGAGCGCCGCGCACAAGACTTTGCCACTGCCAAGTTACGTTCGGGTGACGAACCTGGACAACAACAAGACGGTGATCCTGCGCGTCAACGACCGTGGCCCGTTCTACTCCGATCGCATCATCGACTTGTCCTACGCGGCGGCGAAGAAGCTCGGCTATGCCGAGACCGGCACCGCGCGGGTCAAGGTCGAAGGCATCGATCCGCAGCAGTGGTGGGCGGCCAAGGGGCGTCCGGCGCCGCTGATGCTCAACGAGCCGCAAGTGGCGCAGACCAGCGCGCCAGTGATTACGGCTTCGGCCGGCACCGTCGAGCAGTGGACGCCGCCGCCGCAGCAACATGCCGCGGCCGTGGTGCCCGTGCAGATCGATGCAAAAAAAAACGCTTCTGCACCAGCGTCTGGCCAGTATCTGCAGGTGGGCGCGTTCGCCAACCCGGACGCTGCCGAGTTGCTGAGGTCGAAGCTCAGCGGGATGGTGAGCGCGCCGGTGTTCATCAGCTCGATCGTGCGCAATCAGCAGACCCTGCACCGGGTACGCCTGGGGCCGATCGGCTCGCCGGGTGAGATCGCCCAGGTGCAGAACAGTGTGCGTCTGGCCAACCTGGGTTCGCCCAGCGTGGTCACCGAGTAATACGTAGACCTTGATTGACGGTTCACTTGCGGTATTCGGGGGGTGAACCAGGTTGTTGGCTCGTCGAAGAACAAAAGCCCGGCAAGGGTGACTGGAGTGAGCAACTGAACACGCGATGGCCCGTTAGAAGGCTGTCTGAATAAGTTTTGCCTTCGGGCAAGTTTCCATTAGCGATTTCGAGAGACGGATGAACATCACCACCTTTGCCAAACGCCTGTGTCTGCTAGTCCCGCTGCTCCTCTCGCCAGCCGCCTTCGCGGCCGAGATGATGCCGTCGCCACCACAACTGGCCGCCAAGGCCTACGTTCTGATGGACGCGAGCAGCGGCAACGTACTGGTCGAAAACAACGGCGACCAGCGTCTGCCACCGGCCAGCCTGACCAAGCTGATGACCGCGTATATCGCGACCCTGGAAATCCGTCGCGGCCAGATCGGTGAAAATGACCCGGTGACCGTCAGCGAAAACGCCTGGCGCACCGGCGGGTCGCGGATGTTCATCAAGGTTGGCTCGCAGGTGACTGTCAGCGACCTGCTGCACGGCATCATCATCCAGTCCGGTAACGACGCCAGCGTCGCCCTGGCCGAACACATCGCCGGCAGCGAAGACGCCTTCGCCGACCTGATGAACAAGACCGTCACCGAACTGGGCATGACCAATACCCATTTCATGAACCCGACCGGTCTGCCGAACCCTGAGCATTATTCGTCCGCTCACGACATGGCGATCCTTGCTCGCGCAATCATCCACGAAGACCCGGCTCACTACGCGATCTACTCGCAGAAAGAGTTCTTCTGGAACGGCATCAAGCAGCCTAACCGCAACCTGCTGCTGTGGCGCGACAAGACCGTCGACGGTCTGAAAACCGGCCACACCGACGAAGCCGGCTACTGCATGGTGTCCTCGGCAGTACGTGACGGCCAGCGCCTGATCGCCGTGGTGTTCGGCACCAACAGCGAAGTGGCCCGTGCCGCTGAAACCCAGAAGCTGCTGACTTACGGTTTCCGCTTCTTCGAAACCCAGACCTTCTATCAGAAGGGCACTGAACTGGCGCAGGCGCCGGTATGGAAAGGCACCACCAGCCAGGTCAAGGCCGGTCTGGCGCAAGACCTGACCATGACCCTGCCAAAAGGCCAGCTGAAGAAGCTCGCTGCCAGCATGACCATGAACCCGCAACTGGTCGCACCCATCGCCAAGGGCGACGTGATCGGTAAAGTCGAAGTCAAACTGGAAGACAAAGTGGTGCACAGCGCCGACCTGATCGCTCTGGATGGCGTCGAGGAGGGTGGTATCTTCCGCCGCATGTGGGATAGCATCCGACTATTCTTCTACGGCTTGTTCAACTGATTCAGTGTTGACCTGCATGGCCCCGCCCCGATCCGGTGCGGGGCCATGTGCGTTACCACGGCTTGTGCTATTAGAGGCCGTTACGCCATGACCGATACCGAAGTAAAGGCGCCAAAGATCGAATTCCCTGTTACGGATTATCCCGTCAAGGTGATCAGCGATACGGGCGTCGGCCGCAAAGACCAGATCATCGAGATCGTCAAGAAACACGCGACCATCAATGATGAGCGCATCGACGAACGTCAAAGCAGCACCGGCAAGTACACCACCATCCAGCTGCACATTGTCGCCACCGATCAGGATCAGCTGTACAACATCAACAGCGAACTGCGGGCGACCGGCTTCGTGCACATGGTGCTGTGATGCACGGCACGCTGGGCTTTCGCGAGCTGGGCCAGATGGCTTACGAGCCGGTCTGGCATGCCATGCAGCGCTTTACCAACGAACGCGGCAACGCTGCCGCCGACGAAATCTGGCTCGTCGAACACCCGCCGGTGTTCACGCAGGGCCAGGCCGGCAAGGCCGAACACTTGTTGCTGCCGGGAGATATTCCAGTCGTGCAGGTCGATCGCGGCGGCCAAGTGACTTATCATGGCCCCGGGCAACTGGTGGCCTATCTGTTGCTGGATGTGCGCGAGCTGGGTTTCGGCGTGCGCGACCTGGTCAGCCGCATGGAAGCCTGCCTGATCGAACTGCTGGCCAGCTACGGCGTCACCGCCGCGGCCAAGCCGGATGCTCCCGGCGTCTATGTCGACGGAGCGAAAATCGCTTCTCTGGGTTTGCGCATTCGCCACGGTTGTTCCTTTCATGGCCTGGCCCTGAACGTGGATATGAACCTGGAACCGTTTCGACGGATTAATCCCTGCGGCTACGCCGGGCTGGCCATGACCCAGCTGAGCGATCACGCAGGATCGATTGAATTTGCCGAGGTAAGTGCCCGGCTGCGCGCGCAGCTCGTCAAACACCTCGACTATGCTGAGCAGACGACCCTCACGGGCGGAATCGACTGATATGACTACTGATGCAGTGCAAACCATGATCCCGACGCTCGACGTGACCGAGCGCCCGGCCCCGCGTCCCAAGGTTGAAGCCGGCGTCAAGCTGCGCGGCGCCGAGAAGGTTGCACGCATCCCGGTCAAGATCATCCCGACCACCGAACTGCCGAAGAAACCCGACTGGATCCGCGTGCGCATCCCGGTGTCGCCGGAAGTCGACCGCATCAAGAGCCTGTTGCGCAAGCACAAGTTGCACAGTGTCTGCGAAGAAGCGTCCTGCCCGAACCTAGGCGAATGCTTCTCCGGCGGCACCGCGACCTTCATGATCATGGGCGACATCTGCACCCGTCGCTGCCCGTTCTGCGACGTTGGCCACGGTCGTCCGAAGCCACTGGACGTCAACGAGCCGGAAAGCCTGGCCATCGCCATCGCTGACCTCAAGCTCAAATACGTGGTGATCACTTCGGTTGACCGCGACGACCTGCGTGACGGCGGTGCTCAGCACTTTGCCGACTGCATCCGCGAAATCCGCAAACTGTCGCCGAACGTGCAGCTTGAGACCCTTGTCCCGGACTACCGTGGGCGCATGGATATTGCGTTGGAAATTACCGCCGCCGAGCCGCCGGATGTGTTCAACCACAACCTGGAAACCGTGCCGCGTCTGTACAAGGCCGCGCGGCCGGGTTCGGATTACCAGTGGTCGCTGACCCTGCTGCAACGCTTCAAGCAGATGATGCCGCACATTCCAACCAAGTCCGGCCTGATGCTGGGGCTGGGCGAGACCGACGACGAAGTCATCGAAGTCATGAAGCGCATGCGCGAACACGACATCGACATGCTGACTCTCGGTCAGTACCTGCAGCCGTCGCGCAGCCACTTGCCGGTGCAGCGTTTCGTGCACCCGGACACCTTCGCCTGGTTCGCCGAGGAAGGTTACAAGATGGGCTTCAAGAACGTCGCTTCGGGTCCGCTGGTACGCTCCTCGTACCACGCCGACGAACAGGCGAAGCTGGTCAAGGCCGAGCTGCTGGGTTCCTGATTCAGCGCCACAGAATATGCCCGCCGAGGTTTGATAGCCCGGCGGGCATTTTTTTGCCCGGCCTACATTCGCTGCTGATTTTTCCTTCGAAGCACGGCGTGAGTGATCCTCTTCTGTTTGTTCACGTTCCTGACTAATGTGTGAGCATCAATTCACAGGGAGATCCAAGGATGACCGTTCGACCGACCCATACACTTTGCCCTCACAAAGCCGTGCCCGCACTGCCCTCGGAAGGGCTGATCGGTGTCATTGCACCTGCCGGCCCTGGTGCTCTGGACACTGATAAGGCGGTGCAATGGATGCGCGCCCGCGGCTATGGGCTGAAAGTCTTTCCCGGCGTCTATGAAAGGGATGGCTATCTGGCCGGCAGTGACGAGGTACGCCTGCGCGATCTGCACGCGGCGTTCGTTGATCCCGAAGTCGACGCGATCATTTGTCTGCGCGGCGGCTACGGCACACCGCGTCTGCTGGACCGCATCGATTACGATCTGCTGAGCCGTCATGCCAAGCCGTTTGTCGGCTACAGCGATATCACCGCGTTGCACCTGGCGATCAGTCGTTACGCCGGTTTTGTGACCTTTCACGGACCGCTGCTCAATGCCGACTTGCTGGGCGACAAGGAGCCGCCGACGGTGACTTCATTTTTCGCCATGCTGCGCGGGCAAATGAGGACGGGGAGTGTGCTGAGCCATCCGGTGGCGTATCCGTTATCAACCGTCGAACCGGGCATCGCGCATGGGCGCTTGCTCGGCGGCAATCTGGCGATGATCGCCGCGACCCTGGGCACGCCTTACGAAATCGACGTCGAAGGGGTGATTCTGTTCATTGAAGACATCAACGAGCCGTTGTATCGCATCGACCGGCTCCTGACCCAGATGCGTCTGGCCGGCAAGCTGGCCCGACTGCGCGGTGTGCTGGTTGGTGATATCGCCGGGGTGGATGTCACCGCGCTGAATCGCTTGCTCAAGCAAACCTTTGGGCCGTTGCGGATTCCGGTGTTGTCGGGTTGGCGCAGTGGCCATTGCGACCCGAACCTGACGCTGCCGTTGGGCGCGCTGGTGCGGCTGGATGCGGGGAAGCAGGAGTTGCTGCTGGAGCAGGATGTAGTCATCAAAGATTGAAGATTTGTCGATGGACAAATTGTCTTCGGGAGCAAGCCCCCTCCCACATTTGAACGCGTCCTTCAGTTGGAACACCGTCGAATGTGGGAGGGGGCTTGCTCCCGAAAGCTTTTATTGGGCGCGAAGGCTTTCAAGCAACTTGTGCGTCGGATAACCATCTGCCGGCCACCCCAGCGCTTGCTGGGCACTGCGAATCGCTTTGCGCGTATTGGCGCCGATAATCCCGTCCGCCGTGCCGGCGTCGTAGTTGCGCGCGCTGAGCAGCGTTTGCAGTTCGATGCGTTCCGTGCGGCTTAGCGGCAGATCATCTTTCGGCCAATTGCCATTGATCAGACCCGCGCCTTCAAAGCGCTCGGACAACAGGCTTACCGCCAGTGCATAGGACGAGGAATTGTTGTACTTGAGAATCGCGCGGAAGTTGTCGAGGATCAGGAACGCCGGGCCGCGATAACCGGCCGGCAACAGCAGGGCAGCGGAGAGTTGTTCGGAGCCGGCTGGCACCTGCGCGCCATTGGGCAGGTTCACGCCCAGTTGCCGCCATTCGGCGACGCTTTTACGAATCGCGCCATCGGCCAGGGTGTAGTTGAAGCCACTCGGCAGCTGTACTTCGAAGCCCCACGGCTGGCCACGCTGCCATCCCGAGCTTTGCAAGTAGTGAGCGGTCGAGGCAAGCGCATCGGCCGGGCTGCCCCAGATGTCGCGGCGACCGTCGCCGTCAAAGTCCACGGCGTGAGTATTGTAAGTGGTCGGAATGAACTGGGTCTGGCCCATTGCTCCGGCCCACGAGCCGAGCATTTTCTCCGGCGTGATATCGCCCTGTTGCAGAATCTGCAGGGCGGCGATCAATTGCGCATGGGCAAAGCCTGGACGACGGCCTTCGTAGGCGAGGGTAGCGAGCGAGTTGATCACCGACTTGCTGCCCTGAAACTGGCCGAAATTGCTTTCCATGCCCCACACCGAGACCAGTGCCTGACGATCAACGCCATAACGCTGCTCGATGCTTTGCAGAATGTCGGCGTACTGATTGATCAGCGCCTGACCCTTACGCACGCGCAACGGTGACAACGCACCGTCGAGGTATTCCCACACCGGACGAGAGAACTCCGGCTGACTGCGATCGGCACGAATCACGCTGGCGTCGAAGCTGACATTGGCAAATGCCTGATCGAACAGCTCGGGGCGAATCCCGGAGGCCAAGGCATCCTTGCGGAAACCGGCTTGCCATTCGGCGAAGGTCTGGGTCGGTTGAATGTCGAGCGGATCAGCGGACGGCACTACCGGCGGGATGATCGCTGGGGCCGTGGTGACCGGGGCGGCTTGAAGGGGTTGTGCATCGGCGGCGGTGGGTTTTTCCGCGCAGGCGACAAGCAGGATGAAGCTGGAGGCAGCGATCAATTGGCGCACGGGCCATCGACGGGAAAGACTTGGGGGCATGCACAGTTCCAGGGGAAACGAATCAGGTGCAGACCTTAACATGAGCGGGGGGTAGTGCGCCTCAGGCAGCCAGAAAGTAAAAAGCCTCCCGGTTGTCAGACCGGAAGGCTTCGCGGCGGTAGCTGCCTTTGCCCTTGGCTGGTCGTTCCTGGCGGCTGCGGAACAAGGGCTGGGCGACGATGGATTTGGCCTTGTTGGGGCCATGCTTTGCTGGCTTTTTGCTCATGAAGATTCTCTCGGTGAGGTGGATTTTGCGGGGGAAATAATCTGCCGATGTGACGCGTCTGTCTATAGGGCAAATATGGGTAATGTTTGTGGGAAAACAAGATCAAAAGATCGCAGCGTGCCGCAGCTCCTGCAAGGATTGGTGTAAGAGCAGCCGAAGGCTCGGGCCGCGTTCGGACGATCTCTTGATCTTATTCGGCAGGTAAAGACAGGCGCTGGCCTGCCATCAACAGAGCCAGGCGACTGAGGCTCATCCACGGCGAACCGGCTGCCTGGCCCTTGATCTGTGCATCGATACGCTGCGCTTCGAGCAGCAACTGCGCCCAGCGTTGCGCCGAATAGCGTTGCAGAGCCTTGCTCATCAGTGGCTTGCGCTTGTCCCAGACCGGCGGTTTCGACTGGCTGAAGCACTTGTCCAGCGGCGTGCCCTGACTGTATTGCAGGGAGATATTGGCCAGCAGGCGCAACTCCCGCGCCAGCGCCCAGAGGATCACCGGCGGCTCGACGCCTTCGCCGCGCAAACCTTCAAGCATGCGCAAGGCGTGGGCCGGCTCGCCGTTGAGCACCGCGTCGGTCAGGCCGAACACGTCAAAACGTGCACTGTCAGCTACCGCAGCCTGCACGGTTTCGACGGTGATCTGCCCACCTTCGGCCATCAGCTTGAGCTTTTCGATTTCCTGCGCGGCGGCGAGCAGGTTGCCCTCGACACGCGCAGCAATGAGTTCGACCGCGTCCTGGCTGGCCGACAGGCCTGCCTGCGACAGGCGCTGACGGATCCAGCTCGGTAACTGATTGGCATCCACCGGCCAGATCTGCACGAACTGGGTTTGCGGGCCTTCGACCAGCGCTTTGCCCCATTTGGTTTTCTGCGCGCTGCCATCGAGCTTGGGCAAGCTGATCAGCAGAACAGTGTCTTCAGCGGGGCGCGAACAGTATTCGATCAGCGCCGCAGCACCTTTGTCGCCGGGTTTGCCTGATGGCAGACGCAGCTCCAGCAGGCGTTTTTCGGCGAACAGCGACATGCTCGCGCCAGCTTGCAGCAACGTGCCCCAATCGAAATTGGCGTCGGCGGCGAAGACCTGGCGTTCATCGAAACCTTGCTGGCGAGCAGCACTGCGGATGGCGTCGGCGGCTTCCTGACACAGCAACGGGTCATCGCCGCTGATGATGTAGACCGGCGCGAGTGCGCCTTGCAGGTGTTTGCCGAGTTGCGCGGGAGCGAGCTTCATAAGAAGGGCGAGCGGGGCGCCTGAGCGCCCCGGCCGGCTTACTGCTGCGGAATTTCGAGCGGCGACTGACGCGGAGTTTCCGCCTCAGCCTTTTGCGCCGCTTCCAGCGCATCGGCCTCAGCCTTGGCGCGGTCATTGGCGGTTTGTTGCAGTTGTTGCAACTGACCCGGGGTCAGCTGCGACAAGCGCAGCATCATGCGCTGCACCAGCTCGCGGCGGATTTCATTACGGGCGTCGTTGGCTTCCTGATCGGAGCCGACCAGGTTGTTGCCGTCGTGAATGAAGACCTTCTGCACTTCGAGTTTGTCGCTGAGCAGGGACAGATCCTTGTCGCCGCGGATGTCATAACTCAGCACGGTGCTGACCTGGTACTCGCCCGTGCGACCGGCACCGGCATAGCTGAGGATGCGCTGGCTTTCCTGCTCGTCAGCCAAATACAGCTTGTACGGCGCACCGGTGTAGACCTTGACGCCGCTGGACTCCAGCGTCTGACGCAGCTGTCTCACGGTTTCGCCGTAAGCATTGCGCGCGCTCAGGTCGAGTTCCTTGATCGACAGTTCGTTGGTGCCGGTACCACGCAACTGGAAACCGCAGGCGCTCAGCAGAACGGCGAGGCCCATCACCAGCAGATTGCGTTTGATCATTGTGTTGCTCCCCTTGAAACCAGGTGAGCCGACTCTGCGGCCCGAAAGGTTTAACTGGGTGCCAGGCGACCCGGCACCCGATCCAATTTAGCTGGCGACGATGTTGACCAGTTTGCCCGGTACCACGATCACCTTGCGAATGGTCAGGCCGTCAACGAAACGCAGCACGTTTTCGTTGACGCGCGCGGCGGCTTCGATTTCTTCGCGAGTGGCGCTGGCGGGCATTTCGATCTGCCCTCGCAGCTTGCCGTTGACCTGAATGACCAGGGTCAGGTTGTCCTGCACCAGAGCACTTTCATCCACGGCCGGCCAGCCTGCGTCGATTACGGCATCGGCGTGGCCCAACTGCTTCCACAATTCATGGCTGATGTGCGGGGTGATCGGCGCCAGCAGCAGGGTCACCGCTTCCAGGCCTTCGTGCAGCAGCGCGCGGTCCTGTTCGCTGCCTTGCGCGGCTTTTTCCAGTACGTTCATCAGCGTCATCACCTGAGCGATGGCCGTGTTGAATTTGTGGTTTTGGCCGACGTCATGGCTGGCCTGCCTGATCGCCAGGTGGATCGCACGACGCACGGTCTTCTGCTCGTCGCTCAGAACGGCGATATCGAGTTTGCCCGGCAAGCCCTGAGTGACGTGAGCTTGCGCCAGACGCCAGACGCGCTTGAGGAAGCGGTGCGAGCCCTCAACGCCGGAGTCCGACCATTCCGCGCTCATGTCAGGCGGCGAGGCGAACATCATGAACAGACGGCAGGTGTCGGCGCCGAACTGGTCGATCATCGACTGCGGGTCGACGCCGTTGTTCTTCGACTTGGCCATCTTCTCGGTACCGCCGATTTCCACCGGCAGGCCGTCGGTTTTCAGTTTGGCGCTGATGACCTTGGCTTTGCTGTCGCGTTCCAGTTCTACGTCGGCCGGGTTGAACCAGGTATAGGCGCCGTTGGCTTCGCGACGATAGTAAGTCTCGGCGATCACCATGCCTTGGGTCAGCAGGTTTTTGAATGGCTCGTTGGAGCTGACCAGACCTTCGTCGCGCATCAGTTTGTGGAAGAAACGCGCATAGAGCAGGTGCAGAATGGCGTGTTCGATACCACCGATGTACTGATCCACCGGCAGCCAGTGATCAGCGGCGGATTTCTCGACCAGACCACCTTCAAAGTGCGGCGAGGCGTAGCGGGCGTAGTACCAGGACGACTCGACAAAGGTGTCCATGGTGTCGGTTTCACGCTTGGCCGGTGCGCCGCATTTCGGGCAGCTGCACTCGTAGAACTCGGGCATGCGCGCCAGCGGCGAACCGGCGCCGTCCGGGACCACGTCTTCCGGCAGAACGACAGGCAATTGATCTTCCGGCACTGGTACGTCACCGCACGCAGCGCAGTGGATGATCGGGATCGGGCAACCCCAGTAGCGCTGGCGGCTGATGCCCCAGTCGCGCAGGCGGAACTGGGTGCGCGAGGCGCCCAGCTCTTTCTTGATCAGGGCCACTTCCATGGCGTCGAATGCGCCGGCGAAGTCGAGGCCGTCGAACTCACCGGAGTTGATCAGCGTGCCATGCTCGCCGTAGGCGTCTTGCCACGGCGCGGGGTTGGTGTCACCGGAGCTGGTGCGCACCACCGATTTCACCGGCAGGTTGTACTTGTGGGCGAATTCGAAATCGCGCTCGTCGTGCGCCGGTACGGCCATGACCGCGCCGTCGCCGTAGTGCATCAGCACGTAGTTGGCGACCCACACCGGCAGTTTTTCACCGGTCAGCGGGTGCTCGACGAACAGGCCGGTGGGCAGGCCTTTCTTTTCCTGGGTGGCGACATCGGCTTCAGCGACGCTGCCGCCCTTGCACTCGGCAATGAACGCTTGCAGCTCAGGGTTGTTCCGCGCGGCCAGGGTAGCCAGCGGGTGCTCGGCGGCCACGGCGACATAGGTCGCGCCCATCAGTGTGTCCGGACGGGTGGTGAAGACTTTCAGAGTGCCGGCTTCGCCGATCGAATCGACGTTGTACGGGAACTGCACTTCCATGCCACGGGACTTGCCGATCCAGTTGCGCTGCATGGTCTTGACCTGTTCTGGCCAGCCCGTCAGTTCGTCGAGGCTTTCCAGCAGCTCGTCCGCGTAAGCGGTGATCTTGAAGTAGTACATCGGGATTTCGCGCTTTTCGATCAGCGCGCCGGAGCGCCAGCCGCGCCCGTCGATGACTTGCTCGTTGGCCAGTACGGTCTGGTCGACCGGGTCCCAGTTCACGGTGCCGTTCTTGCGGTAGATCACTCCCTTTTCGAACAGGCGAGTGAACAGCCATTGCTCCCAGCGGTAATAGTCCGGCTTGCAGGTGGTCACTTCACGGGACCAGTCCACGGCGAGGCCGAGGCTGCGCAGCTGCGACTTCATGTAAGCGATGTTTTCGTAGGTCCACTTGGCGGGCGCTACGTTGTTCTTCATCGCGGCGTTTTCCGCCGGCATGCCGAACGCATCCCAACCCATTGGCTGCAGAACGTTTTTGCCCTGCATGCGCTGGTAACGCGAGATCACGTCGCCGATGGTGTAGTTGCGCACGTGGCCCATGTGCAGCTTGCCGCTGGGGTAAGGGAACATCGACAGGCAGTAGTAGGTTTCCTTGCCTGGCTGTTCACTGACTTCAAAGGACTTTTGCTCATCCCAGAAGGACTGGGCGGCGGCTTCGATCTCACGGGGCTGATATTGTTCGTGCATGGCTACTTTTGTACTGGATAGGGGTGGCCTAATCCTCTTCGACGGCGGCATCCGGGATGCGCTGGAAGTGGAATGACAGGAAGCGCCGTAGCATACATGACCGCGCTTGACCGAGGGAAACCCTGATTACAGCTGTTTGCCCGAGCGTCTGAGTGGCGAGGGCCGTTGGTCGCGGCGTGTAGCCGGTTCGTGCAGCGAAGCTAAGCTCTAACTGGGGAGTGAGTCTTATCTTCAATGAGGTGAGGGATGGTGGAGCAACGGAAAAAAAACGTAACGAAACCCGAGTTGTACGAAAGGTTGATCGATCGTCTGGGCATGGCGCTGGACGCCGTGAAAACCGCTGGCCGGCTGCGCGACGAGCGCCCCCTGGAACTGGAATTGCGTGGCTTGAGCCCCGCCGAGTTCAAACTGGTCAAGGCCTATCTGGATCGCAGTGAACGTGAAACGCAGGGATGCCTGTCTCAAGCAGTGAAGCAGCTCGATGCGACACATTCGGCCAAGGTCATCTGGCTCAAGGACAAGGCGCCGCGCAGAGACACCGGCAAGGTGCGTTCTGTGCAGGCCAAGTAAGCGCATGGCAGGTCAGGACACGGATCTTTTGCAACAGGATCCCGCCTATTGGTTGTAACTCGTAATTAACACTCTTAGGCTTCGGGCATCTTTGGAGATGCCCGATGCCCTTTCGATATTTCATCAAACAACTTTTATTGCCGCCCGGCATTCTTTTGCTGCTGTTGCTGGCCGCCTGGTGGCTGCGCCGCTCGCGGCCGCGCCTGGCGGGCGTGTGTTTCGGCATTGGTTTTGGTGGCCTGCTGCTGATGAGCCTGCCGGTGGTGGTGCAGTGGGGCGCCAAGGCGCTGGAACGTGAGCCGCCGCTAGCGCGGTCAGAGTGGACGACCCTGGCGCAACGCGCCGATGCGATTGTGGTGTTGGGTTCGGGGCGTGAGCGCGGTGATCTGGCTTGGGGCGAAGACCAGCCGACCGGCGTCGGCCTTGAGCGTCAGCGATACGCCGCACGCCTGGCCAAAGCCTCGGGCTTGCCGATCCTGACCAGTGGCGGCCTGCATTACGGCACGCCACCGACCGAGGCGAAATTGATGGCGGATTCACTGCGCGATGACTTCGACGTGACCGTTCGCTGGCAGGAAGGCGCGAGCCGCACCACATGGGAAAACGCCAGGATGACGGCAGATATTCTGTTGCCGCAGGAGATCAAGCGGGTCGTCGTGGTGACGCAGGCGTGGCACATGCCGCGCGCGGTGTGGAGCTTTGAACAGGCGGGATTCGAGGTGGTACCGGCGCCGGTTGGCTTCCTCGGCACTGATAACGCCCGGCCGTTTGGCGGCTGGCTGCCCGAGTTCAAATCGATCTGGCAGAGCGGGCAACTGCTCAATGAGGCGGTGGGGCAGGTGGAGTATTCGCTGTTTTACCGCTGAAGATCAAAGATCGCAGCCTGCGGCAGCTCCTACAGAGGGAATCTCAATCCCATGTAGGAGCTGCCGCAGGCTGCGATCTTTTGCTTTAAAGAGTCTTCGATATCCGGCTGGCCATCAGCGCCCAGCCAAACAGCAGCATGCACAACACGATCAGCGGCCACGAGCGCCATTGCAAATAGGGTGTCAGATCGTGCATCGGCACCACTTCGCCGTACAGCACGCCTTGCTCGAACTGCGGAATCTGCTCGGTGATCTGGCCGAACGGGTTGATCAGACCGGTAACGCCGTTGTTGGTCGCGCGGATCATCCAGCGTCCGGCCTCCAGTGCGCGCATCTGCGCCATCTGTAAGTGCTGCAGCGGGCCGATCGAGGTGCCGAACCAGGTGTCGTTGCTGATCGTCAGCAACAGATCACTGCGTGCCGACAGCCCGGCGGCGAATTCCGGATAGACCACTTCGTAGCAGATAAACGGTGCGATCTGGTAACCCTTGGCTTGCAACAGCGCCTGATCGGACGGGCCGCGAGCGAAGTCCGACATTGGCAGGTCGAAGAATGCGATCAAGCCGCGCAACACATCCTGCAACGGAACATATTCCCCGAACGGCACCAGTTTCTGCTTCAGGTAAGTGCCGTCACCTTCGCCGACCACTGTGATGCCGTTGAAGAAGCGCCGTTCGTGATGCACGGTCTGGCGAATCGGCACACCGGTGATCAGCGCCGATTTACGCTCGGCGGCGAAGTTGCCCATCATCGTCAGGTAGCCCTCGGCGGACTCCTTCAGGACCGGCACGGCGGTTTCCGGCCAGATCAGCAGGTCGACCGGTTTGGAGCGCAAACTCAAGTCGCGGTACAGCGCCAGTTGCGCGTTGAGCTCGGCTGGGTCCCATTTCATGCTTTGCGCGACGTTGCCCTGAATCGCGGCGACCGTCAGCGGTGCACCGGACGGGCTGGTCCAGGCATGGCCTTTAAGGGCGATACCCGTCACCCAAGGGCCGACCAGAAGCACCAGACCGGCCGCGATAAAACCCTTGCGCCGCGCCTGCAACAGGCGCGGCGCGTTGTAGATCAGCGCCGCCGTCAGTGCCAGAACAAACGACACCAGCCACATGCCGCCCACCGGTGCGAGCCCGGCCAGCGGGCCGTCGAGCTGGCTGTAACCCGAATACAGCCATGGGAAACCGGTAAGGAACCAGCCGCGAAACGCTTCCTGCCCGACCCACAACGCCGCAAAGGCCAAGGCATCGGCGACCGGTGCTTCGTTACGGCGCAACCAGCGCGCCCACAGCCAGGCGGGCAGGGCGAAGAACCAGGCAATTGCCGCTGTGAACAGCAGCATCAAGAACCCGGCGAGTAACACCGAAGCGCCGCCAAAGTGGTGAATGCTGTAGTAGATCCAGCTGGTACCGGCGCCGAACAGGCCGAAGCCGAAGCACCAGCCACGGCCCAGCGCCTGACGCGGGCTCAGTTCACGCAAGCCGGCATAGAACAGACCGACCGCCAGCAATGCCAGCGGCCAGATGTTGAACGGGGCGAGAGCGAAGGTGGTGATAGCACCGGCCGCCACGGCCAGCAGGTTACCGGGCCAGCCGGGGCGGGTAGTCCAGCGCATTTCAGTCCTTAAGTTTGTTACCGAGCGATTGGCGTGAGTCGCAGCAAATGAATCCGACGACTGTCGGCATTCAGGATGCGGAAACGATAGGCGCCGATTTCAGTGATTTCGTTGCGTTTTGGCAAGTGGCCGAACGCGCTCATCACCAGACCGCCGACGGTGTCGAACTCGTCGTCGGAGAATTCGCTGTCGAAGAACTCGTTGAAGTTTTCGATCGGCGTGAGTGCCTTGATCAGGAAGTCACCGCTGGGCAGCGGCTTGATGTAGCTGTCTTCTTCGACGTCGTGCTCGTCTTCGATGTCGCCGACGATCTGCTCGAGCACGTCTTCGATGGTCACCAGGCCGGCCACACCGCCGTATTCGTCGATGACGATGGCCATGTGGTTGTGGTTGGCGCGGAATTCACGCAGCAACACGTTGAGACGCTTGGACTCCGGCACGAAAGTGGCCGGGCGCAGCAGGTCCTTGATGTTGAAACTGTCGCCGTTCTCCTTGAGGATCAGCGGCAGCAGGTCCTTGGCCAACAGCACGCCCATCACGTCGTCATGGCTTTCGCCGATGACCGGGTAGCGCGAGTGGGCCGAGTCGACCACGGCAGGGAGAAATTCGCGGGGGGTCTGAGTCGCCTTGATGCTGATCATCTGCGAGCGCGGGACCATGATGTCGCGTACTTGCAGGTCAGCCACCTGGATGGCGCCTTCGACGATGGCCAGCGCTTCGCTGTCCAGCAGTTTGTTCTGATGTGCATCACGCAGCAGCTCAAGGAGCTCCTGACGGTTCTTCGGCTCGTGGGCAAAAGCCTGGGTCAGTTTACCCAGCCATGACTTCTGCCCGTTGCTCGATCGATCTTCGCTCATAGCGATTACTCTGAATCCTTTGTTGTAACGATGGGGGTTGGTTCGGTTTCGTCGTCCGCGTACGGATCGGGATAGCCCAGTTCAGCAAGTAACTCGCGTTCCAGTGCTTCCATTTCCTCGGCTTCGTCGTCATCTATATGGTCGTAACCGAGCAGATGCAAGCAGCCGTGAATGACCAGATGTGCCCAGTGGGCCTTTAGTTCCTTGCCCTGCTCGGCGGCTTCGCGTTCGACCACGGCCACGCAGATCACCAGATCGCCGAGCAGCGGAATATCGAGAAACTCGTCGGGTACTTCGGCCGGGAATGACAACACATTGGTCGCGTAATCCTTGTGGCGCCAGGTGTGGTTAAGCTCGCGGCCTTCTTCCTCGTCGACCAGACGGATGGTCATCTCCGAGTCGGCGCTGCGCTGACGCAGAGCCAGTTCGCACCATTGGCGGAACTCGGCTTCACTTGGCGCGCTGGCCTCGGTGGCGATTTGCAGATCCAGCTCAAGCATCGCGCGAGGCTTCCCTGGCGGCTTCGGCACGGGTCTCGAAGCGCTCGTAGGCCTCGACAATCCGCTGCACCAACGGGTGGCGCACGACGTCTTTGGGCTGGAAGTGGGTGAAGCTGATGCCCGGCACGTCTTTGAGCACTTCAATGACATGGTGCAGCCCGGACTTGGTGCCGCGCGGCAGGTCGACCTGGGTGATGTCACCCGTGATGACGGCGGTCGAGCCGAAGCCGATGCGTGTCAGGAACATCTTCATTTGCTCGACCGTGGTGTTCTGGCTCTCGTCGAGAATGATGAAACTGTTGTTCAGCGTGCGACCGCGCATGTAGGCCAGCGGTGCGACTTCGATCACCTGTTTTTCGATCAGCTTGGCGACATATTCGAAGCCGAGCATTTCGTACAGCGCGTCGTAAAGCGGGCGCAGGTACGGGTCGATCTTCTGCGACAGGTCGCCGGGCAGGAAACCGAGTTTTTCGCCCGCTTCGACCGCCGGACGCACCAGCAGGATGCGGCGGATCTGCTCGCGCTCCAGCGCGTCAACCGCGCAGGCCACGGCCAGATAGGTCTTGCCGGTACCGGCCGGGCCTATGCCGAAGTTGATGTCGTTACCGAGGATTTCCTTCACGTAGCGCTGCTGATTCAAGCCGCGCGGGCGAATCATGCCTTTCTTGGTGCGCAGGGCGACGGTCGCTTCGGCAGGGGCGGGGTTGTCGAGATCTGCTGATTCCTGAATGAACAGGTGCACCAGGTCTGGCGACAGCTCGGTACCCTTGGTTTCCCGGTACAGGCGGCGCAGCAGGTTTTCCGCAGATGTGGTGAGTTTTGGATCGCCAATCAGCTCGAACTGGTTTCCGCGGTTGCGGATCTCGATGGCCAGGCGCTGTTCGATCAAGCGTAAATGCTCGTCGAATTGCCCGCACAGATTGGCGAAGCGGCGAGCCTCAAACGGCTCGAGGAGAAAGCGATGTGGTTCGATAGGTGCGTTCAAGGTCGTATTTAGCCGCCCTGGGGCAATTGAAGTGAAATCAAGGATAACGCCAGTGGCGTGGGTGCGAAAGCTCTTAAATCAGCTCAGCCGATAAGCGCCGCTGCGCTTGACCTGTGGGAGCGGCTTGCTCGCGAAAGCGTCGTGTCAGCCTCCATCGACGATGCTGATACACCGTTTTCGCGAGCAGGCCCGCCCCCACAAGGGAAATGTGATGCTATTGAATTAAAGAACCACGCAGCGAGTGTGGCTGCGCGGCGTCGATGTGCACGTCGGCGAACTGACCGATCAGGGTGGGATTGTCGCAGCGGAAGTTGACGATACGGTTATTCTCCGTGCGCCCCTGCAGCTCACCCGGGTCTTTCTTCGAATAATCGGTGACCAGAATGCGCTGGATCGAGCCGACCATTTGTCGGCTGATTTCGAAGCCTTGCTGATTCAAGCGATGTTGCAGCGCATTCAGACGTTCTTTCTTCAACTCTTCCGGGGTGTCGTCAGCCAGGTCTGCCGCCGGGGTGCCGGGGCGCTGGCTGTAAACGAACGAGTAGGAGAAGTCGAAGCCGACATCGGCGATCAGCTTCATGGTCTGTTCGAAGTCTTTTTCGGTTTCACCGGGGAAGCCGACGATGAAGTCCGAGCTGATGCAGATCCCCGGCACGGCGGCGCGCAGTTTACGCAGCTTGGATTTGTACTCCAGCGCTGTGTGGTTGCGCTTCATCGCCGCGAGAATCCGGTCCGAGCCCGACTGCACCGGCAGATGCAGGTGCTTGACCAGTTCCGGGACTTCGGCGTGGGCCTGGATCAGGCTGTCGGAGAACTCCAGCGGGTGCGAGGTGGTGTAGCGAATGCGGTCGATGCCATCGACAGCGGCGACCACGCGGATCAGTTCGGCCAGATCGGCCAGACGTCCATCGTGGGTCTGGCCGCGGTAGCCGTTGACGTTCTGCCCGAGCAAGGTCACTTCACGCACGCCGTTTTCGGCGAGGTGAATGATTTCGGCGATCACATCATCGAACGGTCGGCTGACTTCTTCGCCTCGGGTATAAGGCACCACGCAGAACGTGCAGTATTTGCTGCAACCTTCCATCACCGACACATAGGCGCTCGGGCCATCGATGCGCGGCTCGGGCAAGTGGTCGAATTTTTCGATTTCCGGGAACGACACGTCGACCTGCGGCAGCTTTGTGATGCGTGCGGCGTCGATCATTTCCGGCAGGCGGTGCAGGGTCTGCGGGCCGAACACCACGTCGACGTACGGTGCGCGATCGCGGATCGCCGCGCCTTCCTGGCTCGCCACGCAACCGCCGACGGCGATCACCATCTCCGGGTTGGCCAGCTTCAGTTCGCGCCAGCGGCCGAGCTGCGAGTACACGCGATCTTGCGCGCGCTCGCGGATCGAGCAGGTGTTGAGCAGAATCACGTCGGCGTCTTCCGCGCGGGCGGTGACTTCCAGGGCCTGATGTTCGCCCAGCAGATCGACCATGCGCGAGCTGTCGTACTCGTTCATCTGGCAACCGTGGGTTTCGATGTAAAGCTTCTTGGCCATGGATTCGGGTCGTCACGTGATTCAAAGAACCGCGCATTATAGGGAACAAGCCGTCAGGTTCCTACCGCTGTGCGTCCGGTGGCTATGCTATAGTTCGCGCCCCCATTTTTACCCCGATGTTATCCGCCCGCCATGACCAAACGCGAAGCTCCAATCTACAAGGTGATTTTCCTCAACCAGGGCCAGGTGTTCGAAATGTACGCCAAGCAGATCTATCAGAGTGATCTGTGGGGTTTCCTGGAAGTTGAAGAATTCGTCTTTGGCGAGCGCACGCAAATGGTCGTCGATCCGAGCGAAGAAAAGCTCAAGGCGCAATTCGAAGGCGTGGTGCGCAGCTTTGTGCCGATGCATTCGATTGTGCGCATCGACGAAGTAGAGCGTCTGGGCACACCGAAAATCAGCGAAGCCCGCGGCGCGGTCGGCAATGTCATGCCGTTCCCGATGCCGATGCCCGAGAAGTAACCCGGTTTCAGATGATCGTTGCCATGCTCTGCGTGGGAATGCCGCCTTCGATGCTCCGCGTCGGTGACGCGGAGCGTCACGGGATGAATTCCCACGCAGAGCGTGGGAACGATCAATAGTCAGGGAAGCGGCGAAAACGGCGTACGCCCATCGGCGCTTTGCAGTTCCATCAGGTATTTGCGGAAAATCTGCCCGAGCACCTGGGTAGCGGTTTCCAGATCTTCGCGGGACATCTTTTCCGAGACTTCGTCAGCCGTGTCCAGCGCCTCTTCGGCACCGTTGACCGCTGCCATCTTCAGCACGATGTAGGCCTGGATATTGTTGGCCTGCACGCCTTCACCGTGGAAGAACATGCTGCCGAGCTTGAATTGCGCCTGGGCGTGGCCTTGCAATGAGGCTTTTTCGAAATAGCTCAGGGCTTGATTGAGGTCGCGCGGCGCGTTCTTGCCGTCGTAGTAGAACTCACCCAACTCGTATTGCGCTTGCGCGTCCCCTTCGTCCGCCGCTTTCTGGCAGGCGGCCAGTGCCTGCGTGACGTCTTGCGGCTGAGTATTGAGGGTGCAACGACCCATCGCCGGGATCAACAACGAGTTGCCGCCTGCTTGTGCATGCGCGAGCAGGGGCTGAAGGAGCAACAGGCAGCCCAATGCAAGGGTGCGGCCGGTGCGGTTCATGGGAATCGACTTACCTCTGAAGGGCACGCGGACCCGTCGAGGGATCCAATAAGCGCGCATTATGAAATAAGCAGGGCCAACCTTACAAAGTCTTTACTCGTTTTTCTGCTGCGTGGGGAATATATCGCCCGATTCAGGCAGGATTTGCGCAGGCACGTTGGAAAAACCAAGCGGATGTAGGTGAAAGCTGACGCTGGCCATAGCCAACGTCAGCGGTGCGGCGATTATTTCAACGCGGCGAAGGCACGCTCGGCAGCGTCCAGCGTCAGTTGCAACTCGGCTTCGCCGTGGGCGATCGACGTGAACCCAGCTTCGAAGGCACTCGGCGCCAGGTACACGCCACCTTCCAGCATCAGGTGGAAGAAGCGACCGAACAGTGCTGCGTCGCTGGCCATCACGTCGTCGAAGGTGACGATGTCGTCGGCGCCACTGAAGTACAGACCGAACATGCCGCCAGCCTGGGTGGTCACGAACGGGATGCCCGCAGCATCGGCTCGCTGCTGCAGGCCGTCGAGCATGCGCGCGGTGTAGTCGGTCAGCTCGGCGTGGAAACCCGGGCGGCTGATCAGACGCAAAGTCGTCAGGCCGGCCGCCATCGCCAGCGGATTACCCGACAGCGTACCGGCCTGGTACACCGGGCCCAGCGGGGCGATGCGCTGCATGATCTCGCGCTTGCCACCGAAGCAGCCCACCGGCATGCCGCCACCGATGATCTTGCCGAAGGTGGTCAGGTCCGGCGTCACGCCGTAATGCGCTTGGGCACCGCCGAGAGCGACACGGAAACCGGTCATCACTTCGTCGAAAATCAGCACCACGCCATGCTTGTCACAGAGCGAACGCAGGCCTTCGAGAAAGCCCGGCGCTGGCGGCACGCAATTCATGTTGCCGGCGACCGGCTCGACGATGATGCAGGCGACGTCCTCACCGACTTCGGCAAGCATCTGCTCGACCGCTTCGATGTCGTTGAACGGCAGGGTCAGGGTGTGTTTGGCGAATGCAGCCGGGACGCCGGCGGAGCTCGGTACGCCCTGGGTCAGAGCGCCGGAACCGGCCTTGACCAGCAGGCTGTCAGAGTGACCGTGGTAGCAGCCTTCGAACTTGATGATGCTGTCGCGACCGGTGAAACCACGGGCCAGACGGATCGCGCTCATGGTCGCCTCGGTGCCGGAGCTGACCATGCGCACCATGTCCATCGACGGCACCAGCGAGCAGACCAGATCGGCCATCTCGGTTTCCATCGACGTCGGCGCGCCGTAGGACAGGCCGTGCTGCAGTTGATTGCGCACCGCGTCGAGCACGTCCGGGTGGCTGTGGCCAAGGATCATCGGCCCCCACGAACCCACGTAATCGACATAACGCTTGTCGTCTTCGTCGGTGACGTAAGCGCCTTCGGCATGTTTGAAGAACAGCGGTGTGCCGCCGACGCTCTTGAACGCGCGCACCGGCGAGTTGACGCCGCCGGGGATGTGTTTCTGAGCATTGGCAAACAGGGTTTCGGAACGAGACATGATCGGGCTCTCAAATCAGATTTTCAGAAGTTCGTTGAAGGCGCGGGCGCGGCGGGTCACTTCGGCGCAGCTCTGGGCGCCGAACAGGCCGTGGATCACGGCGAGCAGATCGACCCCATGCTCGACCAGTGGCGCGGCGTTATCGAGGGTGATGCCGCCAATCGCGCAAATCGGCAAGTGCAGCGTGCGTTTGGCTTCGTCGAGCAAGTCGAGGCTGCAACTCGGCGCACCGGGTTTGGTGGTGGAATTGAAGAAGCGGCCGAAGGCGACGTAACTCGCACCTTCTTTGGCGGCCTGTTCAGCCAGGGCGATTTGCCCGTGACAGGTCGAACCGATGATCGCTTTCGAACCGAGCAGGGCGCGGGTCGGCGATAGCGGGCCGTCGGTCTGGCCCAAGTGCACGCCGACATTGAGGCGCGCGGCCAGCTCAGCGTCATCGTTGATGATCAACTGCGTCTTGTAACGCTCGCACAGATTGCGCAGCGCCTCGGCCTCGCGCAGGCGGCGTGCCTCGTCGCTGCTTTTGTCGCGGTATTGCAGCAGGGTGACGCCGCCATCGAGCGCCGCCTCCACGTAAGACAGAAACTTGCCCGCCAGCAACTGGCTGTCGGTAATGGCATACAGGCCACGTAGTTTCATCGGACAGACCTCACGACGTTACGAGCAGAAATCCAGCGGCAGGCGACGCGGCACGAACTGGCCTCGGCCCAGTTGTTCCGCGTCGCGCAGGGTCCGCCAGGTGTAATCCAGCGCACTGCGCACGGCGCTGGCGAGGTGTTCGCCCTGAGCCAGGCGACCGGCGAGGGCGCTGGCCAGCGTACAACCCGAGCCGTGATAGCTGCCCGGCAGGCGCTGGCAGATAAAGGTCTCACGCAGGCCGTCGCGGCTGTACACGCGGTTGTGGATTTCAGTCTCGTCGCCGTGGCCGCCGGTGATCAGCAGGTTTTTGATGAATGGCAGGAGTTTTTCCGCGCACTCGTCGGCCGTGCCTTCGGGCAGTTCGGCGAGGATGCGTGCCTCGGGAAGATTCGGGGTAGCAATGATCGACAGCGGCAGCAGACGCTCGCGCATCGCATAGCCGACCTCGTCCTTGCCCAGGCGTCCGCCGCCGCCGGCACGCAGCACCGGGTCGCAGACCACCGGCAGATGCGGGTGGGCCGAGAGCAGTTCGACAACCGTGTCGACCATTTCCAGCGAACCAAGCATGCCCAGTTTCACCGCCGCGACTTCGGAGTCGTTGAGCACGGCGTTGGCCTGAGCCAGTACCCACTCGCGGTCGAGGACGCGAAAGTCAGTGACGTTGACGGTGTCTTGCACGGTCAGGGCGGTGACGGCCGGAGCCGCATGGCAACCCTGCGCAAGCAAGGCTTCGATATCTGCCTGCAAGCCGGCGCCACCACTGGGGTCGTGGCCGGAGAGACAGAGGACAACGGGGCGGGAGCTGTAGATATTCATGGTGCGCGAGCTTACCACCAAAGCTGATTTACGGGTGTGGGTGGCAGAGCAAGATAAATGCCGGAGCTGCCGGAGGCTGCAATCTTTGACGTTCCTGACCATTCCAACAGCTCTATCTCGGTGCTTTGCCCTGTAACGCCCGTTCTAGAGCCGTTGTAGGAAAAATTTCCATGGTGCTCAATGGCCATCAACGGCTATGCTAGGCTGGATCCAAACAATCACAGGTAATACCGGTTTTACGTCTACTCAAAGGGAATGGGGGGCTTCCTGACACAACCGGACGAGCCACGCTGGGGCTTCAATGCGCTATTTGCTGATGTTGCTGTTCTGCTTGCCGCTCATGGCGAGCGCCGTCGAATTCGACGAATTCACCCAGAGCCTGCCACTGGGCCGATCGCTGCAAGTGTTCGAAGACCCGAGCGGTCAGGCGACGATTGCCGACGTCCGCGCACAAGATGCCAGCCAGTTCAAAGCCCACGACAAAGCCACGCTCAATGCCGGTTATTCACGTTCGGCGTTCTGGCTGAAGATCGACCTGCATTACCGCCCGAGCAACCCGGCCGCCCAGCGCACCTGGCTGCTGGAACTGGCGTATCCGCCGCTTGATCACCTCGACTTGTACTTGCCCGACGCCAGCGGCGAATACCGACTGGTGCGCCAGACCGGCGATGCATTGCCGTTCGCCAGCCGCGAGATCCGCCAGAACAATTACCTGTTCGACTTGCCGTTCAAACCGGATCAACAGCAAACGCTGTACCTGCGCCTGGCCAGTGAAGGCTCGATTCAGGCACCGGTAACGTTGTGGTCCAGCACCGCGTACCTTGAAGATCAGCCGGTGCGCCTGTATGTACTCGGCATCATTTATGGCGTGCTGCTGGGGATGCTGGTCTACAACCTGTTCATCTACCTGAGCGTGCGCGACACAAGTTACCTCTATTACATCTTCTATATCGGCTCGTTCGGCCTCTATCAATTGTCGGTGAACGGCGCGGCGGTCGAGTATTTCTGGCCGGACAACCCATGGTGGGCCAACGCCGCGACGCCGTTTTTCATCGGTTGCGCCGGCCTGTTCGGCAGCCAGTTTGCCCGCAGCTTTTTGCAGACCAAAACCCACAGCGCCTGGCTGGATCGCTTGCTGATCGGTTTGATTGCCTTCAGTGCGCTGGTGATCGGTCTGTCGCTGATGACCAGCTACGCCCTGGCCCTGCGCCTGGCGACCACACTGGCGTTGACCTTCACCGTGGTGATCTTTGCGGCCGGGATCCTCGCCTGGTGGCGCGGCTTGCGGGTGGCGCGTTACTTCATTATCGCCTGGTCGGCATTCCTGCTCGGCGGCATCGTCAACACGCTGATGGTGCTGGGCCTGCTGCCCAACGTGTTCCTGACCATGTACGCCAGCCAGATCGGCTCGGCGATCGAGGTCGCGCTGCTGTCGCTGGCGCTGGCCGACCGCATCAACGCCATGCGCGAGCAACAGGCGCAGACCTTGTATGACGCCGGGCAGAAGCTCGAAGTGCTCAACCAGCAACTGGCCCACAGCAACAAGCTCAAGGATGAATTCCTCGCCACTTTGACCCACGAACTGCGCACGCCGATGAACGGGGTGATCGGTTCGCTGGAGCTGATGCAGACCGTCGACCTCGATCCCGAGCTTGAGCAATATCAACAGACCGCCGCCGGTTCCGCCCGCGACATGATGCGCATGGTCAACGGTATCCTCACGCTTACTGAATTGCAGGCCGGCAAGCTCAAGGTCACGCCAGGCAGTTTCAGCCTGCGTGCGGTAGTTGAGGCGCTGCGCGTGCAGTTCGAAGGTAATGCGGCGAGCAAGTCGCTGGACTTCAAGGTCGAGGTGCTGCCGATCCTGCCGGATCGCCTGCACGGCGACGGCGCGAAACTGGCGCAGTGTCTGGAATGCCTGCTGGACAATGCAATCAAGTTCACCCGTGTCGGCGGTCTGGCGCTGCGCGTCACGGGGCGGCCGTCGACGGATAACCGCATGGCGCTGTCGTTTGCGGTGATCGACACCGGCATCGGTTTCACCGATCTGGGCGAGGCCACGCTGTATCAGCGCTTCTTCCAGCTCGACGGTTCGATGACTCGCGAATACGGCGGCCTGGGGGTGGGGCTGGCGATCTGCCGACAACTGGTCGAACTGCTAGGGGGCAAACTTACTCACCGCTCCGAGCCTGGATGCGGCAGCCGATTCCAGCTCGATGTCGAATTCGAACTGCCGATTATCGAAGCGGCTGCGGATCAGCCCGCCCGCGATTGCATTCGTGCGCCGCAGGATTGCACGGTGCTGCTGGTGGACGACAACAGCGTCAACCAACTGGTGATGCGCGGCATGCTGCTCAAGCTCGGTTTTCGTGTGCGCAGCGCCGACAGCGGCGCCGCCGCACTGGACTGTCTGCAGCGGGAAAGCTTCGATGCGGTGCTGATCGATTGCCAGTTGCCCTGCCACGAAGGTGCATCGCTGTGCTGCCAGATCCATGCGCTGCCGGGCTGTGCGCATTTGCCGGTGTTCATGCTCGCGTTGAGCGCTGACCGCGAGCAATGCGCCCCGGGTGCGGCCATCGACTATCTGCACAAACCGGTGAAATTCGAGGATCTGCAGGCTGCGTTGCAGCGCCGCGTGCTCAGTTGCTGATGGGGTAAAAGCGCCGCAAAAACGGCGTCTATGACACTTTGTTCAAAAAAGCACCAGTGCTTAACTGGTGCCATTGCTGAACACGGAGCGCCGTCATGAACCTGCATCAGTTCGCCGAAACCCACGAAGTCACCAATCAGCCGCCATCGCTGGACGGCACCAACCTGTACCGCATCGACCTGCCGCTACAGGAGTGGTCGCGGCGCTTCGGCGCCGGTTGGGCCGAGTCGCGGATCGATGCCTACGGCGCACTGGCGGGGGGGCCGCTGATGGAAGCGGGGTTTCTCGCCAACCAGAACAAACCGGTATTTGCCAGCCATGACCGCTACGGCCATCGCATCGATCTGGTCGAGTTTCACCCCGCTTACCACGAGCTGATGCGCACCGCGATCGAACATGGCCTGACCTCGCTGCCGTGGGCACACGCGCAGGACGGCGCACAGGTTGCCCGCGCTTCGATGACCTATCTGCACAGCCAGGCTGAAGCCGGCAGTGGCTGCCCGTTGACGATGACCTTCGCCAGCGTGCCGGCCCTGCGCTTGCAGCCGGACCTGGCCGAACAGTGGCTGCCGAAAGTCCTCGCCACCGAATACGACCCGCGCAACGTTGGCATGGCGCACAAGGCCGGCGTGACCATCGGCATGGCGATGACCGAGAAGCAGGGCGGCACCGACGTGCGCGCCAACACCACCAAGGCTTATCCGGTCGGTGCCAGCGGCCCGGGCCAGGCGTATGAACTGGTCGGGCACAAGTGGTTCTGCTCGGCGCCGATGTGCGATGCCTTTCTCACGTTGGCGCAGACCGACAAGGGTCTGAGCTGCTTTCTGCTGCCGCGCCATCGCCCGGATGACTCGCGTAATCAGTTCTATATCCAGCGTCTGAAAAACAAACTCGGCAACCAGTCCAACGCCTCCAGCGAAGTGGAGTTCCGTGGCGCGCTGGCGTGGATGATCGGCGAAGAGGGGCGCGGCGTGCCGACCATTATCGAGATGGTGGCGATGACCCGTTTCGATTGCATGGTCGGTTCCAGCTCGTTGATGCGCCAGGCGCTGACCCAGGCCAGCCATCACTGCGCGCACCGCAAGGTCGGCGGTAAGTTGCTCAGCGAGCAGCCGCTGATGCAAAACGTACTGGCCGATCTGGCGCTGGAAAGCGAAGCCGCGCTGGCCCTGAGTCTGCGCATGGGCAAGGCGCTGGATCACCTCGATGATCGCCACGAAGCGCAATTCGCGCGGCTGGTAACGGCGGTGGGCAAATACTGGATTTGCAAACGTGCGCCAGGGATGATCAACGAAGCCGCCGAATGCATGGGCGGTGCCGGTTATGTTGAAGACAGCATCCTGCCGCGCCTGTACCGCGAAGCACCGGTGAATTCGACGTGGGAAGGGTCGGGGAATGTGCAGTGTCTCGACGTGCTGCGCGCACTGTCGAAAGAGCCAGGCGTGCTGGATGTGCTGTTCAGCGAACTGGGCGATGGCCATGGCGACAAGCGTTTGGCTGAGCATATTCAGCGCTTGCAGGCGCAGTTCAGGGACACCAGCGACATTCAGTATCGGGCGCGGCAATTGACCGAAGACATCGCGCTCGGTTTGCAGGCCAGGCTTTTGTTGGAGGCCGGAAATTCAGCCGTCAGTGATGCTTTTATTGCCAGCCGCTTGAGTGGTGGCGGCCGCGTCTACGGGGCATTGCCGCGTGGGCTGGACGTTGAAGCCATCGTCGCCCGCTCGACCCCACAGCTTTTCTAAGCCCAATCTTCCAAACACCACAAAACCCTGTGGGAGCGGGCTTGCTCGCGATAGCGGTGTATCAGTCGACATCCAAGTTGAATGACAAACCGAATTGGCGAGCAAGCCCGCTCCCACAGGATTTATGCGCAGATGAACGCATTGCCAACATGCCACTGTTCCCGTGCGACCACGATGCAGGCAAGATGAAGCTCTGCAAGTCAGAACACAGGAAGCTGATCGTGACCGAAGCGTTTATTGTCGTTCAAACCGCCGAACAAGCCGTGGATCGTCTGGCCGAGCTGCATGAGCGGGCCACCAACGCGCTGAATTCTGCCCTCAAGCGTTACCTCAAGGACCGCGTCGAGCCCGACGCCGAACAGCGTGCCCTGTTTCGTTATCCCGAACTGCGTCTGACCTACCACTGCCAGGGCGAAGTCCCGCAGACCACCCGGGCGTACGCCAAGGTGCAGTTGCCGGGCACTTACAGCGTCACCGTCACCCACCCGGCAGCATTTCGCAAATACCTGCTCGAACAACTGACGCCGTTGATGCACGACTTCACCGTGACCGTCGAAGTCGGCGTCAGCCAGCAGAACATTCCGTATCCGTACGTGGTCGAGCAGGGCGATGAACTGGCCGGTTCCGGCGTCACTGCGGCGGTGCTGGCGCGAGTGTTCCCGAGTACCGACCTGTCCGCGGCCACCGATGGCATTGCCGACGGTCTCTACGATTGGGAAAACACCGATCCGCTGCCGCTGGCGCTGTTCGACGCCGCGCGCGTGGACTTTTCCTTGCGCCGTCTGGTGCATTACACCGGCAGCGACTGGCGCCATGTACAACCGTGGATTCTGCTGACCAACTATCACCGTTACGTCGATCAGTTCATCGTCCATGGCCTGGAGCAACTGCGCAACGACCCGCGTTTCGTGCGCATGGTCCTGCCGGGCAACGTGATCATCGACAAGAGCATGGACCACGGTGAGGCATCCGCAATCGCCGCCGGTGTGGTCTGGCACCGTTATCAGATGCCTGCGTATCACTTGATCGCCAATGACGGTCACGGCGTCACGCTGGTGAATATTGGCGTCGGCCCGTCCAACGCCAAAAACATCACCGATCACCTGGCCGTGTTGCGCCCGCATTGCTGGCTGATGATCGGCCACTGCGGCGGCCTGCGTCAGTCGCAGACCATCGGCGATTACGTATTGGCTCACGCTTATATGCGTCGCGACGGCATTCTCGATCGCGTGGTACCGCCGAATATCCCCATCCCGGCATTGGCCGAAGTGCAACTTGCCCTGCAACAGGCAGCGGCGAATGTCACCGGCGAGAAGGGCGACGATCTGAAGAAGCGCCTGCGCACCGGCACGGTTCTGACCTATGACGACCGTAACTGGGAATTGCGCTGGGCTCAGGAACGGCCACTCATCAACCTGTCCCGCGCGGTGGCGGTGGACATGGAAAGCGGCACGATCGCCGCGCAAGGTTATCGCCTGCGGGTGCCGTACGGCACGTTGCTCTGCGTTTCGGACAAACCGCTGCACAGCGAAATCAAACTGCCGGGCTCGGCCAACGCTTTCTATGAACGCGCGGTCAGCCAGCACTTGAAGATCGGCATCGAAGCGGTGGATCTGCTGCGCACCGAACTCAATTCGCTGCACTCGCGCAAACTGCGCAGCTTCGACGAGCCGCCGTTCCGCTAACGGTTAGTCGTGGTCATTTGGCGGTCGGGGCACTAGCATTGTCAGCCCTGATCGCTAAATGTTCTCTTTCTTATGTCCCGTCCGCCACGTCCACCTTCGCGCCGTCCCGGTGCGAAGCCGCAGTCTTCCTCGCCACGCCGTGTCGCCAAAGCGCCGCCGGCCGAGCCGAAGCTGATCCTGTTCAACAAACCCTTCGATGTGCTGACGCAGTTCAGCGACGGCGAAGGGCGGGCGACGCTCAAGGATTACATCGATGTGCCGGGGATTTATCCGGCCGGACGTCTGGATCGCGACAGCGAAGGTTTATTGCTGCTGACCAACGACGGCCAGTTGCAGGCGCGCATCGCCGATCCGAAACACAAACTGGCGAAGACTTATTGGGTGCAGGTGGAAGGCGAGCCGACGGCCGAGCAGTTGCAGCGCCTGCGTGATGGCGTCGAGTTGAATGACGGCATGACGCTGCCCGCCGAAGCGCGGCAACTGGATGAGCCCCAGTTGTGGCCGCGCAACCCGCCGGTACGCTTTCGCGCGACCATCCCGACTGCATGGCTGGAACTGGTGATTCGCGAGGGACGCAACCGTCAGGTGCGGCGCATGACCGCTGCGGTCGGCCTGCCGACGTTGCGGCTGGTGCGGGTCAGGATAGGCGACTGGACGATTGAAGGGCTGGATCAGGGCCAGTGGCAGCAAGTGCCGGCGCGTTTATAAGGCACCGGATTCGATCAGGCCGATCACCACACTCTTGATGATGAACGCGGCCACGCCCAGGCCCAGCACGAAAAACAGAATGAACGAGCCGAACCGCCCGGCCTTGGACTTCTTCGCCAGATCCCAGACGATGAAACCCATGAAAATGATCAGGATGCTGACCAGACCGGTCATCATCCACTCTTCGAACAGTGCTGGATCCATTGGCGATCTCCGGCGCGGGGCGGGCTGAAAGGGCGGCGGCGAGTATACGCCACGGGCGGATGGCGGGGCATTGATCTGTGTCGCCTGTGCCGGTCTCTTCGCGAGCAGGCTCGCTCCCACAGGTTGAAATGCATCCCCCTGTGAAAGCGAGCCTGCTCGCGAAAGCGATATCAGCTACGCAAATGGGTCAGCGGCAGTTCAGTGCTGTTCAAAACCTGATTCAGCACAAAACTCGACCGCACACTGGTCACGCCTTCAATCCGGGTCAGATGCCCCAGCAACAACTTCTGATAGTGATCCATATCCGGCACCACCACTTTCAACTGGTAATCGGCATCCACGCCCGTGACCAGACTGCACTCCAGCACCTGCGGCAATGTCCGAATGGCCGCTTCGAAATTCTCGAAGCGCTCCGGTGTATGCCGATCCATGCCGATCAGCACGTAGGCTGTCAGGCTCAACCCGAGCATCTTGCGATCGAGCAACGCGACCTGGCGCGAAATGTAGCCGTCGTCTTCCAGTTGCTTGACCCGACGCGAGCAAGGCGAGGGCGACAGACCGATGCGCTCGGCCAGCTCCTGGTTGGAGATGCGGGCGTCGCGTTGCAATTCCGCCAAAATGCTCAGGTCGTAACGGTCGAGTTTGCTCATCAATCTGTCCTTGGCTGTAACTATTGCGGCGGATTATCTATCCAGGGTTAAAAATTGCGCAAGTGGTGTTTATTTGAGCAATCTTCGCAATCGTCTGTCGCGGCCTCGGGCTTATTCTTATTACCAGAATCACTGCTCGGTAACACAGTCCACGCGGCCCGCCCAATCAGGCCCGCCGCGGCCGCCACCCCCACCGGGGATGTGCCGGCCCCCGAGCTGCACTCTGTCCAGAAGACGGCGTGAGGTGAGCCGACGTCAAAAGCGTCGAGCCAGGACGAAGTTCTCCAGAAGGGAGGCCGACGGGTCTCCCTTTTTTCTTGCCCGCGATTTCATGTTGGCGCCTCAATAAATAGGTCGCGCGACTGATAACCTGTTGCACAACCCGCTGGGCCTGTTTAGCTCTTGGCAACAGGCCCTCCCAACGACAGGCTCCCGCAGTGAGGAAAAGCATGAATTCGCGCATCTGGTGTCTGGCCGGTGTTGGTTTGCTCTGTGTGGGTGTCAGTGTGCAAGCGCTGGCGGATGAGCCGCAGAGTCGCGGGCCCGGCAATGGGCCGCAGAACAATGAAATCATTCGTGGCGACAACAGCCGTCAGTTCGAGCACAACGGACAGCCGCGCAGCAATGACGGTCAATGGCAGAACCGCAACCGTCCTGATGATCGGCCAGAGCCACCTCGCCAGCCCGGCAACAACCTGCCGATCCAGCCACGTCCCGACGCTGTGCACCAGACTCAGGAGCCGCGTCAGGGTTACTACCGCGACGAGCGCCCGCAGAACGGTTACCACAATCAGCAATGGCAGACGCCGCCGCGTCCCGATGGCAACCGCTGGCCGGGACGGCCGAACGGTCATGGCAATGGCTGGGGGCCGGGCCCGCAATATCGCCCGGGGCATGTCATTGACCGCTTCCCGGAGCGTGATTATCGCGTGCCGTATCGCGGCCAGGATTACTTCTATTCCGGCGGCTACTGGTATCGCCCGCAAGGCCCGCGCTACATCGTCGTGCAGCCACCGCGCGGGATCCGCATCCAGTATTTGCCGGATTACGCCCGTGAAGTGTGGATCGGTGGTTCGTTGCTGTTCCTCGCCGCCGGCTCGTATTACGCCTACCAAGAAGCGACGCAGGATTACGTGGTGGTCGAGCCGCCGGTGCAACAACAGCCGCAAGCTCAAGGCTATGACGTCGAAGCCTACCCGGCCAACGGCCAGTCGCCGCAGCAAGTGCAGCAGGACGGTTACCAGTGCTCTCAGTATGCGGTGCAGCAAAGCGGTTTCGACCCGCGCACCGCGACCTACCAACCGGCGCCCGAAGTGGTTCAAGCCTATCGCCAGGCGCAGGGCAACTGCCTGAGCAGTCGCGGTTATCAGGTCAATTATTGAGCGCGTGCGGCGAGCACCACTTCCTGTGGGTCAGCGTGCACCAGCACCTCGGCCTTCGGATAGGCCTTGTGAATCGCCGCCGCCGCTTGGTCGCTGATGCCATGGGCGACTGACAATGTCAGTTCGCCCGGCAATTCCAGGTGCAATTGCACAAACCAGTGGTTGCCGGAAATTCGCGTGCGCAAGTCATGCGCACCCAGCACGCCGGGCACGCTGCATGCCAGCTCAAGCATGTGCTGGCTGACATCGGTCGGCAGTTCCTCGTCCATCAGCACCGAAAAACTCTCCCGGGCGATCTGGATCGCGCTCCAGAAAATATACGCGGCGATCCCCAGGCCAAACCACGCGTCCAGTTGCGCAAAACCCATTCCGGCCAACAGCAGCGCGATCAGGATGCTGCCGTTGAGCAGCAGGTCTGAACGGTAATGCAGCGAGTCGGCGCGCACGGCATTGGAGCCGGTCTGCTTGATCACCCGATGCTGCAACATCAGCAGCGCCGCCGTCAGCAACAGCGAAAATACGATCACGCCGATGCTCAACCAAGGCGCGCCAAGCGGCTCCGGTGTCTGCAAGCGTTGGTAGGCCTGGAACGCGATCAACACCGCGCTGCCACCGATGAACAACGCCTGCGCCATGCCCGCCAGCGATTCCGCTTTGCCGTGGCCATAACGGTGATCGTCATCGGCCGGACGCAAGGCGTAATGCACCGCCAGCAGATTGAGCATCGAAGTGACGCCATCCAGCGCCGAGTCGGTGAGGCCGGCGAGCATGCTCACCGATCCGCTGAACCACCAGGCAATTGCCTTGGCGACGATCAGCGTGCAGGCGACCGCCACCGAGGCGCGGGTCGCCAGCCGCAGCAGGCGGGCGTGTTCGGGGCTGGAGGTCATTGAACGTCCTTATTCAAGCGGCCGGTTGCAGGCCGAACATCGCCAGTTGCTGAGTGCTGCCCTTGTGCTGGATCAGGCGTGGGTCGTCGAGAGGAAAGTCTTTACCCAGTTCGCTCTCAAGAATCGCCTGCAACTTGTGATTGTCGACCTGACCATCCGGGCCGATGGCTTGCTTGAGCTTGGCCGGATCGATCTGCGCGGTGTGGCCCGGTTCGAAATAGATCGCCCCGGTGGCGAAGTCGACGGCAAACGCGATCAGCCCGGGGATGATGTAGAACAGCAGGCCGACGGCATCGAGCACGGCGATCGCCGGGTCGATCTTGCCGTCGATCTGGCCGCGCCGGTCCGGGTAGAAAATCGAACCGCACGCCGAGAGTTGCGTGAGCAGAGTGGCGACCAGCACACTGCCGATCAGGCGAGAGGGTAAGCGCATGGAAATGTCTCCTGAGTCATCAAATAACGAAGCTTCGTCTTGTGAAGTTAAGACCCTGACGAACGTCAGACAGTTCGTCGTTATACTCGCGGCGGGCAGGGCGAACCCACAGTAAATTGCGGCCTCGTCTCACCCCTACTGAAATACGTTGAGGATTGAAGTTGTTTTCTCCAGATCGACACCGCGTGAAGGCTGATGAATTCTATCGGGGTTCGGCCCTCCGGGCTAAAGCTGTGAACGCGCCATGCTGCGTTGCGGGACTTGGCAAGGAAACGACCCTTGCCCGCGTCCGGCGCCTTGCCTGGCACGCTCACAGCTTTAACGCGACTCGCAATTTACTGTGGGCACGCCCTGGGGAGCCAGCATGATTTCTTTGCCGATCGACGATGTTTTACCCGCCCTGCGTGAAGCCCTCGCGTCACGCCACGAAGCCGTGCTCGAAGCACCGCCCGGCGCCGGTAAGACCACCCGCGTGCCCTTGGCCTTGCTCAACGAAGCCTGGCTGGCCGGGCAGACCATCGTCATGCTCGAACCACGGCGTCTGGCTGCGCGGGCGGCGGCGGAACGTTTGGCCAGCGAGCTCGGCGAGCAGGTCGGTGAAACCGTCGGCTATCGCATCCGCCTCGACAGCAAGGTCGGCCCGAAGACCCGTATCGAAGTGGTCACCGAAGGCATCCTCACCCGGCGCTTGCAGGACGACCCGGCGCTGGACGGCGTGGGCCTGCTGATCTTTGACGAATTCCATGAACGCAGTCTCGACGCCGATCTGGCGCTGGCGCTCAGTCTGAACGGTCGCGAGCTGTTTCGTACTGAACAGCCGCTGAAGATTCTGCTGATGTCGGCCACCCTCGAAGGCGAGCGCCTCGCCAGTTTGCTCGATGACGCGCCGATCCTGCGCAGCGAAGGACGCATGTACCCGGTGACGATGCGCTGGGGGCGGCCATTTCAGCCGGGCGAATACATCGATCAGCGCGTTACGCAAACCGTGCTCGAAGCGCTGCACGATGAAACCGGCAGCCTGTTGGTGTTCCTTCCGGGACAAGCGGAAATCCGTCGCGTGCATCAGCAATTGGCCGACGTCATCGGTGGGCGCAAAGACGTTTTGCTGTGCCCGCTGCACGGTGAGCTCGACCTCAACGCGCAACGTGCAGCGATCGATCCGGCGCCGCCCGGTCAGCGCAAAGTGGTGTTGGCGACCAACATCGCCGAGACCAGCCTGACTATCAACGGAGTGCGCGTGGTCATCGATGCCGGACTGGCGCGGGTGCCGCGTTTCGACCCGGGCAGCGGCATGACCCGCCTCGACACGCAACGGATCTCCAAGGCCAGCGCCACCCAGCGTGCCGGCCGCGCCGGGCGATTGGAGCCGGGCGTGTGTTATCGCCTGTGGTCGCAGGATCAGCACGAACAACTGGCGGCTTATGGCAGCGCGGAAATTCTCTCGGCGGATCTGGCCAGTCTAGCTTTGCAATTGGGGCGCTGGGGCGTCACCCCGGGCGAACTGGTCTGGCTCGACGTGCCGCCTGCCGCCGCGTATGCCCAGGCGCAGGATTTGCTGCAACGTCTCGGCGCCCTGCAGGGCGATACGCTGACGGCCCACGGCCAGGCCATGGCTGAGCTGCCGGCACATCCACGCATTGCGCACTTGCTGTTGCGCGGTCAGGCGCTGGGGCTGGCGGCGATGGCCTGCGATGTGGCGGCGCTGCTCGGCGAGCGCGATATCCTGCGTGGCGCTGGCGCGGATCTGCACAGCCGATTGGTCCTGCTTTCCGGCGAAGAACGTGCCGGCCGTGGCGCGCAGGGCGGGGTGCAACGTGCCCGGCAATTGGCCCGGCAATATCGCGGTTATCTGCGCGGCAAGCCGAGCGAACCGGTCAAAGATGCCGAGCATCCGCGCTGGCTCGGTGCACTATTGGCGCTGGCCTACCCGGATCGCGTCGCCCAGCAACGGCATGACGGCGGCGCTGAATACCGTTTGGCCAACGGTCGCGCCGCGCTGTTCGCTGAGGCCGACAGCCTGATGAAGCACGAGTGGATCGTCATCGCCGACCTCGGCAGCCGTCAGGGCCAGCGCGAAGAACGCATTTACCTGGCGGCGGATTTCGATCCGGCGCTGTTCGATTCGGTGCTCGCCGAGCAAGTGCGCAGCGTCGATCAACTCGACTGGGACGAGCGTGAAGGCGTATTGCGCGCCGAGCGCCAGCGCAAGGTCGGCGAGCTGATTCTCAGCCGTGAACCATTGACCGGTCTGGATGAAAATGCACGCAGTCAGGCGCTGGTCAATCTGGTGCGACGCAAGGGCCTGGAATTGTTGCCGTGGACGCCGGAACTGCGTCAGTGGCAGGCGCGGGTGGCGCTGTTGCGCCAGCTCGATCTGAACACTCAGGACGACAGCCAATGGCCGGATGTCAGCGATGCGGCATTGCTCAATACGCTGGAAGACTGGCTGATGCCCTATCTGGGCAAGGTCTCGCGGCTCAGCCATTTCGCCAACCTCGATCTGTCGAGCATCGTGCGCAATCTGCTGCCGTGGCCACTGCCGCAGAAGCTCGACGAACTGGCACCGCATCATTTGAGCGTGCCGTCAGGCTCATCGATTCGTCTGGATTACAGCGAACATCCACCGATTCTCGCGGTGCGTTTGCAGGAGCTGTTTGGTCTGGCCGATACGCCACGGATCGCCGGTGGCCGGCAAGTGGTCAAGCTGCATCTGCTGTCGCCGGCGCGGCGGCCGGTGCAGGTCACGCAGGATCTGGCCAACTTCTGGCGCAGCACCTATGCCGAGGTGAAGAAGGATCTCAAGGGGCGATATCCCAAGCATTATTGGCCGGACGATCCCTTGGTTGCCGAAGCCACGGCGCGGGCGAAACCTCGGGGCACCTGACCGGCAATGGCAGCGCGCCATTAGCCCATCCGTGCTAATTGCCCCTGGTTGTTCAGGCTCGCAAAATCGCCGCCTGAACAATAACAAGCCTTGTTGCCTGACAACTTGTGCCCAAGGAACGGAACTGCCCATGACCTCTTTCTTCAAGTTCAAGAAGTTGATCTTCTTGTCGGCTGCGCTATTGGCCGCCTCCAGTTCAGCCATGGCCGAAGAAGCCAACCCGATTGGCGACTGGTGGATTATCTACGGCAACGGCGTACCCCAGAAAAACATCATGTACGTCGCCGATGCCACCTCAGTAGTGCCTTCGCAGAAAACCAAAGGCGCGACCATGGTCGCGGTGACCCTGGTGTATGAAGAGCCCGGCAAACCGATGATCGACGTTTATAACCTCGAAGCCCAATGCGCTACGGGCAAGGTACGTTTTATCAATGGCCAGTCCATCGAGCGTCTCGCTTACACCATGCGTCATCTGAAAGTTGCCAATCAGTGGCAGACCCCGAAAGAGTTCTGGGTCCAGCAAGCGCTGAAGTTTGCCTGCGCACCGGGCAGTCGTGCCAAAAACGACATGGCCGCCGTGGGCAAGATGGAATACCTGCAAATGATCGAGATGCTGCAGCAGATGTTCTTCAAGCTCGCGCCGATTCAGCAAAAGAGCCAGATGATGGACAACATCGACAGCCTGCTCGAACTCAAGAAATAAGCCGGGGACTCCAATGACTTACACACGTTTGTGGCTGGCAACCCTGTTGGCTGGTCTACTCTTGAGCGGCTGTTCGACCATTGCGCAGAGCCGCTGGGAAGGCCGCGATCTCCAGGAAGCACTGGACCTGTTCGGCACACCCGATTCGGTGGGAAAGGAAACCGGCCCGAACGGCGAACCCTTGGCCGTGCTGACCTGGCACAAGTCCGCGAGCTGGAGTTCCACCGAAGCGGCCGGCACTTCGATGACCCATACCGGCAATGGCATGGTCTACACCGAGCACTACCAACAGGTCGGCCACAGTTCTACCTGCAAGTTGCAGGCGAAGATCAATCAGCAGAAGAAGATCGCCCAGTTCCTGATCGAAGACGGGCGGATACTGCACGGCAAGTGCGCTAACGTTCGCTATGTTCCGGGTTACGTTCCGCCCGGTTTATAAGGGCAAAACGCTTACGGCGCAGCGGGTAGCAGGAACCGCGCGATCACCGGCAAGTGATCGGAGATGCGCAAGGTATCGTCCTGCCGCACCTGCGCTTGCACGCGCTTGAGCTTCGGGCTGTGGAACAGATAATCGACGGTGCGATCCGGGCCGTTGAGGCCGGGGTCGTTGGGGTAATGGGTCAGCCATTTGGCCCGGTCGATACCGCCGGCTTCGTTATTGGTCGGGATCATCGGGTATTTGTCCCACAGCAGATGCAGTTCGCTGTCGGCGGAGTAGGGCGTGCGCCGCTCGACAGGCAGGCGACGGTACTGGCCGAGCGGCAACAGATTGAAATCGCCACCGATCAGCCAGGGCAGGCCTTGGCTTTCATACTTGTCGAGCACTTTAGCCACCGCAGCGACTTGCGCCTGCACGTTACCGTCCGCCTGGCTGTCGCGTTGCAGGTGAGTGTTGAACACGGTCAGTTGTCCGCCATCGCTGAGCGGCAGTTTGACTGCGAGCAAGGCGTCTTTGGGCTGGAACTGGCGGCTGATGAAGTTGCTCGGGGCGACGGGCAGCTGCAGACGTTCGGCGTGTTCGATGCGATAGCGGCTCAACGTGGCGAGTTGGCGGCCGACGCTGCCGTAGATGTGGGGTTCAGGGACGAAATCGGCCTTCCAGTCGAACGCGCTGGTGCTGCACGGGTACAGGTCGGCGACGCGCTCCTGCAACAACTTGAGCTGGTTCTGGTAATCGCTGGCCTTGGCGCCGTCGTCGAGCTCCTGCAACAGCACCACATCGGGTTGTTCGTCACGGATGACCCGCGCCACTTCGTCGAGGCTGAACGCCATGTCTTCCGGGGTCGGCGCTTCGTCGTCGCCCTGAGCCAGATCATTCCAGAACACGTAACGCTTGCCGGCGAGGAACTGCACGTTCCAGGTCATGACTTTCAGCGCTTGCCCGGGCACCAGCGTCGGCGCGGTGGTGCCGCAACTGACCGGCAGGGTTTCGCGAGCGTCGGGGCGCCAGGTCAGGCTGAACAGCAGCACGCCGAACAGGACGACGGCGAGGATGACGAGGAGCAGGGTGTAGCGCAGCAGACGGGTCATGGCTCGGCTTATAGCGTTACAGAAAGTGGCCCCGAGCATACCTGACGGCAGCAACGAAGCCCAAGCATGGCGCGGTCAGACCGCTCCGTTACGTTTGTCAGGCAATTCGCTGATCAGCATGAACAGGCGGAACAGCACCACGCTAGTGAACAGTTGCAGGAAGCTGTGGGCGCTGTCGATCAGCCCGGCGATCAATGGATTCTGTGGCTCTGGGTACACCGCCAGCGTCGCGCCTTTGAGCAGCCACAACGGCGTCATCACACAGAGAATGCACAGCAGGATCCGCCAGAAATGCCCACGGGTCAGACGCAGGCTTTCCTTCATTGCCTGCAACGGCCCGAGACCGCGCAGCACCAGCAGATATTCAGCGAAGGCGAGCATGACCATCAGCATCAGGCCCGGCAGGAAGTACAGCGACAGGCCGAGCAGAATCAGCAAGGTATTGAGGGCGGTCAGCACAGCGAAGCGCGGCCACAGGGTTGCCGCCATCGCCAGCAGGTCGCGGTTGCGCGGCGACTCGCCACGGCTGCGCGCATCGAGAAACAGGATCAGCGCGGCGGTGTACAGCGGATATACCAGCAGGCCGACGATGATGCTCACCCCGGCAAAGGTGTCCGGCCCGGTGGCGTGATCGACTGCCTGCTGCAGGAAGGCTTCGACGATCACCAATGGCAGGCACAACTGCACGATGCTGCCCAAATGGCGTTTGAAAAAATACAAAGAGTCGCGCAGTACTTCGAGGGCATTCATCAGTCGGTATCGCAGGTCGAAAACAGTGGCTCACTTTAACCGATGGAACGCGGGCCGACACAAACGTAAACATTCGGTAAAGGTCATTGAAACGTTTTGTCACTGTCTCCATTACAGGAGAGCACCGCGCCCGGAGTGGGCGCAGGCACGTTATTACCGGCAATCTACGAGGTCGCCATGAACAGCGAAGAGCAAACCCTGATCGATGGACTGTTTTCCCGGCTGCAACAGGCCGAAACGGAGGCAGCCCCGCGCGACGCACAGGCCGAGGCGCGGATCAAGGAACACCTGACGCGCCAACCGGCGGCAGGCTATTTCATGACCCAGGCGATTCTGGTGCAAGAGGCCGCGCTGAAAAGCCTCGACGAGCAAAACAAGCAGCTGACCCAGCAAGTCCAGCGTCTGCAGGCCGAGCTGCAAGCGGCCAAGGCCCAGAATGGCGCACCGGCAGCAAGCGCTGGCGGTGGCTTCTTGTCGAGCATTTTTGGCGGCGGCAATTCGCGTCCGGCGCCGAGCCAGAACGCCGCGCCGTCCTCCACTGGCGGCTGGCGTGAACCGGCCCCACAACAGAGCTACCAAGCGCCGGTACCGCAGCAGAGTTTCGGCACGGCGCCATCCAGCTACGCGCAGCAGGCGGCTCCGGCGGCCGGCAACAGCTTCCTCGGCGGCGCGCTGAAAACCGCCGCCGGCGTGGCCGGTGGCGTGATGCTGGCGCAGGGCATCAGCAGCCTGTTCCATCACAACCAAGCACCTGCAGAAATCGTCGAGGTCATCAAGGAAGAACCGGCGCAGGTCGCCGACCAGAGCAGCAATGGCTGGGGCGATGATCAACGTGTGGCGGACAACGGCTTTTCCGGCAATGACCAGGGCGGTTTCAGCGACGCCGATTACAGCAGCGACAATTCGTCGTTCTTCGATGACGACGACTCCTTCGTCTGATTCACCATTCGTCCGGAGCCCTGCGGGGCTCCGGGCCGATTATTCGCGGAACCCTCCTTCGGGCTGGCATACTGAGCGCCTTTTTCGGGCCTGATCGCCTGACCCCGCTTCGTGCGCTCGCGCACCCACAGGAACTCCGGTGAAAAAAATCGCAGTGTTCGCCGATGTGCAGAACCTCTACTACACCGTGCGTCAGGCCTATGGTTGCCACTTCAACTACGCCGCACTGTGGGCGGACATCAGCAAGAACGGGCAGATCGTCGAGGCCTATGCCTATGCCATCGACCGAGGCGACAGCAAGCAGCAGCAGTTTCAACAGATCCTGCGCAACCTCGGTTTCACCGTGAAGCTCAAGCCTTACATCCAGCGCAGCGACGGCTCGGCCAAGGGCGACTGGGACGTAGGCATTACCCTGGACATCATGGACGCCGCCGACCATGTCGACGAAGTGGTGCTGGCCTCCGGTGACGGCGATTTCGACATGCTGCTCGAACGCATCATCAACAAACACGGCGTGCAAGCGGTGGCTTATGGCGTGCCTGGGCTTACCGCCAACTCGCTGATCCGCGCCGCCAGCCGCTACGTGCCGATCGAAGGCGCGCTGTTGCTCAAGAGCTGAGCTGAATAGAAGATTTGAACGGAGTACCTCCCGGTTTGGAACGCATTGCAGTCATCGACTTTGAAACCACTGGCCTGTCGCCGAACAGCAGCTGCCGCGCCACGGAGATTGCCGTGGTCATGCTGGAGAACGGCCGCATCGTCGAGCGTTACCAGAGCCTGATGAACGCCGGCGTGCGCGTCCCCGCGTTCATCGAACAACTGACCGGCATCAGCAACGCCATGCTGCGCACCGCGCCGCCAGCCGAGCGGGTGATGGAGGAGGTCAACGAATTCGTCGGCTGCACGCCGCTGCTGGCGCACAACGCCTCGTTCGACCAGAAGTTCTGGGATTTCGAACTGGGCCGGATCAAGCGCACGCGCCTGCAGAATTTCGCCTGTTCGCTGCTGCTGGCGCGGCGGCTGATGCCCGCTGCGCCAAATCACAAGCTCGGCACGCTTACCACTTTCGCGCAGTTGCCGCATACCGGCCAGGCTCACCGGGCCATGGCCGATGCGGAGATGGCGGCCAATCTGATGGCGCATTTGGCGCAAGAGTTGCGGGGCAAGCATGGCGTGCGCGAACTGAATCACGACCTGCTGTGCAAATTGCAGAAAGTCCCTGCGGCTAAAATGGGTGAACACCTGCAGCGTTACCGCTGATCTCAGGCACAACACAGAACCTGTGGGAGCGGGCTTGCTCGTGAATGGCGGTGTGTCATTCAAAGCGATGTTGTCTGTTACGGCCCCTTCGCGAACAAGCTCGCTCCCACAGTGGCCTCAGTGCTCTCGGGATTTGCCGTTGCGCGCATCCAAAAGTGTACCGGCGTGATAAACCGGTTTTGTAACTTATTTTTGCGTGACAGCCTTTCTAGAATAAACCTCCACAGAAATCTGACTGTCGAGCTGCCCATGCCTGCCTTGCGCCGTTTTTCCCTGCCGTTGATCGCTGCGTTTTTTGCGTTGTACGTGATCTGGGGGTCGACCTATCTGGTGATTCGCATCGGCGTCGAATATTGGCCGCCGCTGTTGCTGGCCGGGGTGCGCTTCGTCATTGCGGGCAGCTTGATGTACGCCTGGCTGCGCTGGCGTGGGGCTCCGGCGCCGACCTGGGCGCAGTGGAAAGCGGCTGGGCTGGTCGGCATTCTGCTGCTCAGTTTCGGTAATGGCGCGGTCAGCGTCGCCGAGCACACTGGCGTGGCCTCCGGCGTTGCGGCGCTGGCGGTGGCGACAGTGCCACTGTTCACCTTGTTGTTCGGTTACTTCTGGGGCGCACGCAATACGCGGCTGGAATGGGCCGGGGTCGCGCTGGGCATTATCGGCATCGCCATGCTCAACATGGGCTCCAACCTGCAATCGAGCCCGCTCGGCGCAGCGTTGCTGATTTTCGCGGCGGCGAGCTGGGCGTTCGGCTCGGTGTGGAGCAAATACCTGCCGTTGCCGGCGGGGGCGATGGCCAGCGCCCTGGAAATGCTCGTTGGCGGCGTGGTCTTGCTGATCGGCAGTGCGCTGAGCGGCGAGCACCTGCAAGCGCTGCCGCCGATCGAAGGCTGGCTGGCGCTGGCCTATCTGATTTTCTTTGGCTCGATCATCGCCTTCAATTCCTACATGTATCTGCTCAAACACGTGCGCCCGGCGGCAGCGACCAGTTATGCCTACGTCAACCCGGCGGTGGCGGTATTGCTTGGCGTGGTGTTTGTTGGCGAGACCATCGGCATCGAAGAAGCGCTGGCGATGCTGGTGATCATCAGCGCGGTGCTGCTGATCAGCCTGCCGCAGTGGCGCCGTCCCGCGCAGCAGACACAGGCGGAAGCGAAAGCCGTTCCGACGGAAGCGCGTACGAATTAGGGTAAACTGCGCGGCATTGCATCCCCGCGTCATTTTTTCCTACGGTACTCCCATGACTTTCGCCTCCCTTGGCCTGATCGAACCCTTGCTGCGCTCCCTCGAGACGCTCGGCTACCAGACCCCGACGCCGGTGCAGGCGCAAGCCATTCCGGCGGTGCTGGCCGGTCGCGACCTGATGGCAGCGGCGCAGACCGGCACCGGCAAGACCGCCGGTTTCGCCTTGCCGCTGCTGCAGTTGCTGGCCATGGAAGGGCCGAAAGTCACCGCCAACTCGGCGCGTGCGCTGATTCTGGTGCCGACCCGCGAGCTGGCCGAGCAGGTCCACGAAGCCGTGCGTCAATACGCGGAAAATCTGCCGCTACGCACTTATGCGGTGTACGGCGGTGTCAGCATCAATCCGCAGATGATGAAGCTGCGCGGCGGCGTCGATGTGCTGGTCGCCACGCCCGGTCGCTTGATCGACCTGTTCCGCCAGAACGCGCTGAAACTCAATCAGCTGCAAACGCTGGTGCTGGATGAAGCCGATCGTATGCTCGACCTGGGCTTCTCCGAAGAACTGGCGAACATTTACCGCATGCTGCCGAAAAAGCGCCAGACCCTGTTGTTCTCGGCGACATTCTCCGATGACATTCGCCTGCTGGCCGGGCAGATGCTCAACGATCCTTTAAGCGTCGAAGTCAGCCCGCGCAACGTCGCTGCCAACACGGTCAAGCAGTGGATCGTCACTGTAGACAAGAAACGCAAGGCCGAACTGTTCGTGCACCTGATGCGCAAGAACAAGTGGAAGCAGGTGCTGGTGTTCGCCAAGACCCGCAATGGCGTCGATGCGCTGGTGGAAAAACTTCAGGGCCTCGGTGTGAATGCTGACGGCATCCATGGCGACAAACCGCAGGCGACCCGCCAGCGCGCGCTGGACCGGTTCAAACTCAGTGAAGTGCAGATTCTGGTGGCGACCGACGTCGCCGCCCGTGGTCTGGACATCGAAGACTTGCCGCTGGTGGTCAACTTCGATCTGCCGATCGTCGCCGAGGATTACATTCACCGCATCGGCCGCACTGGCCGCGCGGGTGCCACCGGTGAGGCGATTTCGCTGGTGTGTGCCGATGAAGTGAACATGCTCTCGGCAATCGAAATGCTGACACGGCAGAACCTGAAGCGCCAGAACGAACCGGATTTCGAGCCCGAGCACCGCGTGCCGGACACCGATGCCAGCGGTCAGGTGATCAAGAAGCCGAAAAAACCGAAGAAGCCGAAAGCCTCGGGCGGTGGCGGTGGAAAACGCAATCTGGGCAAGTGGGTCGACAGCGGCGAGACCTCGGCACCGGAGCCGTCGATCAAGCCGGTGCGCAAAGTGCCGGTGTTCAATACCGGGCCGCGCAAGCGCAAGCCTTGATTTGATGTGGCGTCTGTAATGGCGCCTTCGGAAGCAGGCTCGCTCCCACAAGGGGAATGCTTTTCCCTGCAGGAGCTGCGGCACGCTGCGATCTTTTGATGTTGATTTTTGAAGATCAAAAGATCGCAGCCTTGTTTCACTCGTCAGCTCCTACAAGGTTGTGTGCTTGAGCCACTGCACAATACCCAACCCCGCCGCCCGTCCGCTGGCAAAACACCCGGACAGCAAATACCCGCCCGTCGGCGCTTCCCAATCAAGCATCTCCCCCGCGCAAAACACCCCCGGCAACGCCTTGAGCATCAAGCGCTCATCCATCGCTTCGAACCTTACGCCACCAGCACTGCTGATTGCCTCATCCAGCGGACGGGTTTTTACCAAGGTCAGCGGCAACGCCTTGATCGCTCGCGCCAAGCGCGCCGGATAGGCGAACGTTTCGGCATCGATCAACTCGCGCAACAACGCTGCTTTAACCCCATCAATCCCCACCTGACTATGCAGATGCTTGGCCATCGAGCGCGAGCCGCGTGGTTTGCCCAGCGCCGCCAGCAATTTATCCACAGGCCGGCCGGGCAGCAGATCGATGTGGATAACCGCTGCGCCGTAGCGATTGATTTCCTCGCGTATCGGCGCCGACAGCGCATAGATCAGGCTGCCTTCCATCCCGGTCGCGGTGATCACGCATTCGCCCAGACGCGGGATATCGTCGTTCAAACCGATGGCGATGTTTTTCAGCGGCGCGCCGGCGAACTTGTTCACCAACAGGTCACTCCAGGCCTGCACCTCGAAGCCGCAATTGCTCGGCTGCAAGGGCGCCAGATCCACCCCGCGCTGTTCCAGCGGCAACATCCACGCGCCGTCTGAACCCAGGCGCGACCAACTGCCGCCGCCGAGGGCGAGCAGCGTGGCGTCGGGGGTTACGCGGATTTCGCCTTCGGGACTGTCGATGCGCATTGCGCCATTTGCATCCCAGCCGAGCCAGCGATGGCGGGTGTGGATAACCACGCCGCTGTCGCGCAGACGCTTGAGCCAGGCACGCAGCAGCGGGGCGGCTTTCATGTCGGTGGGGAACACGCGGCCGGAGCTGCCGATGAAGGTTTCGATGCCCAGTTCGTGAATCCACTGGCACAAGGCATCAGCATCGAATGCACGCAGCAGCGGGGCGATTTGCGGGGCGCGTTCAGCGTAACGGGAGAGAAACGCCGGGTAGGCTTCGGAATGGGTGATGTTCATGCCGCCGACCCCGGCCAGCAAAAACTTGCGGCCTACAGAAGGCATGCCGTCGTACAGATCGACACGGATTCCCGCCTGGCTCAGCACTTCGGCGGCCATCAGGCCGGCGGGGCCGCCGCCAATGATGGCGACGTGGGTGTTGGCGGGAGCGGAATTCTGGGTCATGGGCGTGCGCTGCGGTCTGGCGGGACAAGGCGGGCATTCTAACAGCCGAGCCCTTTGTAGGAGCTGCCGAAGGCTGCGATCTTTGCTGTGGATTTTTACAGCAAGATCAAAAGATCGCAGCCTTCGGCAGCTCCTGCGGGTTATCCAGAGGCAGTTCCACAGACATTGTGGATAACGCAACATGTTTCAGTGACAGCCGTGTAAATCCCATACCCGTTGCGCGCTGTGATGAAGGATGCCGTGGCGGCGGGCGAGGGCGTGGCGATCTTTGCTGTAGCCGCCGCCGATCACTCCGACCACCGGGATGTCGCGGCCCAGGCAATGGCGCATCACCCGTTCATCGCGCGCGGCTACGCCGGCGTCGGTCAGTTGCAGATAGCCGAGGGCATCGTCCTTGTGTACATCGACCCCGGCGTCGTAGAGCACCAGATCCGGTTGATATAGCGGCAGCAGGTAGTTGAGCGTGTCATCCACCACCTGCAGGTAATCGGCATCGCCCATGCCTTTGGGCAACGGAATGTCCCAGTCGCTTTCGGCCTTGCGTGCAGGAAAATTCTTTTCGCAGTGCAGGGAAACGGTAATCGCCTCCGGCGTGTCATGCAGAATCCGCGCAGTGCCGTCGCCCTGATGCACGTCGCAATCGAAGATCAGCACGCGATTGACCCGCCCGCTCTGCAACAGGTATTGGCTGATGATCGCCAGGTCATTGAAGATGCAGAAGCCGGCCGGGTAATCGTAGTGAGCGTGATGTGTGCCACCGGCGAGATGACAGGCCAGTCCATGTTCCAGCGCTTGCTCTGCCGCGAGGATCGAGCCGCCGACCGCGCGTACAGTGCGTCGCGCCAGCGCCTCGTTCCATGGCAGACCCAAGCGCCGTTGGTCTTCGCGGGACAACTGGCCGCTCATGTAGCGTTCGATATAGCTGCGGTCATGGGCGAGAGCGAGGATGTCGTCGGGACAGATCTCGGGCCGCAGCAAATCGACATCGCGGGTCAGACCACTGTCGACCAGGTGATCTCGCAACAGACGAAACTTGTCCATGGGGAAGCGGTGCTCCGCTGGAAACTCGGGGCTGTAGTCTTCGTGATAGATCAACGGCAAGGGCATCGGGATTTCAGGCCGGAACGCAGGAATGGTTCAGAATCGTATCAGCGATGTAGATGGTCGGCATATGGGCGAGTCGGCAGTACGAGTAGCGCAGCTGTAGAGCAGAGACTGTTGTTTGATCAGTCGGCCGCAGGGGTCATAACGATAAGTGTTAGCGCCGGACCGCACCACGCGTCAGCCTTTTTGCCCGGCGCGCACGCCCATAGTGGCGCTCGACGAAGGAGTGTGTGCCTCTCTCCGCGCGCTGCTCGGTGAGCAAACCGACCCGGTTGTATTGGCGGAAGCCGTGGCGCAGGACGGTTTTTTTCAATCAGTCGGCATATGCCCCGAATCATGGTGCTTGGGCACATTAATAGCTCCAGCATCGCGATGGCCATCTGGATGCTCGATCCATTTGTTCTTACCAATCGTGCTCTCTCAACCCAAATCTTCGCTTTTCTTGCTTTCATTTCAGAAGCAATTCCTGCCTCCACTCGATTCGTTGAGTTTTCAAATCCAATGTCTCGGAAGATTTCTCAAATGGATGATCATCGGTTTCGCGCATTAAACTGTTGGCAATATCGGGAAATTTAAACTTAGCATAGTGTTTGGCGTGCCATTATGCTGGGAATGAAACGTGAGAGAGAGGAGTGTTGGCTGCGACTTTAAAAAAATAGCAGCTTTATAAATGAAAGAATAGGTTATTAGTTACGAAGAAAAATAACTTTGCAGTAAAAACAAATCATATCCTCAGAGCCGCTAATCAGCTCGAATTCTATATTTTCTTCGGTTTTGGAGTTTGTGTAAAAAGTAAATGCTGGATATTGAATGAAGCTTACAAATCTCATGAAAACATCTTTAACCCCGTCTGGGGTTAGGCTATCACTGGTACAGCTGATCGAATAGGCTTGATTGTAAGTTGAGTATTCTAACTGAAAGTCATCGATAGAACTTTCACTGGAAAAAAATCTTTAATCTCAATTGATAATCCTTCTATGTTGGAAGGTTCTAATTCATAGATTAGTTTTTCTTTGATGTTCATCCTTTGCCTCTTGTTTTTGGTGGTTTTGGTACGTAGTGGCCGTTATTTGACCTTTGAGGGTGGGAGTATACAGTGATGATTTTTGTCTTCTCCTCGTTTAAAATTAGCCACGGCGCACGACCTGGCTGGTACGGGTGCTCAATCGCACACCGAAATGGCTGACTACGGGCTCTTTCGCCGCCAGGCCACTGCTCTGTTGATAGCGTGTGGGCGGCAGGATGGAAAACGCGGTCTGGTTATCGGCAAATATCAGGATGTGTTCGTTGGCATCGTGTTGGTGATGCCAATGAATACCGTCTTCGAAACAGATGCGTTGCACAAAATCAAAATCGGTTTCGCCGTACTGCACGCAGTATTCCCTCGGTACAGAAGGCTTGGGCGCAATGTTGAAACGCAGTTGACCGTCGAGGATCCCGTGCTCCTTGCACACCTTGACGATGATTTGCGGCACCGTCATTCCCTGGTATACCCGCTGGTTATGCCGATGCTGCAGTTGATATAAACGTGGACGAAGCGTCAGGTGATAGCGACTCAGGCGCTTGCCTCTGTCGCCCACTTCGGCGTCATCGATAAGGCCGTGAATCCCTTCGCCGCGCAGACCAAACTGCAAAAAAGCCGGCTGGTTGAGCAGGCTTTCCAAGTCGATATTCGGGTTTTCCGAGACCAGTTCGATTCGAATCGCATACAAGTTGCTGATCGCTTCATGGCCTTCGAATGCCAACACTTTGAAATCGTTGCTGACCGTGGGGAGAGTCAGTGAAAAGTGCGCAGCGTTAGCAGGGGCGAACATACGCTCATCCTTAAGTCAAAGTAATCAAGCGCACGCTCCAGTTCCACTGGTGTGAGCATTGATGGCACGTCACGCTAACAACGTGAGCATTGAAATTGATGTAGGAAAATCCGCGAATGTTTGTCGGAATATTCTTGATTTGGAAGTTGGGTCTTTTTGCGTGTCCGTTCTATTTACACTCCGGTTCCGCCCCCAAGTTAGCCGGCGTCATGAATAAGCAAACGACTAAAACGATCGAAGGTATGCGGCAACTGGCAAAGTCTCGTGGAGGAGAATGCCTGTCCGCTGTCTATCAGAATCTGTCCACGCGTCTGTCGTGGCGCTGCGCAGATGGCCATGAATGGTTGGCTGACCCGTATCGGGTGACTCGCGGCAGTTGGTGCCCGGTGTGCGCTCGGTTGCAAAGGCGCGACACCTTGCACTCTGCACAGCAAGTTGCCGTAAAGCGCGGTGGTCTGTGTTTGTCGCACCACTACGAGTCACGCCTGTTACCGATGGAATGGCAATGTCAGTTCGGCCACCGTTGGCAGGCAACGTTCGCCAGTATCGCCCAAGGCCGCTGGTGCCCGACCTGCGCCAAGCTGGCACGGCGCGACACTCTTGAAAACATGCAGGCAATTGCCACTGAGCGTGGCGGACGCTGTTTATCCGAAATTTACGTAAGTTGTGCTGACTCGCTGCTTTGGGAGTGTGCGCAAGGACATCGTTGGCAAGCAGTGCCTTCGAGTGTGAAATACGGACGGTGGTGCCCGCACTGTGCCAAGAACAAACTGCGCGGCAACCTGCAAGCGTTTCAGGCGATTGCTCTGACACGCGGAGGCGAGTGTCTTTCTTCTGAATATATCAATAGCGTTACGCCATTAACTTGGCGATGTGCTCAGGGCCATACCTGGAAGGCCGCCGGTGTGAGTGTCAAACAAGGAACCTGGTGTCGGCAATGTTATTACGACAGCATGCGCAGCAACATAAAAAACATGCGAATCATGGCTCAGGCCAGAGGAGGTAAATGCCTGTCGGAAGATTATGTAGATGCTTCGACCAAGTTGCAGTGGCAATGCAGTGTTGGTCATACCTGGCGCGCAATTCCTCACTCAATTACCCAAGGCCGGTGGTGTCCGGAGTGCTCTCACATGGCCAAGTGTCGTAATGAGCAGAAACGGCGTAAGTATTTAGGGGCTGGATAGAGAGTTTATTGCATCACTCCGTTCGCTGTTTTTTTTAGGCTTGTTTCGAAAAAAGTGTTGCCTGCGCTATCGCTCCTTCAGCTCTGGTCACGATCCCGGATGCCACTGGTCTTCCCGAGGAAACTCGCCTCGTTTCAAATGTTCGATAAGCCTACGGTCTTTGACTCGCGTGAATCTGTCGTTGCAAAGCGTTTGCGGACGGAGGAAGTCGGCTGCCCGCTTCAGACGATCCATGGTCGCCAGAACTGAGGAAAGAATGAACGATCCTACCAGCGATGTAGACTCAACGGCATGGAAATGGAGGGGACGATGGAGCCGATACTGGAGTTGCAAAGCGCGCGGTTGTTGATGCGTCAGTGGCAGGACGAGGATTTGCCGGCATTCGCCGCGATGTGCGCCGATCCGCAGGTGATGCGCTACTTTCCGGCGCCGTTGACCCGGCTGGAAAGCGCCGCATTGATCGGCCGCGTGCGCGGACATTTTGCCGAGCACGGCTTTGGCCTGTGGGCGCTGGAGCGCAAGGACACGGGCGAGTTCATCGGTTTCACCGGGTTGGGCGTGGTCGGCTTCGATGCGCCGTTTACCCCGGCGGTGGAGATCGGCTGGCGTCTGGCTAAGGAACACTGGGGCCTGGGTTACGCCAGCGAAGCGGCGTGGACCGCACTGCGCGCGGGTTTCGACCAGTTGAAACTGGAGGAAATCGTCTCGTTTACCGCCGGGCAGAATGCGCAATCAGAGAAGGTCATGCAGGCGATTGGCATGCACCACGATCCGCAGGACGATTTCGATCACCCCAAGCTAGCGCTCGATCACCCGTTGCGCCGCCATGTCCTGTATCGCATCAGCCGCGAACAATGGCTGCAAACCTTGCATGAATAAGCCGACACGGACGTTTACAATGGCCGCCATCGTATTTGGCCCGTGCCAGAACCTGAATCGTCCGCCGCAGCCAAGACTGCGCGCCCATTGCTTTGTGTGAGGAGAGTCTGAATGAGCCAAGTGCTGGAAGATCTGGTCGATTTGCTGACCCTGGAGCCGATCGAAGAAAACCTGTTCCGTGGCCGCAGTCAGGATCTGGGGTTCCGCCAGTTATTCGGCGGTCAGGTGCTCGGCCAGTCGCTGTCGGCGGCCAGTCAGACAGTGGAGGAGGCGCGCCATGTGCATTCGCTGCACGGTTATTTCCTGCGCCCGGGCGATGCCAAGTTGCCGGTGGTCTATTCGGTTGATCGCGTGCGCGATGGCGGCAGCTTCAGCACCCGCCGTGTGACGGCGATCCAGAAGGGCCACCCGATCTTCACCTGCAGTGCTTCATTCCAGTACGACGAAAAAGGCTTCGAGCATCAGGGCCAGATGCCAGCGGTGGTCGGCCCGGAAAACCTGCCCTCGGAGCTGGAACTGACCCAGCAGCGCGCGCACCTGATTCCCGAGCACATGCGTGAAAAACTGCTGTGCCCGAAACCGATCGAAGTACGCCCGGTCACCGAAAAAGACCCGTACAACCCGCAGCCGGCCGATCCGGTGAAATATGTGTGGTTCCGCGCCGATGGCGCCCTGGCGGACATCCCGGCGCTGCACAAATACCTGCTGGCCTATGCCTCGGACTTCGGTCTGCTGACCACGTCGATGCTGCCCCACGGCAAGTCGGTCTGGCAGAAAGACATGCAGGTCGCCAGCCTCGATCACGCGCTGTGGTTCCACAATGATCTGCGCGCCGATGACTGGTTGCTCTACGCGATGGACAGCCCATGGGCCGGCAACTCCCGTGGTTTTTCCCGTGGCAGCGTGTTCAACCGTGCCGGGCAACTGGTCGCTTCGGTGACTCAGGAAGGTCTGATCCGCCATCGCAAGGACTGGGCATGAGCCTGACCGAGGTTCGTCATTGGGTGTTCGACATGGACGGCACGCTGACTGTCGCCGTGCATGATTTCGCGGCGATTCGCGTGGCGTTGGCGATTCCTCCGGAGGACGACATCCTCACCCATCTCGCTGCATTGCCAGCGGATGAAGCAGCGGCCAAGCATGCCTGGTTGCTTGAGCATGAGCGCGATCTGGCATTGGGCTCGACCCCGGCCACCGGCGCGGTGGAGCTGGTGCGCGACCTGCATGCGCGCGGTTATCGCCTCGGCATTCTCACGCGCAATGCGCGTGAGTTGGCGCACGTGACGCTGGAGGCGATCGGCCTGGCTGACTGCTTTGCGGTCGAGGATGTGCTGGGTCGCGACGAAGCACCGCCGAAGCCGCATCCCGGCGGTTTGCTGAAACTGGCCGAGGCCTGGCAGGTGCCGGCCAGTGACATGGTGATGGTGGGTGATTACCGCTTTGATCTCGATTGCGGCCGAGCGGCGGGCGCGCGGACGGTGCTGGTGAATCTGCCGGACAATCCGTGGCCGGAATTGACCGATTGGCATGCAAAGGATTGTGTTGAGTTGCGGCGGATGCTTCAGGGTTGAGATTTCATTGCCTGACCGGGCGCCTTCGCGAGCAAGCCCGCTCCCACATTGGATCTTCAGTGCGCAGATATTTTGTGCAAGGCACAGCACCCATGTGGGAGCGGGCTTGCTCGCGAAGAGGCCGGCACATTCAACGCAAAACCTATTGGTCAAACAAAGCCTTCTGCCCCTCCGCCGAAGTCAGCATGCCATCCCCGTCATGCCCGACCCCTGGCACTTCAATCAGCCGTTGATTGACCCCTTCTGGGTGCCGACGCAATAAGTAGCCGAAATACAGCTTCCCGCGCATCAAGCGGTAAGCCCCTTGCGCCTCGGCCGCGCAGCTCTTGTCCAGCGCCGGATGTTCCGGGTCGACATCCTGCTGCCCCAACAGATAAATCACCTCGCGTTTGACGTAAGCGCTCTCAACCTGCAACGGCGTTTGCCCGCCGGCATACACCGGCATGTCCGCCAGCCCGTATTTCCAGCGATTGAAGCCCGGGCATTGCGCGTGATCGAATGCCACTGGCCGCTGTTCGTTGAAGTAGGCATAGGAAGAGGGATTGGCCACCACATAGCGCAAGCGAATGCCGTTGGCCTTGAGCGCTGGCTGAGCTTTGGCCAGCAGGGCGTAACGCTGCACCACCTGACCCCCGCCGGAGTGGCCGAAGATCACGATCTGCTTCACGTCCGGAAACTGTTTGCGATCGCTGAGCCGCGCGACGATTTCATCCAGTGCTGCATAGGAACTGAGCGGATTGGGCCCGATGGACAAGCCGCCGCCCATCCATTCGTCGCCCTGCCAGCGCAGCACCGTCGGCGGCAAGGAATATAGGGTGACGTCACTTTCATTGAGAAACTGCGGAGCGATCACCAGCGTGTGCGCGGTCTGCCCGGCAAGTTCGGCGGCGCTTTGCGCGCTTTTGCGGTAGGTCTCGGCGTTGCGCAGGCGACCGTGAATGACGATCAGTACACGCTCGATCTTCTCCGGCGCCGGGCCGATCCCCACCGCCATTTCCCCGGCCTTCAGCTGCAAGCGACCGGGGCTGATCGCATCGACGCCGGCCGCTTGCGCGGTGCCGGCGATGAACAGTAACGCCACAAGCCATTTATGCATTTACAGGGTTTTCGCCGCAAAGGTGTCGCACTGGCTTACCTGGCCTTGCGCGAATCCGGTTTTGAACCAGCGCACCCTTTGCGCTGACGTACCGTGGGTAAACGAGTCCGGGACTACACGGCCCTGGCCCTGTTGCTGCAAGCGATCATCGCCGATGGCGTTGGCGGCGTTCAAGGCTTCTTCGATGTCGCCCGGTTCCAGCCAGTTCAGGCGCTTTTGAGCGTTGTACGCCCAGACACCAGCGAGGCAGTCAGCCTGCAATTCCTGGCGGACCAGCAAGCCGCCGTCGCCTTCCATTTGCCGACCTTGCTGGCGCGCCGTCTGCATCTTCGCCGAGACGCCAAGCAGCGTCTGCACATGGTGGCCGACTTCGTGTGCAATCACGTAAGCCTGAGCGAAGTCGCCGGCGGCTTTGAAACGCTGCGACATTTCCTGAAAGAAGGCCATGTCCAGATAGACCTTCTGGTCGGCCGGGCAATAAAACGGGCCGGTGGCAGAAGTGGCCATGCCGCATGCCGAGTTCACCCGGTTGCTGAAGAGCACCAGCGTCGGGTCTTTGTATTGGCGCCCGGCCTGCTGGAAGATCGGACCCCAGGTATCTTCTGTGTCGCCGAGGATCGAACGGACAAATTCGGCCTGTTCATCATTGGCCGGCGGCGCCTGACGGGTTTGCGAAGTGGCCGCTGGTTGCTCCATCTGCCCGGTCAATTGACCGAGGATCTGCATAGGGTCCTGGCCGGTGAGCCAGCCGATGCCGACGATCAGCACGATGGCGGTCAGGCTCAGGCCCTTGCCGCCACCGAAGCGCATGCCGCCGCCACCGCCGGCATCATCACCCCGGGCGTCGACGACGTTGTCACTGCGTCGGCCTTTTTTCCATAGCATGTGGGAATCCTCTTTTATTACGGGTGATGAGTCTGGTGCTGATGAGTGTTGCCGCTGTGTGAGTGTGGCGCCAGTCCGGTCGTCCGTCCAATTACGCGCGCTGGTGTAGTGCGGGCTTGGTATTGACGGTTGACCCGGCGGCAAATTCAATCCCGAGAGGAATTTCTTCCGCCGAATTCATGAACCGGCTGTTTCGACAGCAGTCTGTGATGTTGCACACTTGCCTGGCGCCGAAGTGGCGGGAATCTTGCGTCACGGTTGTACTCAACGGCAGTTTCCCGGCGAACAGGATTGCAACCTGTGCGTTTGCTGAAAGCTCAGCCGACTATGATTGCCACAACGATTGCCGCCAGCGCGAACGTTCGCCCGGTTTTTTTTCAGAGATTGCCAATGACCGTCAGCACCCCGCTCTCCGGTGTCAACCAGCCCTTCAAGGGGATCCTGCTGATTGTCGTGGCGACGTTCCTGTTTTCCAGCCACGACGCGTTGTCGAAATACCTCTCCGGTTTTTATCCGATCGTGATGGTGGTGTGGGCGCGCTATGTGGTGCACACCCTGTTGATGGCGGGGATTTTTTTGCCGCAGTCCGGCCTGCGTGTGCTGCGCACCAAAAAGCCGCTATGGCAGCTCGCCCGTGCCCTGTGCCTGCTCGGCACCAGTCTGTTTTTCACCACGGCGCTGCTGTACATCCCGCTGGCGGAAGCCACGGCGGTCAACTTTCTCGCGCCGGTATTGGTCACCGCATTGTCGGTGCCACTGCTCAAGGAACGGGTGACGCGCGGGCAATGGATCGCGGTGATCTGCGGTTTCATCGGCGTGCTGATCATCGTCCACCCGGGGGGCGAACTGTTCACCCCGGCGATCCTGCTGCCGTTCTGCTCGGCGCTGTTTTTCTGCTTCTACCAGTTGCTGACGCGCAAGCTCGCCGAAGTGGACAGCCCGACCACCAGCAACTTCTTCGCCGGCCTGTGCAATACCCTGGTGATGAGCGCGCTGGTGCCGTTCTTCTGGCAAGTGCCGACGTGGACTCATGCCGCGCTGATGCTGGCGCTGGGCAGCTGCGGGATGACAGCGCATCTGTTCCTGACCCAAGCCTTTCGCCACGCCGCACCGGCATTGCTGGCGCCGTTCGGCTACTGCCAGATCGTCTTCGCGGGGTTGTTGGGCTGGCTGCTGTTCAATCACACACCGAGCGGCTTGACCGTGATTGGTATTGCGGTGATTTGCTGCAGCGGATTGGCGGCAGCGTGGCAGCAGAGCCGGCGCTGAGGAAAAGCAAAAATCCCTTGTAGGAGCTGACGAGTGAAACGAGGCTGCGATCTTTTGATCTTCAACAGCGAGATCAAAAGATCGCAGCGTTCCGCAGCTCCTGCAGAAGCGATGCAGGCAGGTTATTCGCTAACGGCAGGATCTCTGGTGCAGCGGATTGGCGGCAGAGCCGGCGCTGAGGAAAAGCAAAAATCCCTTGTAGGAGCTGACGAGTGAAACGAGGCTGCGATCTTTTGATCTTCAACAGCGAGATCAAAAGATCGCAGCGTTCCGCAGCTCCTACATAAGCGATGCAGGCAGGTTATTCGCTAACGGCAGGAATCTCTGGTGCAGCGGATTGGCAGCAGAGCCGGCGCTGAGGAAAAGCAAAAATCCCTTGTAGGAGCTGACGAGTGAAACGAGGCTGCGATCTTTTGATCTTCAACAGCGAGATCAAAAGATCGCAGCGTTCCGCAGCTCCTACAGAAGCGATGCAGGCAGGTTATTCGGTAACGGCAGGAATTTTGCGCGGTGCCATGAAGTACATCCACGTCAGTGCGAGGAAGTACATCGCCGGGATCAGCGTGAACAGCACGGTGTAGTTGTTGTGGGTGACGGTGAGGATGTGGCCGACAATCTGGGTCATGAACATCCCGCCGATCGCCGCGCACATGCCGCCGAAGCCGAACACTGTGCTCATCATGTGCTTGGGTGTGTAGTCCATCACCAGGCTCCAGATGTTCGCGGTCCAGGCCTGGTGCGCACCGATCGCCAGCGAGATCGCCGCCACCGCCACCCACAGATTCGCCGAGCCTGCGGCCATCACCACGCCGATGATGCAGCAGGCAAACAGCAACATCGACAGCAGTCGCGCCTTGATCGAGTTCATGCCGCGACCGATCAGGAACGAGGACAGAATCCCGCCGCCGACACTGCCGAAGTCAGCCGTGACGTAGATGATGATCAGCGGAATACCCATCTGCGTGACGTTGATGCCGAGGTTGTATTGCTGATTGAGAAACGGCGGCAGCCAGTACAGATAGAACCAGAACACCGGCGCGGTCAGCGAGTAGGCGAGGGCGAAAGCCCAGGTGCCACGCATGCGCAAGATTTTGCTGAACGGTACGCGGGCCTGTTCCGGTTCGATTTCCTGCTGAATGTAATCGAGTTCCGACTGTTTCACCGTCGGGTGATCTTCCGGGTTGAAGTACTTCAAGCCCCAGAACAACAACCAGATCCCGCCGAGTGCGGCCATGCACAGGAACGCTGCCTGCCAGCCCCACGCATGCAGGATCAGCGGCAGCAGCATCGGCGTGAACATCGCGCCGACGTTGGTGCCGGCGTTGAAGATGCCGGTAGCGACTGCACGTTCACCGGCCGGGAACCACAGGCGCGTGGTTTTCACGCAGGCCGGATAGTTGGCGGCTTCGGTCAGGCCGAGGATGAAGCGGCAGACCATGAAGCCGGCTGCCGAAGTCGCCAGACCATGGGCGCCGGTGGCCAGGCTCCAGAGCAGCACGGCGCAGAAGAACACGCGCTTGACGCCGACCCGGTCGATCAGTCGCCCTTGCAGGACAAACCCGATCGCGTAGCCGACCTGAAACCAGAAGTTGATGTTGGCGTAATCCATCGCCGTCCAGCTCATTTCCTTGGCGAGGATCGGCTGCATGACGCCGAGGGCGGCGCGGTCGATGTAGTTGAGGGTGGTGGCAAAAAACACCAGCGCCAGCATGCCCCAGCGGGTCTTGCCGACGGCCATGGCGCCGCGGATCTTGTCGCCGATGCCACCCGTGGCAGTGCTCATGGCCGGAGCCATGCGGGAAGTCTGTGAAGGAATCATGTGTTCCACCCGTTTTTGGATTTGTTATTTGGTGTTCTTTACGGTCGAACACCTTGTCCGGTGGTTAGTGGCCGGACTCGATGTGCAGCCGATGTTGGGCAGTGAACAAAAAATCGTCAATTCGCCAAATCGCCTTAGTGTTCGATAATCGCACGCAAAACTAACCGGGTAGTACACTTTAAATTGCTGCGCGCGGGGATGCAGCCAATAATTTCCCTCACTATAAAAACCCATTCCCTTGTAGGAGCTGCCGAAGGCTGCGATCTTTTGATCTTGATCTGAAAAAAACATCAAACGATCACAGCCTTCGGCAGCTCCTACACAAAAGCGGCGCAGTCCGGGAGTTGAAACATGCAGCGTTCCATTGCCACCGTTTCCTTGAGCGGCACCCTGCCGGAAAAACTCGAAGCCATTGCCGCCGCCGGGTTCGACGGCGTAGAGATTTTCGAAAACGACCTCCTGTACTACGACGGCAGCCCCCGGGAAATTAAACAGATGTGCGCCGATCTGGGGATCGCCATCACCCTGTTTCAGCCGTTTCGTGATTTCGAGGGTTGCCGCCGCGATCGCCTGGCCCGCAACCTGGAGCGCGCCGAGCGCAAGTTCGACCTGATGCAGGAACTTGGCACCGACCTGGTGCTGGTGTGCAGCAACGCCGCGCCGGACAGTGTCGGCGATCAACAAATCCTCGTCGATGATTTGCGGCTGCTGGCCGAACGCGCTGCTGTTCGTGGTCTGCGGATTGGTTACGAAGCGCTGGCCTGGGGCCGGCACGTCAACACTTATCAACAGGTCTGGGACATCGTCCGTCAGGCCGATCACCCCAACCTCGGCGTGCTCCTTGATAGCTTTCACACCCTGTCGCTGAAGGGTGATCCGAGCGCGATCGCCGATATTCCCGGCGACAAGATCTTTTTCGTGCAAATGGCCGACGCGCCGATCCTGGCCATGGATGTGCTGGAGTGGAGTCGGCATTTCCGGTGCTTCCCGGGGCAGGGCGAATTCGATCTGCCCGGCTTCCTCGCGCCGATCATCAAGAGTGGCTATACCGGGCCGCTGTCGCTGGAAATCTTCAATGACGGCTTTCGCGCCGCGCCGCCACGGGCCAACGCCGCCGACGGTTTGCGCTCGCTGCTGTATCTGGAAGAGAAGACCCGTCAGCGTCTTGAGCAGGAAGCGGCGCCGGTGGCCCACCGTGAAATTCTTTTCGAAACGCCGCAGGCCAGCGAATACAACGGCGTTGAATTTCTTGAGTTTGCCGTCGACGAAGCGCTGGGGGCGAAGCTCGGTCACTGGCTGCAACGCCTGGGTTTTGCCAAGGCCGGGCAGCATCGCTCGAAGAATGTCAGCCTGCTGCGTCAGGGCGATATCAACCTGATTCTCAACTCCGAGCCTTATTCGTTTGCTCACAGTTTTTTCGAAGCCCATGGCCCATCGCTGTGCGCTACGGCCGTGCGAGTCAAGGACAGCGCCAGTGCGCTGGCCCGTGCGGTCGCTTACAAAGGGCAGCCCTATCGCGGGCTGGTCGGGCCGAATGAACTGGAACTGGCGGCAGTGCGTGCACCGGACGGCAGCCTGATTTATCTGGTCGATGCGGACGCCGACGTGTACGGTACCGATTTCAATCTGTTGCCGGACGCGCAAACCAGCGGCGGCCTCAAGCGTATCGATCACATGGCCACGGCGTTGCCGGCCGACAGCCTCGACAGTTGGGTGCTGTTCTATAAAAGCCTGCTGGATTTCGAGGCCGACGACGAGGTGGTGCTGCCCGATCCATACGGTCTGGTGAAGAGCCGCGCGTTGCGCAGCCGCGACAGCTCGATCCGGCTGCCGCTGAATATTTCCGAGAACCGCAACACCGCTATTTCTCATGCACTGTCGAGTTATCGCGGCTCCGGCGTGCACCACATCGCCTTCGATTGTGACGACATCTTCGCCCAGGTCAGTCGCGCCAAAGAGGCCGGCGTGCCGCTGCTGGACATCCCGCTCAACTACTACGACGACCTTGCGGCGCGCTTTGATTTCGACGATGAGTTTCTCAGCGAGCTGGCCTATTACAACGTGCTCTACGACCGCGACGCCCAGGGCGGTGAGTTGTTTCATGTCTACACCGAGCCGTTCGAGGGGCGTTTCTTCTTCGAAATCATCCAGCGCAAGAATGGCTATGCCGGCTACGGCGCGGCCAACGTTGCAGTGCGGCTGGCGGCGATGGCGAAATCGCGCAGCGGTGCAGTGCGGCAGGCGAAGTTGTAGGGAATTCGTAAACGCGGGATTAAACACCGGCTGCGCGGCTTCCTTCACTGTCCCGCGCGGCCCATAATCGCCAGCTTGTGCAGTGATGGCCGTGAGCCCGCGATGACCATGAATTCAGAACTTTCCGCCGCTGCTGTCGAGTCCGACGCAGTGCCGCGCAAGAGTCGCAAGAACAATCCGGAAAAGACCCGCGAAAACATCCTGCAGGAGGCGATCGTCGAGTTCGTCCAGCAGGGCCTGTCCGGCGCCCGCGTCGACGCGATCGCCGAGCGTATCCACACCTCCAAGCGCATGATCTATTACTACTTCGGCAGTAAGGAGCAGTTGTACGTCGAGGTGTTGGAGAAACTCTACGGCGATATTCGCAGCACGGAAAACCGTCTGCATCTGGACGAACTGCCGCCTGAACTGGCGATCCGCCGACTGGTGGAATTCACTTTCGATCACCACGATCACAACGTCGATTTCGTGCGCATCGTCAGCATCGAAAACATCCACAACGCCGAGTACGTAAAGCGCTCCGATGCGATCAAGGCGCTGAACAACACGATCCTCGACACCTTGGGCGGGATTCTGCAACGGGGGGCGGACGAAGGTGTGTTCCGGCGTGGCATCGATGCGCTGGACGTGCACCTGCTGATCAGTTCGTTCTGTTTCTATCGTGTGTCGAACCGTCACACGCTGGGTGAGATCTTCCAGATAGACCTGCCGGACGAAACCATCAAGAAGCGTCATCGCGAGATGATCTGCGAATCGGTGTTGCGCTATTTGAAGGCCTGACAGTCAACAGATCGCAGCCTTCGGTAGCGCCTGCACCGTTTCCAGCAGGAGCTGCCGAAGGCTGCGATCTTTTGCTCTTCAACCCTTCATGCTTTGAAAATGCTCAAGCATGCGCTGCGCATCCGGCACCACGCCGCTGAACAATTCAAACGCCTTCACCGCCTGAAACACCGCCATGTTGCCGCCATCCAGCGTGCGGCAGCCCAAGGCACGGGCGTCGCGCAGCAGTTCGGTTTCCAGCGGGAAATACACAATCTCCGCGACCCACATTTCCTTGCGCAGCAACCCGGCCGGCACCGGTGAACCCGCAAGCTTGGCCATGCCCATCGGCGTGGTGTTGACCAGACCCTCGGCCTGCGCCAGCGCCCCGGACAAATCCCGTCCGGCCTGCGCGCGACCGGGGCCGAAATGTTGATTCAGATTGTTTGCCAGGCTCTCGGCACGCTCGCGGTCGACATCAAAAATCGTCAATTGCCGTACGCCTTCGCTGAGCAGCGCGTGGGCCACCGCCGCGCCAGCCCCACCCGCGCCCATCTGGACTACACGTTCGCGGGCAGCGTCCGTCAGACCCCGGCGAAAACCCTCGGCGAAACCGAGGCAATCGGTGTTGTGGCCGACGCGCTTGCCGTCCTTCAGCACCACCGTGTTCACTGCACCGATGCCCCGGGCTTCCGGCGACAATTCATCGAGCAACGGGATGATTGCCTGCTTGCACGGAAAGGTGATGTTCAGCCCGGTGTAATTCATTCGCTCCGCCGCTTGCAGCAAGTCGGGCAGGGCTGTGCTGTCGAGGCGCAACTGATCGAGGTCGATGAGCTGATACAGATAGCGCAGGCCCTGCGCATCACCTTCGTGCTCATGCAGGGCGGGCGTGCGCGAAGCCTGAATGCCGGCGCCAATCAGCCCGGCGAGTATCACCCTGGAACGTGACATGGCCTTCATCCCTGCAACCGCTGGCGGAAATGCTCCAGCGCCAGGCGATAACCATGGCTGCCGAAGCCGCACATCACCGCCGTGGCGATGCCGGAAACAAACGAGTGATGACGGAACGGCTCGCGGGCATGCACGTTGGACAGATGCACCTCGATCACCGGCAACTCACTGGCGACCAAGGCATCGCGAATAGCCACCGACGTATGCGTCCACGCGGCCGGATTGATCACGATCCCCGCGCAACGACCGCGCGCCGCGTGAATCCAGTCGAGCAGCTCGCCTTCGTGGTTGGTCTGGCGAAATTCTACCGTCAGGCCGAACTCGTCAGCCGCGCGACCACACAGCGCCGAAATATCCGCCAGGGTTTCATGACCATAAGTCGCCGGCTCACGCGTGCCGAGCAGGTTCAGGTTCGGGCCGTTAAGCACCAGAACGATAGGGGACATGGGGCAACTCCACTTCTTGTTTTTGGCATCGGCCGAGAGGTTTCAGCCTGTGGGGATAAAATGTACCAGGTGGTTACATTGGTCAATTGAACAAAAATGACCTTGGCGTTTTATGTTCGGTAATCGCACAGATCAAAAGATCGCAGCCTTAGGCAGCTCCTGCATGTGGAACGCGGTTATCTGCAGGAGCTGCCGAAGGCTGCGATCTTTTAGAGCGCCCATAAAAAAGCCGTCAATCACGACGGCTTTCTCTTTTCAACTACCCGCAATCAGCGCCGGGTCAGCAACACACCCGATTCCATGTGATGCGTCCACGGGAACTGGTCAAACATCGCGCACTGGGTGATGCGATGGGTGTCGTGCAGTTGGGCGATGTTGGCGGCCAAGGTGTCCGGGTTGCAGGAGATGTAGAGGATGTTGTCGAAGCGCCGCGTCAGTTCGCAGGTGTCCGGGTCCATGCCGGCGCGCGGTGGGTCGACGAAGACGCTGCCGAACTCATAGCTCTTCAGGTCGATGCCGTGCAGGCGGCGGAACGGGCGCACTTCGTTGAGCGCTTCGGTCAGCTCCTCGGCGGACAAACGCACCAGCGTGACGTTATCCACAGCGTTTTCGCTGAGGTTGCTCAGGGCAGCGTTGACCGAAGTCTTGCTGATTTCGGTAGCGAGCACTTTGCGCACGCGAGTCGCCAGCGGCAGGGTGAAGTTGCCGTTGCCGCAGTACAACTCCAGCAGATCATCGCTGCGATCGCCCAAGGCTTCGTATGCCCAATTGAGCATCTTCTGGTTCACCGTGCCATTGGGCTGGGTGAACGCGCCTTCGGGCTGGCGATAGCTGAAGGTGCGACCGCCGACTTCGAGCTTTTCGACGACATGATCCTGGCCAAGCACTTCGCGCCTGCCCTTGGAGCGGCCGATGATGCTCACGCCGAGATCGGCCGACAACCGAGTCGCCGCCGCGTGCCAGTGCTCGTCCAGCGGGCGGTGATAGCACAGGGTGATCATCGCGTCCCCGGCCAGCGTGGTCAGGAATTCGACCTGGAACAACTTATGGCTCAGCGCCGAACTGGCCTGCCATGCCGCTTTCAACTGCGGCATCAACTGATTGATGCGCAGGCTGGCAATCGGGAATTGCTCGATGAGGATCGGCGTTCGCTTGTCGTCCTGAGAGAACATCGCGTAATGCCGTTCGCCACCCTCGCGCCACAGGCGGAATTCGGCGCGCAGGCGGAAGTTCTGCAACGGCGAATCAAACACCGTCGGCTCGGGTGCATCGAACGGCGCCAGCAGCTCACGCAAGCGCGCGACCTTGGCTTCGAGTTGTTCGGCGTAGGCTTGGGAATCGAAACTCATGCGTTGAACCAACCCAACTTGATCACAAACAGAATCGACAGAATCACCAGCGCCGGGTTCAGCTCACGGGCACGGCCGGACAGCAGCTTGATGGCGGTCCAGGCGATGAAACCGAAGGCAATGCCGTTGGCGATCGAATAGGTGAACGGCATCGCCAGTGCAGTGATCACAACCGGCGCAGCCACGGTGATGTCATCCCAGTCTATTTCCGCCAGGCCGGATGTCATCAGCACGGCGACGAACAGCAGGGCTGGCGCGGTGGCGAAGGCTGGAACGCTGGCCGCCAGGGGCGAGAAGAACAGCGCCAGCAGGAACAGGATTGCCACGACGATGGCGGTCAGGCCAGTGCGGCCACCGGCACTGACGCCGGCCGCGGATTCGATGTAACTGGTGGTGGTCGAAGTACCGAGCAGCGAGCCGGCCATGGCCGCAGTGCTGTCGGCGATCAGCGCGCGACCCATTTTCGGCATGTGGCCGTCCTTGCCCATCAGGCCGGCGCGCTTGGCGACGCCGATCAGGGTTCCGGAGTTGTCGAACAGGTCGACGAACAGGAAGGCGAAGATCACGCTGACCAGACCGATGTCCAGTGCGCCTTTGATGTCCAGTTGCAGGAAGGTCGGCGCCAACGACGGCGGCATCGACAGGATGCCGCCGAACTCGGTGACGTTCAGTACGATCGAGGCGACGGTCACGGCGAGAATGCCGATCAGCACCGCGCCGCGCACTTTCAGCGCTTCGAGCGCGACAATCACGGCAAAGCCGACGGTGGCCAGAATCGGTGCAGGCTTGGTCAGATCGCCGAGGCCTACCATGGTCGCCGGGTTGCTGACCACAATGCCGGCGTTGTGCAGGGCGATCAGCGCCAGGAACAGGCCGATACCGGCGGCGATCGCCGAGCGCAGTGGCAGCGGGATGGCGTTGATGATCCATTCCCGAATGCGGAAGATCGACAACAGGAAGAACAGCACGGCGGAAATGAACACCGCACCCAGCGCCACCTGCCAGGTGTGGCCCATGTGCAGCACCACGGTGTAGGTAAAGAAGGCGTTCAGGCCCATGCCAGGGGCGAGGGCGATCGGGTAGTTGGCGATCAGGCCCATCACGGTCGAACCGATGGCGGCCGCCAGACAGGTGGCGACGAAGATCGCGCCCTTGTCCATACCGGTCTCGCCGAGGATGCTCGGGTTGACGAACAGAATGTAAGCCATGGCCAGGAAAGTCGTGACGCCCGCAAGAATTTCGGTGCGCACGTTGGTGTTGTGTGCCTTGAGTTGAAACAGCCTTTCCAGCATGTCTGCTCCCCGGGGCGCGCATGGCGCCGTGAATGTATCGACCTCAACAGCAAAGCACAGACCGTCGCAAGCGCCTGGAAAATTGTCGTGGGCCGGAAAAAGCCGCGCATCATACCAGCCGCGTGAAGAATTTGGCGGATGTTGGTGTCGATCGTCGGCGAAGTTTTGCGCAGCAGACAACTGCGCCATACTGCGCGCTGATTTTTCGGAGTGGGCAGGCATGCGCAACGGCGGGATAACAGTTTTTGGATTGGTTGCAGCAGTGCTGGTGGCAGTCCCGGCGTTCGCGGCATCGGCGCCGCCGTTGAGCGAAGTGAAGGTGATCAAGGTGCAATCGCCGTCCTGCGGCCTGGAGGATATTGCCGATAACCAACCGCAAACCCAATGCAATCACAGCGGGCCGAACATCAGGGTCTACGTGCTGGAAGTCGGCTATGGCCAGAACCAGCCGCACGTGACTCTGGATGGCTTCGAGGTCAACGGCACCCGAGGTCCGGTGTGTGCCTTCGATAATGGCAATCTCACCGAGTGCACGCCTGGCAGCAAAACCGTCGGTTCTCTTTATACCTTCGATCTGGCTGGCAAGCAGGAAGGCACCTTCAGCTTCAGCAACACTTCGATCAACGCCCCGCGCAACACACTCTCGATCCAGCTTTACATCAAGTAACGGCTGTCTTCGAACAGGGTGGGACAAAGCTGTCTACGCTTTACAGACTACCCAGCGGAAAGCGCCCATGACTTCCAGAGCTCTGATTGCCCTCGCCGAGGGCGTCGATGATTTGCAAAGCGTGACCCTGATCGACGTGCTGCGCCGCGCCGGCATCGAGGTGGTCGCCGCCAGCATCGAAGGCCGGCGCATGCTGACCTGCGCGCGCGGCACCCGGCTCACTGCCGATGGCATGCTGGTCGATGTGCTGGCGCAAAGCTTTGACCTGATCGTCCTGCCGGGCGGCGCCGTCGGTTCGCAGCATCTGGCGGCGCATCAGCCCTTGCAGCAATTGCTCAAGGATCAAGCCAGCGCCGGCCGACTGTTCGCCGCCATCGGCGAAGCCCCGGCTGTCGCGCTGCAAGCTACAGGTGTGCTGCGCCAGCGCCGCATGACCTGCCTGCCCGGCGCCAGCCACCAACTCTCAGGCTGTACGTTTGTTGATCAACCGGTGGTGGTCGACGGCAACTGCATCACCGCCCAAGGCTCGGGCGCGGCGCTGGAGTTTGCCTTGACCCTGGTCGAGCAACTTGGCGGCAAGGCGTTGCGGTTGAAGATGGCGGGGGAGTTGATGGCTTGAAAGTTTCAGACCTTCTCCTCCACCGGCACATGCATCCGGTCCCGATTGACCAACGTCGGGAACAGTTTGATCCACGTTCCCGTCACCACCAGCGTGCCGATCCCGCCCATGACCACCGCCGGCACGGTGCCGAACCAGTGGGCGGTGAGGCCGGATTCGAATTCGCCCAACTGGTTGGAAGCGCCGATGAACAGGCCGTTGACCGCGCTGACCCGGCCGCGCATTTCGTCCGGGGTTTCCAACTGCACGAACGAGGCGCGGATGACCATGCTGATCATGTCCGCCGCGCCGAGCACCACCAGTACCGCCAGCGAGAACCAGAACGAGGTCGACAGGCCGAACGCGATGGTGGCGACGCCGAAGATGCCGACAGCGGTGAACATCACCCGGCCGACATTGCGTTCCACGGCAAATCGCGCCAGAAACAGTGACATCAGCAACGCGCCCACCGCTGGCGCCGAGCGCAGCAAACCCAGGCCCCACGGACCGGTCAGCAGAATGTCCTTGGCGAATACCGGCAGCAACGCCGTGGCGCCACCGAGCAACACGGCGAACAGATCCAGCGAGATCGCGCCAAGGATGTCCGGGCGACTGCGGATGAAGCGAATCCCGGCCAGCAATGAATCCAGCGTGGCTTTGCCTTTATTCAACGGCGTCTGGCGCGCCGGCAGGTTGAGCATCAGCGAGCAGGCGATCACGTAGAGCAACACGGTCGGGCCGTAGACCCAGACGCTGCCAAATGCATAGAGCAAGCCGCCGAGAGCCGGGGCGACGATGGTGGCCGACTGTTGCGCTGATTGCGCGGCGGCCACTGCACGGGGGAAAAGCGCGCTGGGGACGATGCTCGGCAGCAGCGCCTGAGTCGTCGGCATCTCGAACGAACGTGCCGCGCCGAGCAGAAAGGCGAGGATAAAAATCATCTCGCGGGTGACATGGTCCGTCGCACTGCCGATGGCCAGGGCCAAGGCAATCAATGCCTGCAACGACTGACAGAGCGCGGCGACCTTGCGCCGGTCATAGCGATCGGCGACATGCCCGGTGTGCAGCATGAACAGTACACGCGGGGCGAATTCGACCAGCCCGACCAGGCCCAGATCCAGTACGTTGCCGGTCAGTTGATAAAGATTCCAGCCAATCGCCACGGTGAGCATCTGGAAACCGCTGGCGGTGAAAATTCGCGCCAGCCAGAAGGCCATGAACGGGCGATGGTGACGTAACAGCAGGGGCGCTGGTGTGGGCATCTGAAGGCAAGTCTTGGACGAGTGAACGGCGAGATTATCACCAGTCTGTAACAGGAAGTTGCTACTGGAAATAATTCGGTCAGCCAGACAACGATTTTGTAAGCCGCGTGGATCAGGCGCGTCGGCCATTCGATTGATTCTGAAAGAGTGAGACAACTTGCCACGCGGCAAACGACCACGCAGTTCGTTGGCAAAAATGGGACTACTCTTTCAACGTTGCTTGATCCAGATCAAGGCCTCATCCGGAACTGATCTGACGGCCAGTTGGCCAGACTCCCTGCGTTGCGATGGTTGTAAAAAAAGAACGAATCCGAATTCGCCGCACTCCATATCCGTGGGGGCAGTGGTGCAGGCCTCCGGGTCCGCTACCCGTACTACCTGACAGAGGAAGCCATATGTTCGGTTTAGAGGCTCTCGATCTCGCCCGAATTCAGTTCGCGTTCACCATCTCGTTCCACATTCTGTTCCCGGCCATCACCATTGGCCTGGCGAGTTACCTGGCGGTGCTCGAAGGTCTGTGGCTGAAAACCCGCAACGACACCTACCGTGACCTCTACCATTTCTGGTCGAAGATCTTCGCGGTCAACTTCGGCATGGGCGTGGTCTCCGGGCTGGTCATGGCCTATCAGTTCGGCACCAACTGGAGCCGCTTCTCCGACTTCGCCGGCGCTGTTACCGGGCCGTTGCTGACTTATGAAGTGCTTACGGCATTCTTCCTTGAGGCCGGTTTCCTCGGCGTGATGCTGTTCGGCTGGAACAAGGTCGGGCGCGGCCTGCACTTCTTCTCGACGGTGATGGTGGCGGTCGGCACGCTGATTTCGACTTTCTGGATTCTCGCCTCCAACAGCTGGATGCAGACGCCGCAGGGCTTTGAGATCGTCAACGGCCAGGTTATCCCGACCGACTGGCTGGCCATTGTCTTCAACCCGTCATTCCCTTATCGCCTGATGCACATGGCGACTGCCGCGTTCGTTGCGACGGCGTTCTTCGTCGGTTCGTCGGCGGCCTGGCACCTGCTGCGTGGCAGGGACAACCCGGCGATCCGCACCATGTTGTCGATGGCCATGTGGATGGCGCTGATCGTCGCGCCGATCCAGGCAGTGATCGGCGACTTCCACGGCCTCAATACGCTCAAGCATCAGCCAGCGAAAATCGCGGCGATCGAAGGCCACTGGGAAAACCATGGCGACGAAGCGACGCCGCTGATTCTGTTCGGCTGGCCGGACATGAAAGAAGAACGCACCAAATTCGCCGTGGAGATTCCTTATCTCGGCAGCCTGATCCTCACTCATTCGCTGGACAAACAGGTACCGGCGCTGAAGGAATTTCCACCCGAAGACCGGCCGAATTCGACCATCGTGTTCTGGTCGTTCCGGATCATGGTCGGCCTCGGCTTCCTGATGATCTTCACCGGGTTGTGGAGTCTGTGGCTGCGCAAGCGCGACTCGCTGTATACCTCGCGGCCGTTCCTGCATCTGGCCTTGTGGATGGGACCTTCGGGCCTGATCGCGATTCTGGCTGGCTGGTTCACCACGGAAATCGGCCGTCAGCCATGGGTGGTCTACGGTTTGATGCGCACTGCAGATGCTTCGTCCAACCACAGCTTCATGCAGATGAGCATCACCCTGATCATGTTCGTCGTGGTCTATTTCGCCCTGTTCGGCGCAGGTCTCGGCTACATGATGCGTCTGGTACGCAAAGGGCCGAAGATCAGCGAGGGCAGCGAAACGCCGGACGGTGGTCCAGGCAAGAAACGCACCCCGGCGCGTCCGTTGTCCGCAGCCGACGATCCGGCCGAGGGCGAGCACGAAGACAACACTCGCTTGACCAAGGAGATTTGACTCATGGGTATTGATCTTCCGCTGATCTGGGCCGTGATCATCATCTTCGGCATCATGATGTACGTGGTCATGGACGGCTTCGACCTGGGCATCGGCATTCTCTTCCCGTTCGTGCCGGGCAAGACCGATCGCGACGTGATGATGAACACGGTCGCTCCGGTCTGGGACGGCAACGAAACATGGCTGGTGCTGGGTGGCGCGGCGTTGTTCGGCGCGTTCCCGCTGGCCTATTCGGTGGTGCTGTCGGCGCTGTACCTGCCGCTGATCTTCATGCTGATGGGCCTGATTTTCCGCGGCGTGGCGTTCGAGTTCCGCTTCAAGGCCAAGGATGAAAAACGTCACCTTTGGGACAAGGCGTTCATCGGTGGTTCGATCGCGGCGACGTTCTTTCAGGGCGTGGCACTGGGGGCGTTCATCGACGGTTTGCCAGTGGTCAACCGCCAGTTTGCCGGGGGTTCACTGGACTGGCTGACGCCGTTCACGCTGTTCTGCGGCGCGGCGCTGGTAGTGGCGTATGCCTTGCTCGGCTGCACCTGGCTGATCATGAAAACCGAAGGCAAGTTGCAGGAACAAATGCACAATCTGGCGCGGCCGCTGGCGTTCGTCCTGCTGGCGGTGATCGGTATCGTCAGCCTGTGGACACCGTTGTCGCACCCGGAAATTGCTTCGCGCTGGTTCAGCATGCCGAATCTGTTCTGGTTCATGCCGGTGCCGATTCTCGTGCTGGTGACCTTGTATGGGCTGATTCGCGCGGTGGCACGTAACGCCAACTACACGCCGTTCCTGCTGACGCTGGTGCTGATCTTCCTCGGTTACAGTGGTTTGGGCATCAGCCTGTGGCCGAATATCGTGCCGCCGTCGATCTCGATCTGGGACGCCGCCGCGCCGCCGCAAAGTCAGGGCTTCATGCTGGTCGGCACACTGTTCATCATCCCGTTCATCCTGGGTTACACCTTCTGGAGCTACTACGTGTTCCGCGGCAAGGTCACCCATGAAGATGGTTACCACTAAGCGAAACCCTGTGGGAGCGGGCTTGCCCGCGATGGCGTCGCCAGCGGCGCCATCAATTTTGAAGAGGTTTGAAGACAATGACCGGCAAACATTCCCTGCACGACATCGAAGAAGCCGAAAAAAAACCGCTGTGGCAGCGGCTCGGCTGGTTGGCCCTGATCTGGGTAGGCAGCGTGGGCGTGCTGTTCATCGCCGCCAGCCTGATGCGCATGTTCATGAATGCCGCAGGCTTGACCACCCACTGATACATCCCGCCCCGGCGCCTTCGGGTACGGCGTTGCAACCCTCCTCACGGAGGGTTTTTTATGCCCGGTACTATTTTCGGGCTTTGAGGATGACGAACTTCGGCGTGGCCGCAACTTGCTCGACACCGCGGAACAAGCGCGCCAGTTTGCTGTGATAGCCAAGGTGACGATTGCCGACGATGTACAGCGCACCGCCGACTACCAGCGCCTCGCGCGCCTGCTGGAACATGCGCCAGGCGAGGAAGTCGCCGACCACCTGCTGCTGATGGAAGGGGGGATTACACAGCACCACGTCCAGTGACTGCGGCGCTTGCCCGGCCAGACCGTCGCCAGCGCGCACGATGACTTCGCGATCGCCCAACGCCGCCCGCCAGTTCTCGGCAGCCGATTGCACCGCCATGAACGATTCATCGACCAGCGTGTAATGCGCATCCGGGTTCCGTAGGGCACTGGCAATTGCCAGAACACCGTTGCCGCAGCCCAGGTCGGCGACTCGCGCGTTGCCAAGGTTGTTGGGCAGATGCGGCAGAAAGGCGCGAGTGCCGATGTCCAGGCCCTCGCGGCAGAACACGTTGGCATGGTTGAGCAGTTCGATCGCCGGTTCGTCGAGGCGATAACGAGTCGGGTAGGGCGATGTAGCGGGCGCTTTGGTTTCAGGCGTGGCAATCAGCAGCCGGGCTTTTTTCACCGCCAACGACGCCTGCACCGGGCCGATGTATTGCTCCAGCAGATCGCCGGCAGCACGCGGCAGATGCTTGATCATGGCGGCGGCGATCACTTGCGCGCCCGGAGCGAGTTGTCCTTGCAGGCGGATCAACTGCTCCTCCAGGAGTGCCAAGGTCTTGGGAACCCGGATCAGCACCCGATCAAACGGCCCGACCAGAGGCTCACTGGCCGGTATCGGACGGATCGCGTCGAACGCCTGGCCGTTGCGCAGCAGATTCCTTTCCAGCCCGACGAAACCCAGGAACGAGTCGCCGCTGCTGCTGACTTCGGCCTTGCCCAGCAGACTGATCGCCAGGGCGCCGAAGCTGTCGTTGAGCACCAGCACGCGGGCGCTGCTTGCCAGTTGTTCGCCGGCCAGATGATTGAGCAGGTATTCGTCGGCTGCATCGAAGGCTTGCAGCGGTTCATTCTGCTGTTCGGGCTGGCGGATCAGGTCGAGTTGGGCGAAAGGTGTTTCGAGCAAAGGCATGGGGCGGGGACTCAGGCTATTCGGCAGATATCCCGTTGCCTGCATGTCGTGCGACGGGATCCGACCGAGTGGACTGCGATGCAAGCGGTGTGCGTCATCACTCGGAGAGGCCTGAATGGTACGTTTTTTTGCACGCAAATACTTGAAGGATTACCGCGCGATAGCGTTCAGCTGTCAGGTGAACCCGGCCCGCGCGGCGGCGATCGCCTGAATATCATTACCAATCACGAGTGTTTGGCGAGCCTGTTTTGCGGGACACTGAGGCCGATCGTCTCAAGGAGTGCCTCATGACTGCCAGTGCCGAGAAATACACCACCCAGACCTTGCTTGATGTGCAACCGTTGACCCCGAATCTGTTCACGCTGCGCACCAGCCGCGATCCCGGGTTTCGCTTCCGCGCCGGCCAGTTCGCGCGGCTGGGCGTGACCAAGGCTGACGGCAGCACGGTCTGGCGCGCTTACTCGATGGTGTCGTCGCCGTTCGACGAGTTTCTTGAGTTCTTTTCCATCGTCGTGCCGGGCGGCGAATTCACCAGTGAGCTGAGCCGGCTCCAGGTTGGCGACACTTTGATGGTCGAGCGTCAGGCGTTCGGCTACCTGACGCTGGATCGCTTTGTCGACGGCCGAGATCTGTGGTTACTGTCCACCGGTACCGGAGTGGCGCCGTTTCTGTCGATCCTGCAGGACTTCGAAGTCTGGGAAAAGTTCGAGCGCATCATCCTGGTTTACAGCGTGCGTGAAGCGCGGGAGCTGGCCTATCAGGCGTTGATCGCCGGGTTGGCGCAACGTGACTACCTCAGCGAGCATGCGCACAAGCTGCAATTCATCCCGACCGTGACCCGTGAAGCGCATCCCGGTGCGTTGCAGGGCCGGATTACTACGCTGATCGAAAATGGCGAACTGGAGCGAGCGGCAGGCGTTCAACTTTCGCCAGAGCATTCGCGGGTAATGTTGTGCGGCAACCCGCAGATGATCGACGACACCCGCGCCTTGCTCAAGCAGCGCGACATGCGCCTGAGCCTGACGCGCAAGCCGGGGCAGGTCGCGGTGGAGAATTACTGGTAACGAAAACGGCACCCGCAGGTGCCGTTTTATTGCGAAGCGAATGCTTCAGGGCCGTTCGTTCTGCGCCTTGAGCAGGTCGCGAATCTCGCCCAGCAGTTGCTCTTCCTTGCTCGGGATCGGCGGCGCGGTCGGTGCGACGGCTTCTTCGCGCTTGAGGCGGTTGATGGCTTTGACGCCCATGAAAATCGCGAATGCGACGATCACGAAATCCAGCACCGTCTGCAGAAATTTGCCGTAAGCCAGCACCACGGCGGGCGCGTCACCCTGGGCGGCTTTGAGCGTGACGGCCAGATCACTGAAGTCGACCCCACCGATCAACAGGCCGATCGGCGGCATGATCACGTCGCCGACAAACGACGAAACGATCTTGCCGAACGCCGCGCCGATGATGATACCGACGGCCATATCGACCACATTGCCTTTGACCGCGAAGGCCTTGAACTCGCTAAGCACGCCCATAGTTATTTCCTTGTTACAGATGAGTTTGGTGTGAGCAGTGTAAATCAGCGAAACGCCTATTGCGCGAAACACCTTCTTACAATGCCCGTTTTTATCGACACATCAATTGACGATTAGTTTGCAAAGTGCCAGCAGTCGCGCGCGAAATACGCGTTAAATCGCTGATTGCACAGGCAAATTCTTCAATCGTGGCGTTATGTTCTTTCTATTTATGTTCTGCGGCACAGGCCTCTAGCCTTGGTGTGGCGCACCCGGATGCGCCCAATAAAACCAGAGGAATCTGAGATGACAACCACTCCTGGACTGGGGGCTTTTCCCCATCGCCGCACCCTCGGCGTCCTCACCGCCAGCCTGCTGACCTTCTCGGTCAATGCCGCTCCGCTGACCCGCGATAATGGCGCTGCTGTCGGTGACAATCAGAACTCGCAAACCGCTGGGGCCACCGGCCCGGTGCTTTTGCAGGATGTGCAGCTGATTCAGAAGCTGCAGCGCTTCGACCGTGAACGCATCCCCGAGCGCGTCGTGCATGCGCGCGGTACCGGAGCCCACGGCACCTTCACCGTGACCGACGACCTCAGCGACCTGAGCAAGGCCAAGGTGTTCGCAGCAGGTCAGAGCACGCCAGTATTCGTGCGTTTTTCGGCCGTGGTGCACGGCAACCATTCCCCGGAAACCCTGCGCGACCCGCGCGGCTTCGCCACCAAGTTCTACACCGCTGACGGTAATTGGGATCTGGTCGGCAACAACTTCCCGACCTTCTTCATCCGCGATGCGATCAAATTCCCGGACATGGTGCACGCCTTCAAACCCGACCCACGCACTAACCTCGATGATGATTCGCGCCGGTTCGATTTCTTCTCGCACGTACCCGAGGCCACCCGCACACTGACCGAGTTGTATTCCAACTACGGCACGCCGGCCAGTTATCGAGAGATGGATGGTAATGGCGTGCATGCCTACAAGCTGATCAATGCAAAAAATGAAGTTCACTATGTGAAGTTTCATTGGAAGAGTTTGCAAGGCATCAAGAATCTCACGCCAAAACAAGTCAGCGAAGTTCAGGGTCAGGATTACAGTCACATGACCAACGACTTGGTGAGCAATATCAACAAGGGTAACTTTCCGAAGTGGGACTTGTACGTGCAAGTTCTCAAGCCGCAGGATTTGTCCACGTTCGATTTCGATCCGCTGGATGCAACCAAGATCTGGCCGGGGATTGCCGAGCGCAAAGTGGGACAAATGGTCTTGAACCGTAATCCTGCCAACGTGTTCCAGGAAACCGAACAAGTGGCCATGGCGCCGGCCAACGTCGTTCCGGGTATCGAGCCTTCGGAAGACCGCTTGTTGCAGGGGCGGGTGTTCTCTTATGCCGATACGCAGATGTATCGCCTCGGCGCCAACGCTTTGCAATTGCCGATCAACGCGCCGAAAACCGCAGTGAACAATGGTAATCAGGACGGCGCGATGAACTTCGGCGCCAGCCAGTCCGGCGTCAATTACCAGCCAAGTCGCCTGCAACCGCGTGAAGAGACGCCAGCGGCGCGTTACAGCCAGTCGGCGCTGTCGGGTAGCACCCAGCAGGCGAAGATTCAGCGTGAGCAGAACTTCAAGCAGGCCGGTGATCTGTATCGCTCGTACAGCAAGCAGGAGCGTCGCGACCTGATTGACAGCTTCGGCGGCTCGCTGGCTACCACCGATGACGAGAGCAAACACATCATTCTGTCGTTCCTGTACAAGGCCGACCCTGAGTACGGCAGCGGCGTGACCGAGGTGGCCAAGGGCGATCTCGGCCGCGTGAAAGCACTGGCGGCGAAACTGACCGACTGATAGCGATGCGGCGCACGCGAGGGCCCCTCCGGCCTCGCGTGCGTTCAGGAGAGAGTTCGATGCGTATTTGTCTTTTATGGTTGACCGCGTGTCTGTCGTTCGCAGCGTCGGCGGCGCCGGTCGAGCAAAGCCCCGAGTCGCTCAAGGCGCAGTTGCAGGATTACTACTTCGATGCCGCCCGGCGCGGCGATGTGCCGATGCTCGAGACGTTTATCGAGTCCGGTTATTCCCTCGATACCCGTGACAACAAGGGTTACACCGCGCTTATTCTGGCGGCATATCACGGTCAGGCGCCGGCGGTTGAACGCCTGCTCGCCGCCGGAGCCGATGCCTGTGCGCAGGATCAACGCGGCAACACGGCGCTGATGGGCGCGATTTTCAAAGGCGAGTTGCAGATCGCCCGGCGCCTGATGGCCACCGATTGCAGCCCCGACCAACGTAACGGCGCCGGCCAGACAGCGGCGATGTACGCCGGGCTGTTCAAACGTCTGGAATTGCTCGATGCATTAAAAGCCAAGGGCGCCGACCTCAATGCCGAGGATCCGCTGGGCAACAGTGCCGCGCGTCTGGCCAGCGGCGAAATCCGCACCGCTGCGCCGCACTGATCGGCGATGGCTGCGTTATCATCGCGTCTTTTGTTCCGGGGGTTCTGATGGCCAAGGCCAAGCGCATGTACGGCTGCACCGAGTGCGGCGCAACCTTTCCCAAGTGGGCCGGGCAGTGCGGTGAATGCGGTGCCTGGAACACCCTGACCGAAACCATGATCGAAAGCGGCGGTGCCACGGCACCCACCGGGCGCACCGGCTGGGCGGGGCAACAGCAACAGATCAAGACCCTGGCCGAAGTCAGCATCGAAGAAATTCCACGTTTTTCCACCGCTTCCGGTGAACTCGATCGCGTGCTCGGCGGCGGTCTGGTGGACGGTTCGGTGGTGCTGATCGGCGGTGATCCGGGTATCGGCAAGTCGACCATTTTGCTGCAGACCCTGTGCAATCTGGCCAAGAGCATGCCGGCGCTTTACGTCACCGGTGAGGAATCCCAGCAGCAAGTGGCGATGCGTGCACGCCGTCTCGGCCTGCCGCAGGATCAACTGCGGGTGATGACCGAAACCTGCATCGAAACCATCATCGCCACCGCCCGCCAGGAAAAGCCCAAGGTGATGGTGATCGACTCGATCCAGACCATTTTCACCGAACAATTGCAATCGGCGCCGGGCGGCGTGTCCCAGGTGCGTGAAAGCGCGGCGCTGCTGGTGCGGTACGCCAAGCAGAGCGGGACAGCGATCTTCCTCGTCGGCCACGTCACCAAAGAGGGCGCTTTGGCCGGTCCTCGTGTCCTGGAACACATGGTCGACACCGTGCTGTATTTCGAAGGTGAATCCGATGGTCGTCTGCGTCTGCTGCGTGCGGTGAAAAACCGTTTCGGCGCGGTCAACGAGTTGGGCGTGTTCGGCATGACCGACAAGGGGCTGAAAGAGGTCTCCAATCCATCGGCGATTTTCCTCACGCGCGCTCAGGAAGAAGTCCCGGGCAGTGTGGTCATGGCAACGTGGGAAGGCACTCGACCGATGCTGGTCGAAGTGCAGGCGCTGGTCGATGACAGTCATCTGGCCAATCCGCGCCGAGTGACGCTGGGCCTGGATCAGAACCGTCTGGCGATGCTGCTTGCAGTGCTGCATCGCCATGGCGGGATTCCGACCCACGATCAGGACGTTTTCCTCAACGTGGTGGGTGGCGTGAAGGTGCTGGAGACGGCGTCGGATCTGTCGCTGATGGCGGCAGTCATGTCGAGCTTGCGCAACCGGCCGTTGCCGCATGATCTGCTGGTGTTCGGCGAAGTTGGCCTTTCCGGCGAAGTACGCCCGGTGCCGAGCGGCCAGGAGCGCTTGAAGGAAGCGGCCAAGCACGGCTTCAAACGCGCAATCGTGCCCAAGGGCAACGCACCGAAAGAGTCGCCGGCGGGGCTGCAGATCATTGCCGTGACCCGCCTCGAACAAGCGCTCGACGCACTTTTCGAATAACCACAATCCCCCTGTGTAGAGCTGCCGAAGGCTGCGATCTTTTGATCTTGCTTTTAAAAGACCAGGATCAAAAGATCGCAGCCTTCGGCAGCTCCTACAGGGGGCCAGGTCAGATCTCGATCAGTGCACCCAGTTCGCGTTCCAGCTCGGCTTCATCCGCCAGATTCAGCTCGATCAACCGCCGCAGGCGCTGGATCGATTCCAGGCTGATGTGGCGACAGATGAACCCCAAGTGCCCGTTCTCCTCATGCGCCAGATGCACATCCATCTGGATGTCGACGTCTTCGCTCAGATGAATGTCGACGAAGAAGTCCTGCTCTTTATCCCCCAGCCACGGCTCCGGTCGCTCGATCAGCAAGCCCTTGAGCGACAGGTCGATCAGTTTGACCGGCCAGATGTACTCGCCCTGTTTCAGCTCGGTTCGGGCATCGAACGCAATACGTTTGAAACGACGTCGATTGGCAGGGTGCTCACTCATGGCGCAATCCTCATGAAGGTTCGCTGACTATAGACCGCGAATGCGGACGCCAGCCAATCGCTCAAGCGTCTAGACCTATGTCGGGGTATGGCCTTTGGCGCCGTAAGCGCTAAACTCGGGGTGGCTGTCTTTCTTGTCCACCCTGGCTGGAATAATAAAATGAAAAATAATAATAGCCTGCTGCGCCACTTACCCTGGCTCGTGCTGGCAATCGTAGGAGCGTGCGCCCTGGGCGTAGTGGCATTGCGCCGCGGCGAGGCGATCAACGCCTTGTGGATTGTGGTCGCTGCCGTGGCCATTTATCTGGTTGCGTACCGTTACTACAGTCTGTTCATCGCCAACAATGTGATGCAACTGGATCCGCGTCGGGCCACCCCCGCCGTGCTCAACAACGATGGTCTGGACTATGTGCCGACCAACAAACACATTCTTTTCGGTCACCACTTCGCGGCCATCGCTGGCGCGGGGCCGCTGGTCGGTCCGGTGCTGGCGGCGCAGATGGGGTATCTGCCCGGCACACTCTGGCTGATTGCCGGTGTGGTGCTGGCGGGCGCGGTGCAGGACTTCATGGTCCTGTTCATGTCGACCCGACGCAACGGCCGTTCCCTGGGCGATATGGTGCGTGAAGAGATGGGCCGGATTCCCGGGACCATCGCACTGTTCGGCTGCTTCCTGATCATGATCATCATCCTCGCGGTGCTGGCGCTGATCGTGGTCAAGGCCTTGGCCGAGAGCCCGTGGGGCATCTTCACCGTGATGGCGACCATCCCGATCGCGATGTTCATGGGCATCTACATGCGCTACATCCGCCCGGGCCGCATCGGCGAGATCTCCGTGGTCGGTGTGTTGCTGCTGCTCGGTTCGATCTGGCTGGGCGGGCAGATTGCTGCCGATCCGGTATGGGCCAAAGCCTTCACCTTCACCGGTGTGCAGATTACCTGGATGCTGGTCGGTTACGGTTTTGTGGCTGCATCGCTGCCGGTCTGGCTGATTCTGGCGCCGCGTGACTACCTGTCGACCTTCCTCAAGATCGGCACCATCGTCGCGCTGGCGATCGGCATTCTGGTGACCATGCCCGAGCTGAAAATGCCGGCGCTGACCCAGTTCGTCGACGGCACCGGGCCGGTGTGGAAGGGCGGTCTGTTCCCGTTCCTGTTCATCACCATTGCCTGCGGCGCGGTATCGGGTTTCCACGCACTGATTTCTTCGGGCACCACGCCGAAGCTTTTGGATAACGAAACCAACGCCCGTTACATCGGTTACGGCGGCATGCTGATGGAATCGTTCGTGGCGATCATGGCCATGGTTGCCGCTTCGGTGATCGAGCCGGGCGTGTACTTCGCCATGAACAGCCCGGCCGCCGTGGTGGGCAGTGATGCCGCGTCAGTAGCGCAAATGGTCACCAGTTGGGGCTTCGCAATCACGCCGGAGGCGCTGCAAGCGGTTGCCCATGACATCGGCGAAACCACAATCCTGGCTCGCGCCGGTGGTGCGCCGACCCTGGCGGTGGGTATTGCGCAGATCCTGCACAGTGTCCTGCCGGGTGAAAACACCATGGCGTTCTGGTACCACTTCGCGATCCTGTTCGAAGCGCTGTTCATTCTGACGGCTGTCGACGCCGGTACCCGTGCCGGGCGTTTCATGCTGCAGGACCTGCTCGGTTCCTTCGTTCCGGCGCTGAAGCGTACCGAATCGTGGACTGCCAACCTGATTGCCACCGCCGGGTGTGTGGCGATGTGGGGCTGGTTGCTGTACCAGGGCGTGATCGATCCACTGGGCGGCATCAACACCCTGTGGCCATTGTTCGGCATCTCCAACCAGATGCTCGCCGGTATCGCGCTGATGCTCGGCACCGTGGTTCTGATCAAGATGAAGCGCCAGCGCTACATCTGGGTCACCCTGTTGCCGGCTACATGGCTGTTGATCTGCACCACCACGGCTGGCTTCATCAAGCTGTTCGACGCCAACCCGGCGATCGGCTTCCTGTCCCTGGCCAAGAAGTACAGCGATGCGCTGGCCAATGGTCAGGTGCTGGCACCGGCGAAAAGCGTCGAGCAGATGCAGCACGTGATCTTCAACGCCTACACCAACGCCACACTCACCGCGCTGTTCCTGTTCGTGGTGTTCAGCATCCTGTTCTATGCGCTCAAGGTCGGCATCGCCGCCTGGGGCAAAAAAGAGCGTACGGACAAAGAATCGCCGTTCCAGGCCCTGCCGGATGCGTAACCAGAGGATTGCAGCATGTTCAATGACCTGAGTCGCCTCGGTAAATACCTCGGTCAGGCCGCGCGCCTGATGGTCGGCATGCCCGACTACGACACCTACGTCGAGCATATGCAAACCAAACACCCGGACAAACCGGTGATGAGCTACGAGATGTTCTTTCGCGAACGTCAGGAGGCCCGTTACGGTGGCAAGGGTGGGCCGAAGTGCTGTTGAGCTGACAGCCTGCGGTTGAGGTAATCCCCTGTGGGAGCGGGCTTGCTCGCGAAAGCGGTGTGTCATCGGGCAATGATGTCGGCTGACACGACCCCTTCGCGAGCAAGCTCGCTCCCACATTTGTTTTTGTCTTGTTTATTTATTTTTGAAGGAGAAAGCGTTTGTCCTCTCCCATTCCGGTAACGGTACTCAGCGGTTTCCTCGGCGCTGGCAAAACCACTTTGCTGCGCCACTTATTGAAAGCCGAGCACGGCCTGAAGATCGCCGTGATCGAAAACGAATTCAGCGACGCCGGCATCGACACCCAACTGTTGGGTGACGAGCCGGTGCAAGTCATGACCCTGGCCAACGGCTGCGTCTGCTGCACGATTCACACCGACCTGACCAAGGCCCTGTACCTGCTGCTCGAACGCCTGGACAGCGGCGAGATCGCGTTTGATCGTCTGGTTATCGAGTGCACAGGGCTTGCCGATCCGGCGCCGGTGGCGCAGACCTTTTTTATCGACGAAGAACTGCGCGAGCGTTACCTGCTCGACGGCATCATCACCCTGGTCGATGCCGCTCACGCCGATGTGCACCTGACCCAGACCATCGCTCAGGCCCAGATCGGTTTCGCCGATCGCCTGCTGGTGAGCAAGACCGATCTGGTTGACGGGGCAACCTTCACCGCGCTCAGCGAGCGACTGACACGAATCAACCGCCGCGCGCCGATCCGCGTGGTCGAGCATGGCAACATCGATCTGGGCGAACTGCTGGATGTGCGCGGCTTCAATCTCAATGCCGATCTGGGCGGCGGATTGAGCCTGCGGCCGGTGAGCAAGGCGCCGTCGATTGATCGCATCTCCAGCCTTGTTCTGCGCACCGATCAGGCGCTGGATATCGATCAGCTCAGCGAGTTCATGAACGAACTGCTGGAAGAACACGGCAAGCAATTGCTGCGTTACAAAGGCGTGCTGAATATTGCTGGAGAGGATCGGCGGTTGGTGTTTCAGGGCGTGTTGAAGCTTTATGGTTTTGACTGGGACACCGAGTGGGCCGAGGGCGAGGCGCGGGAAAGCGTGATCGTGTTCATCGCCGATGACTTGCCGGAAGAGAAGATTCGGGCGGGGTTTGCCACAGTGGTGGCGCTCTGATGGGGCTTTGTTGTCATTGATGGCCTCTTCGCGAGCAAGCCCGCTCCCACAGTTGACTGCATTTCTCTGGAAGGAATACGGTCTCCTGTGGGAGCGGGCTTGCTCGCGAAGGCAATCTAACCGACAGCATAAGACTCAAGGTCTGAACCCAGCAGCGTTTGCTCAAGATGATCCAGATGCTGACTCATCAGCATCCCGGCCTTTGAAGCATCTCGTCGCTCCAAGGCCTCTACCAGCGCCGAATGTTCCTGCCATGCGCAACAGCTGTGCGTCTGCGACGTGCTTCGCGCAATCGCCAACGATGTCAACGGCACCAGACTCCCGAGAAAATGCGCCAGCGGCACATTCCCCGCCATCCGCGCCATCAGCAAATGAAACTCCCCGGACAAACGAATCGCCGTTGCGCGCCGATCCTGCTCTACGGCGCGCTTCTCGCGTTCAATCAAGGTGCGCAAGCGTGTCAATTGTTCTATCTGCGGACGCTGACACGCCAGTCGCACCAATGTGCTTTCGGCTAGCCGACGCGCATGCAAGGTCTGCCTGATCAGTTCACGATCTGGCGCCGCCACGCGCGGTCGATGATTGGCGCGCAATACCACGATCTGTTCATGGGACAACTGGGTCAGCACCCGCCGCACATCGGCGCGGCTGGCGCTGAACATCGCCTTCAGACTGTCCTCGGTGAACCGGCTGGCTTCATCGATACGCTGTTCGAGTATTGCGTCGAACACTCGCGGGTACAGATCCTCCACCGGCGCCCGCTGGTGAAGGAAGGGCAGGGCGGTCGAATGTGCATGCGATGCGCAAGCAAAAGTGTTCATGGCCGTTCTCCTGGCAGATCAGGTGGACAGGTTGTCATCCGGGATATTCAGCTCGATGCCCATGCGCTGGCCTTCGCGCAGAATGTGCCGGCGCATTTCGGCGCTGGCCTGGGCGCTGTTCTTGCTGCGGATCGCGCGGACCACCGCTTCGTTTTCTTCCAGGCGTTCGGCCAGATGCTCGGGAGAGTTGCGCAACACTTCGGCACTTTGCTTGAGGGCATTGCTGGTCTGCTGAACCACGCTCTGGAAAATCGGGTTCGAAGTCAGGGTGAACAGCTCTTCGTGGAAGGCAATGTAGGCACTGACTCCGGCTTCGCTGTCACCGGCCTCGAGGGCTTCGCGCATGTCCATCAGGGTCAGGCGCAACTGGCCGACTTCCTTGCTGCTGATCGATTGCGCGACCAGTCCGACAATGAACGGCTCGAGGGTGTAGCGCAGCTGCAGCACATCTTCGAGACTGGCGCCGGCTACCGCGCTGTCGTGGCTCTGGCTGTCGCTCAGTTGTGCGTCGAGCACGACTACGCCTTTGCCCGGCATCGAGCGCACCAGGCCGAGGGTTTCCAGCACGGTCACCGCTTCGCGCAGGCTTGGTCGGCTGATGCCCAATTGCTCGGCCAGTTCGCGCTGGCCCGGCAGCATGTCGCCGGAGCGCCACTGCCCTCGGGCCAACGCGGCGCGGAGCTTTTCCACCACTGAGTTGACGACGGTTGAAGTTGTTATCACGTATTGGCTCCCTGCGCCGTGCCTGCCAGGCAGCAGGCACGGCACTCATTCAAAATTCTTTGGCCGCCGCCTGGGCGACAGTTTTTCGCGGTTGAAAGTTATAGCCCTGTTCGCCGTTGAGCACCTTGTTCGCGCGCTGCACGTCAATGTCCTTTTCCCAGCGGGCGATGGCCACAGTGGCGACGCAGTTGCCGATCAGATTGGTCAGCGCCCGGCCGATGCCCATGAACCAGTCCACGGCCAACACCAGCACCAGACCGACTACGGGAATCGCTGGGATCGCCGTCAGTGTTGCGGCGAGAATCACCAGCGCCGAGCCGGGAATGCCGTGGGCACCTTTGGAGGTGATCAGCGACACCAGCAGGATGGTCAGCAAGTCGGTCATCGCCAGTGGTGTGCCGGTGGCGTTGGCGATAAACACGATGGCCAGAGTCAGATAGATCGAGAAACCGTCAAGGTTGAACGAATACCCGGTCGGGATCACCAGACCGACAGTGGAGCTGCCGATGCCGAGGTGTTCGAGCTTGCGCATGATCTGCGGCAGTACGGCGTCGGAAGAAGCGGTACCCATGACGATCAGCAGTTCTTCACGCAGGTACTTGAGCAGCGGCCACATGCGCAGGCCGGAAGCACGCATCACCAGACCGAGAATCAGTGCGACAAACGCGACGCACGTCAGATAGAACAGACCGACCAGACTGCCCAGATGCTGCAGCGAATCCAGGCCATATTTGCTGGTAGTGAAGGCGATCGCGCCGAACACGCCGATCGGCGCCAGACGCACGATCATGCCCATGATTCGGAAGATCACGTGGCTCAGTTCGTTGATCAGCCGCGAGATACCGGACGCCGCTTCGCCGACCAGATTCAGCGCGCTGCCAAACAATACCGAGAACAGCAGCACTTGCAGAATATTGTTGTCAGCGAAGGCACCGATCACCGAGGTCGGAATCAGGTCCATCAGGAACTGCGTGGTGGTGTGCATGTGTTGGCTGCGTTCGGCGAGGTCGCCCATGTCGGCGCTGGAAAGCTGTTCCAGATGGATATTCGCGCCGCTGCCGATGCCGGTACTGAAGGCGAACACCAGACCGATCACCAGGGCGATGGTGGTCAGCACTTCAAAGTAGATCACCGACTTGAGGCCGATGCGCCCGACCTTCTTCAGGTCGCCCGCGCCGCTGATGCCGCTGACCACCACGCAGAACACGATCAGGCCGATAAGCATCTTGATCAGCTTTATGAAACCGTCGCCGAGCGGTTTGAGCTGGGCCGAGTATTCAGGGAGGGTCAGCCCACAGACGATGCCGAGCATCAGTCCGAGAACCACTTGGAGGAAGATTGAACGCGAGCACCATCTGAGCATGGGAGGAATCCTGGGTCGGTGTCCTGGCTGCCGCACGCTTGGCGCATCGGATTCAGGACTTAATTATTGTGGTCTTACCGGTATGTCCAGTGCAGGCGCAGTCTAGGCTTGGGTTTTTCCTGATTACAAGGGGGAAACATGAAATTGGCATGACCGGTCTGACCAGCGGCCAAAGCCGCGTAGGAGCTGCCGAAGGCTGCGATCTTTTGATCTTGTTTTTTAAGATCCAGATCAGAGGATCGCAGCCTGCGGCAGCTCCTACAGGGGGAAATCGCGGGCGAAAAAAAACCGGCCAATCACTTGGCCGGTTTTTCCTGCTGCAGATTTAACGTCGCACTTAAGCGCCGTATACCGGCAGTTTCTTGCAGATGGCTTTGACTTTCTCACGAACGGCGTCGATCACCGCTTCGTTGTTCAGGTCTGCCAGGATGTCGCAGATCCAGCCGGCCAGCTCTTTGCACTCAGCTTCCTTGAAGCCGCGAGTGGTCACAGCCGGGGTACCGAAACGCAGGCCAGAGGTGACGAACGGCGAGCGTGGATCGTTAGGCACCGAGTTCTTGTTCACGGTGATGAACGCTTTGCCCAGCGCGGCGTCAGCGTCTTTACCGGAGATTTCCTGCTTGATCAGCGACAGCAGGAACAGGTGGTTTTCAGTACCGCCCGAGACCACGTCGAAACCGCGCTCGATGAACACGCTGGCCATGGCCTGGGCGTTTTTCACCACTTGTTGCTGGTAGGCCTTGAACTCAGGCTGCAGCGCTTCCTTGAAGCAGATCGCCTTGGCCGCGATCACGTGCTCCAGCGGGCCACCCTGTGCGCCCGGGAATACGGCGGAGTTAAGCTTCTTCTCGATGTCGGCGTTGGCGCGCGCCAGGATCAGACCGCCACGTGGACCGCGCAGAGTCTTGTGCGTGGTGGTGGTGACGACGTCAGCGAACGGCACCGGGTTCGGGTAGACGCCAGCGGCGACCAGACCCGCCACGTGAGCCATGTCGACGAACAGGTAGGCGCCGACCTTGTCAGCGATTTCGCGGAAGCGCGGGAAGTCGAGGATCTGCGAGTAGGCCGAGAAACCGGCAACGATCATTTTCGGCTTGTGCTCGACTGCCAGGCGCTCGACTTCGTCGTAGTCGATCAGGCCGTTGGCGTCGATGCCGTACTGGATGGCGTTGTACAGCTTGCCCGAGGAGGAAACACTGGCGCCGTGGGTCAGGTGACCACCGTGGGCCAGGCTCATGCCCAGAATGGTGTCGCCAGCCGACAGCAGAGCCAGGTACACAGCGGCGTTGGCTTGGGAACCTGCGTGCGGTTGAACGTTGGCGTAATCGGCGCCGAACAGTTCCTTGGCACGGTCGATGGCCAGTTGCTCGACCACGTCAACGTATTCGCAACCACCGTAGTAGCGCTTGCCCGGATAACCTTCGGCGTACTTGTTGGTCAGGACCGAGCCTTGAGCTTCCATCACCGCTGGGCTGGTGTAGTTTTCCGAAGCGATCAGCTCAATGTGTTCTTCCTGACGCTGAGCTTCTTGCTCCATGGCGGCAAAAAGGTCGGCGTCGTACTTGGCAATAGTCAAATCACGGCTGAACATGGCGGTCCTCAAGGATCGGGGGCAGAAAAGGGGGGCATTCTAACCCAACCGCTTTTGGATGACATATGAAACGACATCATGTCGCAGACAAGTGGCGTTCATGCACAGACAGGTGGCGTTTGTGCCGACTCAACCCGGCTCTTGTGACTGGCATCAATCCTGTAGGAGCTGCCGAAGGCTGCGATCTTTTCGCGCACGCCGCAATCTTCAGTCGAACATGAACAGCGCATCATTGCTGAACTGCGCCTCGAACCGTCCCGCCGGCATGGGTCGACCAAACAGATAACCCTGCACCTCATCGCAGCCATGCTCACGCAGGAAATCCAGCTGCTCGTGGGTTTCCACGCCTTCGGCGATCACCGCCAGATTCAGGCTGTGGGCCATGGCAATGATCGCGCGGGCGATCTGTGCGTCCTGCTCGCCGGAGGGCAGGCCGTCGACGAAGGTGCGGTCGATCTTCAGCACGTCGATCGGGAATTGCTTGAGGTAGTTCAGCGATGAATAACCGGTGCCGAAGTCGTCGACCGCAATGCTCAGGCCGAGGTTCTTCAGCCCGGCCAGAATCTGCATTGCCTCGCTGACCTCACGCATCAGGATACTTTCGGTCAGCTCCAGTTCCAGGCATGCCGGCGGCAGACCGGTTTCGCGCAGGATCGTAGCGATCCGCGTGCCCAATTGGCCGTCGGAGAACTGCCGTGCGGAAATGTTCACCGAGACCTTCGGTACGCGCACGCGTTGCTGGTGCCAGGTTTTCAGCTGCCGGCAGGCCTCGCCGATCACCCAATCACCCACGTCCACCACCAGCCCAAGCTCTTCCAGTACCGGAATGAAATCTCCCGGCGGCACCAGCCCACGCCGCGGATGCCGCCAGCGCAGCAACGCTTCGGCGCCGGTCAGGCGTTTGCCGTCGCCACTGAACTGCGGCTGGTAATACAGGACGAATTCGTTCTGCTCCAGGGCGTGACGCAAGTCGCTTTCCAGCTCCAGGCGTTCCAGCGCACTGGCGTTCATGTCGGCCTGATAGAACTGGAAGTTGTTTTTTCCGCGTTCCTTGGCGTGGTACATCGCCGTGTCGGCGTTCTTCATCAATTGGCTGAGTTCGTTGCCGTCCTGCGGACTGAGGGCGATGCCGATACTCGCGGTGACAAAGAACTCGCGGCCTTCGAGCACGAAGGGTCGCACCAGGCTGGCGAGGATCTGCTCGGCAACGTGAATCGCCCGGTTAAGCGCCAGTTCGCGGCTGGAGCGATGCTGCAACAGCAAGGTAAATTCGTCGCCACCCATGCGCGCCACGGTGTCGTCTTCGCCGACGCAGGCCAGCAGGCGCGTGGCCATGTCCTTGAGCATGCGGTCGCCGGCGGCGTGGCCGAGCGAGTCGTTGATTGGTTTGAAGCGGTCCAGATCGAGGAACATCAGCACCACCCACGACTTCTGTCGCTCGGCCGCTTGCAGCGCGGTGTGCAGGCGGTCCTGGAACAGCGTGCGGTTCGGCAGATGGGTGAGGGCGTCGTAATAGGCGAGGCGGTGGATGCGCTGCTCGCTGGCCTTGCGCTCGCTGATGTCGCTGAAGAAGCACACGTAGCTGGCCAGATCGCCTTCGTCGTCGAGCACGGCAGTGATGCCGACCCACGCCGGGTAATGCTCGCCGTTACGGCGCTTCATCCACACTTCGCCTTCCCAGGTGCTGTGCTCGTGCAATTGCTTGAGCACGTAGCGCAGGTGCGCGTCCTGCTGCTCGTCGACGGTGAGCATGTTCGGCAACTGGTCGAGCACTTCGCCAACGGTGTAACCGCTGACCCGACTGAAGGCTTCGTTGGCCTGGACGATATAGCCGGCCGGGTCGGTGATCAGGATCGCCGAGGTGGAATGTTCGAATACCGTCGCGGCCATGCGCAGATCTTTTTCCGCACGGCGCTGCTGGCTGATGTCGCGGCCGACGCCGAGCACACCTTCGAACGCGCCGTGTTCGTCCCACACCAGCACCAGGCGCAGTTCAATCGGAATCTTGCGGCCATCGGCGCGCAGGCAGTCGAAGAGGAACAGTTGGGTTTGCACCTGACTGCGCAGCAACGCCAGTTGCTCGGGTTTATCCAGCGCTTTGCTGACGCGGTCCATCAGCGCGTAGATGCCGTTCAGTTGCCCTGGATTGGCGATGGTCGATTGCCAGCCGTTCTGAAAAATCCATTCGGCGTTGTAACCGAGCACGGCCTGCACCGACGGGCTGACGTAGTTCAGCGAGAGCTTGCTGTCGGTGGAGAAAATCACGTCGCTGATGCTTTCGGCGAGCATGCGATAGCGCTGCTCGCTGTCACGCAGCGATTCGCTGGCCTCGATCTGTTCGGTGATGTCCTTGGCCACGCCGATGATTCGCGTGACCTGATCGTGCTTGTCCCGCGCCAGCGCCTGTTCACGGATGTCGAAACGCCGCCACTTGCCGTCGCGATGGCGGAAGCGCAACTGGCATTGCAGCAACTGGCTGTAACCGGCGTGACGCTGCAATTGCCGCGAGCGATGGTAGTCATCGGCGTCTTCCGGGTGCAGGAGGATTTCCCAGAAGTACTCGCCCATCTGATGCAGTTCGCTGCGGTTGTAACCGAGGGTCTGGCCAAGGTGGTGGTTGCTGAAAATCATCCGCTGGCTGATCACGTCCTGCACATACAGATGATCCGGCACGGTGCGCACCACGTCCGACCAGAAGCCTTCGCGCTCCAGCAACGACAGCTCGATCAGCTTGCGGCTGGTGATGTCGTTGATGCTGAGGATCACCGCTTTATAGTCGTCCTGCTCGCTCGGCAGGCGCAGGACCATCCACAGGTGCTGGTCGCGACCGTTGCTGTTGGGCAGTTTGATTTCCAGTTCCAGCTGCTTCTGCTGCTGCAGGACGGCGTCGAGGATCGGCTGGCCGATTGCGCACTGCAGGTGGCGCCGGCCGTCGATCAGCAATTGCCAGGCCTCGTCGCAGGAATGCACGTCGAGCAGTTGCAGGGCGACCTGATTGACTTCGGTGACGCGCATTTGCGCAAGCAACTGCTGGCGCTGCTGCGGTTGGTCGAGCCAGGCCTTGAGCTGGTCGCTGGTCTGGATCTGCGCCTTGTCGAACATCTGCTTGAGACCGGACAGGTCAAGCACGCACAGGGCCACGCCGGTGCCTTCGAAAATATCCTGATAACGCCGCCGGCCTTCGTACACCTGACGCTGGCGGCGGCGCATGTTCAGCAGCGCGATCACCGGCAACATCGAGAACGCCAGGCCGAGCAGGCATTTGCCGATGAACGCCGGGAGCAATTCTTCCAGTACGCGCTGGCGGTCGAACAGCCCACGCAATTGCCAGTCGCTGCTGCTCAGCGGCACGGTCAGCACGGTGTTGGCGACATCGTCGGGGGTCAGCCCGCCAGCCTTGGTCGAGGGCAGCCCAGTTTCGCGGCTGATGATCTGGTGATTGAGGCGGTTTTCCACCAGCCACAACGGGCGCAGGGCGGTGGCGTCCTGTTTGGTCAGCGAGTCGAAGAAGGTCGGCGTCAGGCGCAAGGCCCAGTAACCGCGACTGCTGCCGCTGGCCTGATGCAACAGCAGATGCACCACCGAGCCGTCATCGGCGTTGCTGAAGTAATGCGCCTGGGCGCGACTGCGGCGCACCAGTTCGGTCAGGTAATCGGCGTCGGAACTGTCGGTGGCGCTGTCACTGATAATGCGGCCAGAGGGCGAGAGCAGGGCCATGCTGCGCAGATCGGGCAGCGAGCGTTGCAATTTGCGTAGCAACATCTGCTGTTCGTCGGCCGTTTGTGGTTGTTCGACGATCGGTAGCAGATTGAGGGCGATTTGCGCGTTCAGCGCCATGTTCAGGCTGACCTGAGCGGCAAGGTCGGCGGTGTAATCGATGGTGTACTGACGCTGATTTTTCTGGGTTTCGCGCAATTGATCGAGCAGTTGCCAGAACAGCAATGCGAGCAATAACAGCACGAGGGTGGCCAGCGCCCCCTTCAATGTTCCGCGCAGGGGCGAGCCGGGCGCCGGTGGGGTGCTGCTCACAGAGGCTGGCGGAGTGACATTGGTCAAGCTGTGATCCTGCGATTTGGCTGGACTGGCGCGACGTGCACTATAAGCCGGACGCCCGAAGGGCGGCTAGCATGCCTTGACTCGTGGCGAAGTGCCAGCCCCTCTCGGCGGGACTGCCATGGGTCATCAAGGTGGTTTTGCCAGTCAGACGGGGACAGATTGCGGCCATCGTGGCCGAGCTTGCGGCACTGCAACCCACCCGGGGTATCAGCAGCACGCGGTTTACCGTTGATGCTCTAACTACCCCTGGCGCGAAAGTGAACGGCTACAGGTGGCGGCTTGAAAGACAGCCACCACCGCTCGCTCTGTATCAGCAACCGATTTTGCCCGGCAGTTGCCCGCGCTTCGACTTCAATGCCGTGTGAACAACTGCGGGCAACCCGGTCCAGACAGTCAGCCCAGACCGCGCCTCAAATGAGGCAATCGCTCTTACCAGCCCTGCTTCTGTGCATACTTGGAAGCTAATTCCAGACCTCTATCTATTTTGGCCCGGAGTATTTTCATGTCTTTTTTGACGCTTTCGAGAGTTATCAATTTCTCACCTCCTGTCAAACCGCCGGTTGAAAACACAACATTGGTATTCAGTGCGATAAAGCTCTCCATGGCGAGGTTGAAATCTGCTTCGGCATCGCTTTTTAATTTTCCGTACGCATCGCCCAGTCTCTTGAACTTCATAGGGCTTAAGCCGTCGTGTGCATCATTTGCCTCTTCAGAGAGTTTTCCTACCTGGATCATCTCTTTTGCACCGTAGGTCATGAACTCTTTCAGACTTTTTTTCGCTACTTTCTTAAAGCCATTTTTTTGGCCTTCCTCAGTCCTCGGGTCATATTTATTGTAAGTTTGATTGGCATTCTGAACGGAAAATGTCGATGTGTTTTTCTCTTTGATTTTTTCCCAGGAAAGCTCCGCCGCCTTGGGAGTGATCGACGGTTCCAAGTGGGTCTTTTTGCCAATTCTCTTCATGACCTCAGAGGCCGCCTTTTTAGCACCGTATGCACCGAGACCAGCGCCCCCTACAGTGCCTGCTACGGGTAACGTGGCCGTTCCCGCCAGGCCACCTAATACGCCTCCGCTAATGGCTGCACCTGTGGTGACAATGCCAGTCAGTACCGTGAACGTGGTGACTTTGGCGATCGTTGTGTTTCTGTCCTTGTCCTCAAAGAGGTGATCGATCAATGTGTTTTGTTTGTCCACGGCCTTTATCGCTGTGGACAGGTTTTTGCTGAACGCCTTTATTTCGTTGAGCATTTCGCCTTCTGTTTTAGTAGTACCCTCTTCGTCAACGTAACGAATGGGGTTGCTCCCCACCATCGCATACACGTTCAGCCCGTCCACATCTCCCGCAGGGTCGGGATTGATCCAACGATTCAACCAAGGCGCGTAATAGCGCAATCCGTAGTAATACAACCCAGTGGCATCACGTTCCTTGCCTGAGTAACGAATGGTCTTGTAGCTGGCCTCGGTGGCATTGCGCCCAGCCCACCAGGCGGTACCGCCATACGGGTAGTAACCTTCCTGGCTGATCAGCCGGGCCTGCTGATCCAGCTCCAGAGTGGAGCTGCCCAAATGGTCGCTTAAGCTGTACCGCAATTGGTCATTGACCATGCCCTCCGGCGGGCCTTGGTCCGGTTCCCAGTGCAGTACACGAACCCCGCTGCGCCCCGCAGAAACACTGATTACTTGAAGAGTTTCACCGGTGGCGGTATTGGTGCGTAACTCCAGGCCTGGCAGATAGCGCACCTCGGCCCGGTGCGTCACACTCCGGGCCTGGGTGCTGCGGATTTTCCGCAGCCGCTGGCCACCGCCATCGTAGACATACACTTCGTCGTCGTTGGCCGCCTCGGTCCGCTCCACCGGAGTCACCTGGCGCAGTTGATTGCGCAGGTCCCACTTGAGCGCCTGTCCCGGTTGCAACTGTTGCAAATTGCCGTTGGCGTCGAAGGCCGTGGCCAGGTTGCCCTCGTCTTTTACCACGCTACGGTTGCTGTGAGCCGCCACCTGCATCTCACGGGTATAAGACTGTGCACCGACATGGCGCTGGGTGGTCAGGTTACCGCCTGCGTCGTAGCTGAAGGTCTGGGTGTAGTTGGTAAACTGATTGGGATCCGACGTCGGTTGTAACTTCGGTAGACCAATGCCCTGAGTCACCGCGGCAGACTCTCGACCGGTGGCTTCGATGAGCTGGTACAGGGTGTCATAGCAGTAGGTACTGACGGGCTCAATCCGTTGGTTTTTGAAGTGACGCACCAACTGAGCGTCATCCCGGATGCTCAAGATATTGCCCACCGGGTCATAGGTATAGGTCAGGTCTTGCAGGCACGTGCCGTCGGCCTTACGGGCGAGCAGGTGCTCCAATCGACCATCGACAGGCGAGTAGCGGGTGGTGGTGACCACCCCGTTGCCGGCGGTTTCCGTCTCGACCTGGTCGAAGGCGTTGTAGCGAATCGCCGACAGCAGCACTTGCTCATCCGACTCAGCCTGGCCCGCGAGTAGCAGCCAGGTACCGTGCAATTGGCCGGCCATGGTGTAGGCAAAACGTTGACGATGGCCCTTGGCATCGGTCTGCTGGAGAGGATCCCCCAACGGGTTGTACTGCTGACGCGTCACCGCGCCCGCACCCGGCTCCAACAGCTCATCTCGCTGACTCTCCACCGGCGGCCAGTCCGGTAAGGTGTCCTGAGATAAAAAACGTCGCGATTGCTGCAAGATGCCGCCACTCAGGCTCGCTTCATGCACCACCTGGCTGCCCGCAGGATCGTCGTGGCGGATCAACTGGCCGCATAGATTACTTGCCGCAGCCGCAGGGCTGGCGTCGGCATAACTCAAGCGTTCCGCGCAGCGCTCGCTCTCGCCCGGTGCTTGCTCGAACATCGCCACCGGGCGCAACAGGACGTCATACTCAAAACGTGACTGACTGCCTCGACTGTCCCAACTTCGCAGCGATTGGCCCGACTCCGTCGGCAGGTTGACCCGCCACCCGGCGTCGACACTGGTGCTGGCCAGCATATCGCCCGACAAGCTGTACACCGAAGTCTGGTTTGCCGGCACCGTTGCATCGGTTTGCGCCAAGGCCCACAGCCGGGGATCCCACTGGGCGATAACACGGCCAGCGCCGTCATGGGCTTGCCGGTTCACTCGCGCCTGCGCAAGGTTCTTGGACAAGGTGCGATGGTAGTAGGCAATGGCTCTTACGGGCAGGCGTCGAGCGTCAACGGCTGCCACTGTTGGAGTGTGACGATGAATAGTCGGACTCATGAAGTGCTCTCCAATAATCGGTTAAGCTCGCTAACGTCCGGCCGGCAGTACGCCACCTGACGTACCCGCAAGCCGCGGTGGTCGATCACCACCAGCTGTGGGGTCTGTGAATAGATGTCTGGTTTCAATGGAGTGTCCCGCCCGTTTGCTGTTGCCTGGACGGCGGCTCAAACAGATCATTTTCATCGAAGGCCACGCTGCACCAGATCCAGTACCACATCTCTCGGCGCAGCGGCTTGAACTCTGGCAGGTCGCCTTGCAGCATTTTTTTCGCCAGCACGGTCTCGGTCGGGCGGCCTGCCGCGTCGTAAAACTGCTGGTCGTGACAGGCGTGCTTGCGCATCGATTGATCATTGATGTAGCCCCAGCCATCGGCAAAATACGGCCGATAGATACGTACCTTTTCGCCCTTGTTGTTGTGCTCGACCGGCTCGCTTACCCACCAGCGGCGTGGCACTTCATCCTCTTGCGGGGTGCCGTCGGGATTGAGAATCAGATAACCCTTTGCATCGACCCGCCAGGCTTTGCCCGGTTCGACCTCCACCTTGGTTTGCAGCACCCGGCCGAAACCGTCGAGGTACGCGATGCTCACCCGCACCTGCATCTCGGCATCGCCGGGGTAGCGGTCGGCCGATAGCGTGACGGCGTGAACCGGCTCACGGTGAGATGCGTCGATGTGCGCCTTCAGGATCCTCTCGTTCGGGTCAAGATCCTCCAGGTCGCAGATATGCTGCCGGGCCCTGGCGCAGAGATGTCCACTGGGCAGGATAAATCCTTCGCTTCTGGCCCACTCGGTCCACTCCGGGGTCGGCGGCGAGGTCGGGGAGATCCGGCCCATCCAGCAGAAGGTGTCCCAGAAGCTGGCGCTGGCAAAATGACCGATGGCGGCTTTCGGATCGGCAATGGCGATAGCGGGGCTGCGGTCGTCCGGGGGCAAGTAGGCACTAAGGGAGTGGAAACCCACCGGCTCTCCCTGTTCTGTCCCGTAAGAACTGGTCACCAGCGGTTCGCCGAACGCGCTGTAACGAGCCTCCTGAACATTGCGATTGGCATCCTCGATGGCCGCCGGCAGGAACGACCGGTAGTCGATGTCAAGGATTTGGGTGGTACAACCGTCCGGCAGGGTGACAGCGGTGGTCAGGCACCCGTACTCGTCGTAGGTCACTCGGGTTTCGCCGTGATTCTGGGTCTCCTTGTACGTTTCGACGTTATAAAAGCCGTCCAGCCCATGGTAAGTGGGGAAACCCCGGTGTACGGACCACAAATAGTCTTTCGCATCCACAGAGTCCGGAGCCGGTTCGTGGTCTACCTCGGGCAAGAACCGCTTCATGATCCGGTAACCGACCTCGGGCGATTCGAGCTTTTCTTTCAGGTTGAAGGGCATATTGCCCTCCTTGTCCTTGAGCATGTCGTAAGCACTCAGGGCGACCTCATCCAGCTCCGCCATTTCCACATGGGCGGCTAGACCTTCGAAAGTCGCTTTGCCCTGCGCCAGCGTCTGACCGCTGACAGGGTCCATGTAGTGCTGCAAAGACAAGCTGCCCAGCACCGATTGTTTCGCCCACTCGCCATCGTCCCTGCTCCATTGGAGGACGTTCTCGTGGTTGATCGCGTCGGGCTTCAGTTGGCCCTTTTCCAGCACCAGGGCGTTGCTGCGCTGCTGGTAAGGCAAGCCCAGACGCCAAGCCTCCAGGTTCGGTTCTTTTTCCTCAATATCCAGATGGTGGATATGCAGTGCCTTGGTTTGCGTCAGGTACCAACATTGTTGAGCAGGGTCATGCGCGTCCTTCCACCAGGCTTTCTGATACTCATCACTGAAGGACGGCGGTGTATCGCCGACGGTTTTACGTCGAGCGTAGTGCACGGTCATCGCGTGGGCGACGCTGCCGTACTCATCCCACTCCAGGTTGAGGCTGTGCTCGCAGAGGGGGTCATCGTCGATGTGCGGCTCATACTGGTAACTGATTGACTCCAGGTCCATGGGCTGGAGTACCGCGTAAGGCTGATGATCACCTTTGAGGCGCAACACCCGTACTGCGTAGCGGTTTTCCTGTACCTCGTAGGGCACGGCAGTGGCCGGAACATCGTCCGCTGCATAAACCTCCGAGCGCATTACCCGACCGCTCAGGCTGCGGGCGATTTCACGGGCGGTGTCTTCGTCAGGTGCGGCGAGTGCTCGCGCTGTGCGATCACTCAAATCGTAGTGCTCCAGCAACGTGGGCTTCAGGGGAACAGCCAACCGATCGCGAGCGTAGTAACCGTCCCTGGACGCGTCGATGGCCTCACCTGTATGAAACCAGGTCTTGCTCAGGATCGGTGCGGTGAAACCCGCGCTCGCGCGCTCAACCGGTGTCGCCTCGGTGTCAGTCTGCATCAGCAGGCCAAAGCCGCGGAACTCTCGCTCGAAGCGATCGTAATAACCGCCTCGGTAGGTGAAGCCCTGAGTCAGCCGGTTGCCAGTGATCTCATCGAGTTGGGTTTGCTGGCTTACCAGATGCATGGCGAACGGCAGCCGGGACACGGGGTTTTCCACCCCGACGTCGATCTGCTCCTGCTTCTCGTCCAGCCATTCCTGGGCCGAACTGCGGTAGGTTACGCTGCTGCTGGAACCCATATTGTTGCAGGTTCCATTAACCAGATAGGGCTTGGCCTTGACGAAGTCGTAGCGCCAGTGCCGTGGTGTCATGTGCGGCACCGTCACAATCAGGCTGGAGCAGCCCAACCCTTGCAGGTCGGCGGTGCTGACCTCGCAGAGCTGGTCGTAGTGCACGCCTTCGGGCCAGGCCAGGTCGATGGATGTCTGCTCGTAACCATTACCGGCATGGTTCATGAACACCCGAAGGCGATCGGATTCCAGATAGATCAGATCAGCCGCGCCCGAACCGTCGAGATCGGCCAGGAGTACCTGTGAGGCATTGAATTGAGCATGATCAAACGGCAAGGCGCACAACACAAAACCCCTGCCAAAACGCCCACGGCCCAGGTTCGCCCAGCATTTGACTTCGTTGTGACGGATTCGCACCAGATGCTGTTGCCCGCTGCCGAGCAGATCGGCAAAGGCCACCAGTTCGGTCGGCGTGTTGCTCAGCAGCGGCAGGTCATCGTTATCCCCCGCGGCCGTTTTATCCAGATGAGGCACTTCAATGCCGTTGGCGAACCCAGCCTCGCGGCGGTTGGCGTACAGGCGCACGCTGCGGGTGCCGATCAGCGCCATGTCGTTCAGACCGTCACCAACCAGGTCGGCCAGGCGCGCCATGGGGTGGAAGAACTCGCTGGGGAAGGCATCGAAAGTCACGAAGCTGGACCAGTTGCGGTCCGGGTCCAGAGTGAAAAAACCGCTCATCCCCGGCTGGGCGATCACCCAGTCAAGCTTACCGTCGCCGGTCAGATCGGTGAGCGACTGGTAAGTTGGCTTACTGCTGTCGGCGACGGGAAGATGCTCCAGCCGTTTCCAGTCGCTGTAACCGACCTCATCCCCTCCTGCCGCGCTGCGCAACGGTTCGCGGTAGTACCAGGCCTGGTCATAACGACACAGCACCCCCGGCATACCTTCGCCGTACAGGTCCACCATCTGGTATTGCAGACCGTCGTTGAGCCCGGGCATGTCCGGGAACCGGGTCCAACCCTGACGCTGCGGGTCGAGTTCGCACGCGTTGTAACTGAACTCCATCGGCGGTCGATTCTCGACCTGACCCAGACTGTCATAGGCCTGGGCGTGAGCGGCCGTCAGGTGACTGTAGCCCAGCGGGCTTGACCGGTGTTCCAGCAGCAGTCGCTGGACCAGTACCGGTGTTGCTCCCAGCTCTTTGACAAAGTGATGAAACATCAACACTTGCTGGCACAGGCGCCGGGTGCCGAGTTCGAAACCATAGGCGTAGTTCCAGAACGGGTCGCTGCGCTCGGGCCACGTTTGCGTTTCAGCGAAGGTGGGCGCGGTCTCAAGCTCGGTGCTGCGCTCGCCATAGTCGAATACCAGGTGAAAATGCCAGTGTTGCTCTTGCCAGCTATCGGCGACCCATGAGTACAAATGCGGATGGGCCTTTTCATTGCCGTAGCACACGCGTTTGAGGTAGCGCTGAGCGCGGTAATCGCGCAACTGCGGCGGCGCAGGGGCCTCTATTTCGGCCTTGTACTCGTAGACGATGTGCTCGCCTCGCGTGTTAAGGCTTTCGTCAATCATCCACACGCCGACATGCGTTTCCTCATTCGGGTCGACCTGGCGCGAGTTGCTGGTTGTTCCGTAACTATGCAAACTGCCATCGGCACCGTGGATCAGCCAGAACCCTGCGGGGTCGGTCGCGGTGGACCAATGCTCGATCAAGGCGAACTCGCCCTCGACCCTCGGCCAATGACGCACCACCGTATGTGCGGCACCCAATGGCACGCCCTTGTAGGTAGTTGCGGTTCTGGAGATCGGTTTGCCGTCGCTTTCCCGCTCGGGCATCCACACATCACCGCCAGGGCCGACCACCTGGTCATTGCCGTCGTAGGCCGGCACACCCTTGGTGGTGCGCAGAGTGATGGCATCGGCCGTCATCCTCCAGCCAATCCCGAACGGGCTGTTGCCCACATCGCTGCTGTAGCCCAGGCTCAGCTCGGGCGCAAAGCCGCGTCCAGGGGAAATCGGCAAAGGCAACGTCAGCGACGCCGCACCGCTGGTGCCCACGCCTCCCCAGCCCTTGCCAATGCTTTGGATTGCGCCGCCGCCCTTGGGCAGGGCGGGGGCGTTGATTTGCATCAAGGATGGCTGCTGATCGTTCATAGCGAACCTCCCTTACGTCGGTGGCTGATGTCAGGCAGGTCGATCAATTGCTGCGTGGCGAAGACAACGTGATTCCTGGGCGAGAGGAACGACACTGCACAAACTTTTTGTTCAGTCTTGTGCTCAGGGGCAATCACATGGAATGGGTGACTATTATTAATCCCATGATGAGTTCCTCGTGGTGGGGCAGCCACTCGAGGGTCGTACCGACGGATTGTCGACGTGTCGCATTCTGTGAAAACTGGGGCGCGCATAAAACTCTCCAAAGGACCCGCCCTTGAAGGGCGAGTCCAGTCAGGTGCTGTTTTAAGGAAGGATGGTGTAGTTGACGTGCAGGACGATGTCGCTGAGTGTTTTCAGCACATCCTCTTGCTTGCCCTGCGCCTGCGGGAAGCGCAATGCCAGGCTGCCTTCGGCAACATTTGCCCCCTCAAACGGCAGCCAGCGACTGTCGTTGAAGTCAGGTGTGAACATCCCGCTATCGTTTATCCCTTGGGATATAGCCATTTGCTCACAACCTGGCGGCAGCGGTTGTTGCCCGCCGGTGTAGTTCATCACCGCCTGAATATCCTGGTACGGCCCCAGTAGTGCCGGAAGCGATACGCTGACCTGTTTGATGCGCCGCTGACTTCCCAGCTGTGCCGGGTAGTCTCCAGTTATCTCCAGGTCTGCCAGTGTCACGGTTGCAATCAGTTCACCGTTCTCCAGGCGAATGCCGTTGGCGACACTGCCTGCTTCGGTTTGATCACCGCCAATGATTGCTGATACGGCGCTGGCCAGCTCGAATCGATCCTCTTCGGCCAACTTGTCACTGCGGTAGAGCTCTGCCAGCGACACGGTGCGGGTGACTTCCAGCGCCCGCCGAGAGCCCTTCATGTAGGCGGCCTCAAGTTGCGCCAGGTTCAGCATCAGCGCTTCGCCACAGGTCAACCCCGCCCAGGTGCCTTGCCATGCGCCGCCCCGAATGAAGGTCCGACTCTCACCACTTGTCCATTGCCAGGCTCGCTCAGCCATCAGGCAACGAGAGGCGGCCAAATCGTAAAATTGAAAGTAAAGGAGGCGAGCCGGCCGCGCATCCAGCTATAGAGCGCTACGTTGCTGAACTTGTTTTGCAGGAAATCCAGTCCGACCTGCAACTGACCCTGCTGCGTTTTCAAGTAGGTTGTTTGCAGCTGCGCGGACTCACGGCGCACATCGAGTGCGGTCAGTTGAGCCTCAACCTGATGGACCTCGCCCTGGGCATTGTTGCGCTGGATTTCCCACTCTTCGCGCCGGCGCCGGTAAGCCTCCTCCTGCATGATGCGTGTACCGGATATCGATGCGGCGTCGGCCGCTAAAGTGATACCAATCCCTACTGCGTTGGCCACGCCACCATATTTACTTCCCCCGGCAGCGAAGCCAAAAATATTCGGCACAAGATCAGCTGCCGCGGCTGCCATATGAGCAATTTTTGCGCCTGCTGCGATGGACTGGGATGCTGTCAGCGCGTCCATAGCGGAACGCTCGCGAGCGTTGATGTTTTCATCGTACAGGCGGGTGTAACTGGCAAGCCGTTGCCGGGCGCTGGCTAAAGCCTGCGACAGGATTGATTTTTCGGCCTCAAGCTCTTGCTGCACACCCTCCTGCAGGCGAATGCTGCTGGCCATCAGCTCGAACCCCTGATTTTGCAGCAGGGCGGTGAGCGCCTCCGCGTCCTTGCGTTCAAGTACATTCTGGACGGAGTTGCCAAACTGGATGAGTTGGCTCACCAGTCCGCGAGCGCTGTCCAGCATCGGCTCAAAGCGCCACAGTGGAAGGTCGACCGGGGCCAGTCCTGCACCGGCACCACTCTCAGCCGCCACTGCAGCGTTCAGTAGTGCTTTCGGATCGGCAGGCTTGGCGAAGAGCGGAAGCAGTAGTGGCTGACCGTCCAGAGTCAGGTTGTGTCGAAGGTTGAACATGCGCTGGCGAAGCGTCAGCCAGTACCCCTGCATCACCTCGTTAGCTTCTGGCAGGAATTCGACTGCACCGGCCGCTTTCGGCGATGCCATAGCCTTCAGTTCCCCTGTTTTGCCCTCGCATAACAGACACAGCACGGCCAGGTGACGAGCGGCGGCGGCATCCGAGCTCGCATCCTCCAGAGTAGGTTCGGTCCAGTCGACATCATTCTCGATGTACGACTGCTCGCCCAACAGATTCAGTGCCTGGCTGTACCACACCTTGGCTTCTGCCAGGGAGTCGCGCTCCAGTTTTCGGTACGCGGTATCGCCGCGGGCAATCAGCAAGTCCAGGCCGCGCATGAAGGTGGCCACTTTGTAGTGCATCGGGTCATTTTGCGCCACGGCATCCGGGTCCAGCGATTTGAGCGGTGAGTCGTTCCAGCCAGTGTCTTCCTGCAGCGGGCGGACATTCCAGAAACGATCCTCTTGGTTGCCGCGCACCACGTAACCAGACGGGCTCCAGACATAGCGCAGCCACTGCTCAGCCAGGATAAATTGCTGCTCCTGTAGAAGGCGCTGGGCCATCATCATTGGGGTGTAGTAGAACAATTCCCAGAAATAGAGGGCATTGGCACCGCCGAAGTCCATGGGCACCGTATTTTGAATGGTCACGCTTTCTACAATGTTCTTTGAGAGTGCAAGGGTTCCAGGTCTACGCACAGTTGCGGAGTGATTAATCACGTCATAATTGAACATGACGGAATATCCAGATATCGCAGGGTTAACGGCTCTTTTATAAGAAATCTGCAAATGTGCGGTACTTATGCTCCACCCATTGGCAGGGCGGGGTACAAACAAAGTTACTTGAGTGAATGTATCAGGGCTGAGGGTGCCGCTCCAGATAGGGAAAGTATCCTCGTAAGCAAAAAAATAGGTGTAATAGACTTTTACCCATGGCTCATCTCCATGAACGGCAGGGTTGTATTTGGGCAGGGTCAGAGTAGTGTAAAAGCCATGACCCAACTTCGGCTCCTGAATATTCTGCGTATCATAACTGAGGATAGTGTCAATGCCCGCAGAGGCCCGCTCAACTAGCTGGCGTGCAAACAGAGTATTCAGTCGGGTGCGATAAGGTCCAACTTCCATATATTGGGCATTTTCAGCGGTGGTTCCCAGGCGAATGACATTCCGTGGATTTATGAGTGGGCGGTAAAGGCGCAGAGTGTATTTGGCGTAATCAGCACCGCCCACTTTGAAAAACACATCGATCAACAGTTCATTTCGGTCGCCCCAGTCTTTCTTCACCGGGATATTGGTTAATGGTTTAAACGAGTAGGCCATTTCATTTTCGGGATCGAACGAAGGTGGAACATCAACATGTTGACTTGCCAAAAACGAAGTCCTGTTGGTTCCGTCAAAGAATTCAATACTCACGCTTCCAGCAGGGATAGGGCGCAACGGATTGGACAATATTCTGCCTGCCGATGTATTTGGCATAATGAAGTCAGGCCATCCAGGACCATCAAAAAAAACCCAAACTCCAGAATTATGCTGAGCAATCTCCAGATCAGGGTGCGGATCCCTATATACACCAACATTGAAATATTCAGAGGTGCTCGGATCCAGAGCTTGATAGGTTCGCAACGGGTTGAACGTATCGAAAGTGTGATCGCGATAATAGATTACTAGTTTCCGAAGCAGGCCGTTTGTAATTCTAGACAGAACGTACATATAGCCATTGGCTCTCCCGAAGGCCACATATCGTGTCGCTCCTGTTGTGCAAAAATAGAACTCCGGGGTCGCCTGTATTTCTGGAACAGTATTAATCAAAGAGCGTAACGTAGTTTCAATGCTATTTATTGATACGTTAAGCTTGGGAAGCAAAGAAATGGTCGCATTCGCATCGCCGCTGGCGCCTCCATGAACAACAATATTGCTAGCCTCTCCGGTTACGTTGTAGAGAAGACTAGTGCCAACTCTATTGGCAAGAGCACTGTCCACCTGTAATCCTTGAGCATAAGTATTGTTCATCACAACTGTCGTTGTGGTGTCCAACTCATGCTTCATGTACTCAACAAACGTTCGCGTGGTCGCTTCAGGTTGATGAGCAAAGCTCATGTCTTCATAGATATACAGCAGGTGCCTTTTAACCGGTTGGTTGGCGGCGGCATAGCTCGACTGCTTTTTATACAGCAGTACGGGCATGGTCGTCTCCGACTGGTAATTACTGCAGTACAAGCCTGGATGCTCACCTCCCAACCCCAAACCGTTTACTTGTGTCGTGACGTCAATAGCGTTCGGCGTACTCCAATTGCCGTCGTACCGCAGGTAGGCCATTTTCACCGTGTAGCGGTATTTTTTAATGTCGCCCGAGTCACCGTTTTCATCCGGCGGAGTGACATCATACTGCTCGAGCCAGCAGAGATAGAGGCGCGACTTGTATATTACCGGGCGAATGCAGTCTCCCCACGGTTGAGGGGCGCAGCCCACCTCGCGCCAGTCGGTCCATGCGTTAGCCGCCAGTTGCCCTTCCTCGCTGCGTCTGCCCTCGTCGGCACTGCGCCAGTAAAAGTCTCTTGGTTCGCTCTGGTTGGCGCCGATGAAGTAACTCTTGCCTTCCTTAACGTTCAGGTTATCGTGATAGCCGCTGATAACCTGCAGATTGGCAACTTCCTCAAATCCATTCAAATAAGTGTGAAACGCGTCCCCAATCGTATCGGTGTTCAGTTGGGATTGGCCCAGCGTCTGTAGCATCTCCCCCATCATTTTGGTCTGACCCAGGCGTACGGTTGGGTCAATATAGTTTTCCGGGTAGTAGAGAAGCTTCGCAGCCCCGGCCCACATGCTGTAACGCTGGTTGTAACGCTCCCAGTCTGTGAAAAACTGCGAGGTGAGCGCGGCCTTTTCCACCGCGCCCTCCGGCGAGCTCAGGGTGCGTTGGATGAAGGTTTGCAGGCTCACAATGGCCTCAGCAATCCTGGAGGTACTCACCTGCGGACCATTCAGGTTGTCGCATAGCAGGTACTGGTAGAGATCTTCGCGCGAACCGTGTGTTACGTAGCGGTTTCCACCCGGACTCAGCAGAGCCCCACTCAGGGCGGTGCTTAGAGCAGATGACAAGGCAAGCTCCACGCTCGCTGTCTCGCCGGGCTTCAAGCCGGCCGCGAACGCGTCGGTGACCAGGCCCCATTTTGTCCAGGTGGCCTCTGTATTCGCTGCATATTCCAGTTCAATCCAGTTGCTGATATCCACCGGAGTGACACCAAAGGCAGAACTCAGCGCGACCCACTGACGTACAGCGTCCAGCTCGGCCCAGTTGCTGAGCTTGGCATCGCTGTTCACCTGTCCATGTTTCACCGCTTGCGCGCCAGCCTGCGCCAACGTCGTGGTGTCTGAGTTCAATGCATCTATTAGTTTGGCGGGCGCCAGGGTGTCAGCTAAAAAAGCCGTGAGGACGGGGGTAGCGGCATCGCCCAAGCCTTTCAACCAGGTTGAAAAACCGCAGAACCCTTGTAAGGTGCTCAAGGTGCGTGGCAGCACCACGGCATTACCACCCTGGAGCCGCTCAGGCGTCGCCACGAACAGCGCAAAGGCTTGTGGGCTGATGCCCGAAGCGTGATAAAACAGTGCCAACTGGGGAAGGCCATGGATAAAAGCGAAGGCCGTTTCGGGGATTTCGGGCTCGCTCGAACTCAGGGCAGCCCAAACGTCAGCAATATCCATTCCTCCTGGTTTCAGCCCGTCCCCCCATTCCAGTAATGTAACCGCGATGTCTGCCGACGGCAGTTGAAACGCAGCGGCGACGTGGGGCGCCAACAGCGCCACTTTCTCCTCAGGAAGAGCATCTGGTTTTCTCGTTGCTTCTTCTTTAAGCGCGTCAAATAAGCTAACGATGCCGGGCGTCTTTTCATTGAGCGGAGTATCGAGCATTAATCCCAGGTCAGCCACCGACCACTGCTGGGCTGTAAGCCACTTCGTCAAGGCGTCAACACTCTGTAGCCAAGACATCCAGAGCTCTGATTTCGCCTCGAAAAGCCTTGGCGCACCTGCAAACTGCAGCAATCGGCCTAGCTCGGAAACACTCAGCGCATGCAACTGTGCCCAGCGGCTGAGGGAATACATCCGGGACAGATTGTGCAGGTTTAATTCGATAAAGCCACTGTTGTTATCTTTGTCATAAATGCCCAGCAGTGCGAATAGGCCAGCGTCATCTACCTGCAGCGCTCGCTTCAACGTGGCTTTTTCCACTGGGTTTTTAGTGCTGGACGGTGCCAGGTACAGCAGCAGCCCAGAGGGGACGAACGCCGTGTCGCCTATTGGTGGGTTATTAAATAGCTTGTCGAACTGACTGAGCTCTCCGTCTTGTGCGGACATGGACAACCGGCCACCGCAAAGGCTCAGTGCTTCGTCCGGTTTAACCCCATAACGTTCTACACAGCGCTGGACTTGGTGCAGTAGCTGCAGCGTTTCATCATTAATATTGTTTCTGTTTACACTGTCGACAATATTCCGTAGCGCGTGCGGGTGCATACCTGCGGCCCGCCTCAGACGAATAGCCTTGTTTAACTTCAATGCATAGGCCGCGGGAGACATCCTATCAATGGTATATCGGAAACTAACACCCCGGCTGGGGCCAGTGCTCGAGCTTGTGAAACTGAGACTAAATGGAATCGACCCATTCAAGCGCACTCTGTTTGGAGGAATGATTAGCTCGTACGTCACTCCAGCTTGCAAGTGAGGGAGGGTGCGTACCCTCGCAATAGGTAAGACCGTATCGGTATCGACATGCACATTTAACCAGCTGAGTGCTAGATCCTCTACTTTGCTATTTACCAGTAGTTTATAACTGCCGTCGACCTGCGGATACAATCTGACAAAATTGATTTCGGGAACTACATTAAGACATTCCAGACGGTAAAAGGTATTACCCAGCCTGACTTCCAATAGGTTGTTAACATAATCACTACTGGCTGTATCGAGAAACAACCGAACCTCGTCATCGCTCAGGCCATAGAAACGGCGCAGGCGCTCAGGCTCCAGCAGTAACTCTGGCGACTGGTCGCCAAAGTTTTTGGCGTACAGCGCCTCCGCATTTTCCTCTGTCACTTCCTCCGTCAGGATGGCGTACAGTTCTGGTGAAATATCAAACTCCATACCGACCGATGACGGCCCAGAAAATAGCCCGGCCACCTGCGGGTTGGCGCTCATCTGCTCAAATTTTGCGTCCTTGAGTGTCCGACACTGGCGCAGGCGGGAGTAAGCGTGGTGATACGGCGTTCCGCCGCTCAGGCGCCAAGTAGACAAGTGATCTAACACGGCACCGTCACTATCCAAGGACAGGGCCTCGCGGGTATGGGCCATCAGCACTTCGTTAGACAGCGACAGCGCCGGCACCACCTTGTTCATGTTGTGCTGGCTCAGCGCCAATTCCTTAAGGTCTGGGCGGCGGAAGTCAATATGATAAGGCGACTGATCTGGGTACAGCCTGCGAGCGTTGCGATAGAGAGTGGTCAGATACGCGGCAGGGGAGAACATCGAAGACACCGAACCGGGTGATGTATAGCGGCTGGCACGGCTGCCAAACTGGTCTTCGTAGTCGCGCAACGCGCCCTGTGGGGTCTTCACCCCGAGAGCTACCGCATTTTGGAGCAATGGCGACGATCGAGTCAGCAGGCACTTTTCGTGCACTATTGCTGTGTCTCGCGCATCCCAGGCCGCCTGGTAAAGTTCATCGGCTTCACTGGAAAGCAGTTCGTTCGAAAACTGCTGACGGAAAGCTTCTGGGGAGTCTTGTGTGTGCTCGACAAGAGTCTCCAGTTCCGCGCGCTGAGACAACAGCTTTACTCGCGTAACGGTGTTAAGGCTCATAGAGTTATCCTTTAGAAATAGTTACTTGACGGTGGCCGGATCAACACTTGATGCAGCGCACTACGGCATTAAGAACAGCAGGAAAGTTGAGCAAAGAAAGTCTTGATTCCGACTGGACTGTCTGATTGTTACTGGATTTTCTGCGGGGTTGTCGGAGTGCTTAATTATTTGGAGTGGTCGTGTTCACTATCAAATCTCCTCTTTCAAATACAAAAAAATACTGCACGAAGTTGATGTATTCGCTGTGGGGCGACGGTTTTGATGTTTGCGAACTTACACTCTGGTTTCGGACGTGCGCCATGTTTTGACCGTAAGAAAGTGTGAGTTCTTCAGGCGGGCTACTCAAAAAATAAATAAACATGCCTCGGGTATAAGGTTGTATGTATTGTGCGTTACGCACCGCTGGGAATATGTTTTATTGGGTGCGCATCAAGGCGGGAGAAAGAAATGGAGAAGTTAGTGTGCTTGTTGGATACTAGTTCAATCGCCGCTTTCGGCTGAGTGCCCGGTCATATAATGCGCATATCAGGAACTCATCACCCTGTTCGATCTGTGAAAAAGCACCGCAAGTTGTAAGTTCAGCTTTCGCTGGGTATTTGATGCTGCTGACTGTCGCTCGGTGATATGCCGCCAGATATTTCCGGCACATCATCGGACTGTGGGGGGGGGCTGGATGCAGGTTGTTGAGCCTCTGTCGTGCTGTCCTCGGGAGCAAGTGTTTCCAACTCCTCGTGCAGGCTACCGAGGAGCGTGAAGACGGCATCGTGGCGCAACACACGTGGCTGAACATGCGCCAACTCGGGTGCGAGGGCGCTACCATCATTGCGTCGATGAGATACCAGCAGAAAAGCATGTTTCTTTGCTTCAGGCTGCCCCTTTTTGAAGGCTCGGTAGGTGTAGACAAGGTCTGGAGTGCTTTTCCAGCACGCGCTCGCGGGGTTTGAATTGCGGAGCCAGGGATGGGCAACGATCCGCCTCCAAAACTTGACTTTTTCAAGTATAGTAACGAATCGAATTTAGCCCGTTCTGAAACTCTATTCATTCTGTATGGCGTGCTGAAAAGCACTGCAACGCCCGACAATATCTGACTTATAGGTGTTTTTAAAAATGGCAAAAGGTGACAAGCACGGACAGACAGGTTCTTACGTCTTCACCATGCATCGGCTGGGCAAGGTTGTTCCGCCGAAGAGAGAAATTCTCAAAAACATTTCGCTGTCCTTCTTCCCCGGCGCCAAGATCGGCGTGCTCGGCCTCAACGGTTCGGGTAAATCCACGCTGCTGAAAATCATGGCCGGCGTCGACACCGAGTTCGAAGGTGAAGCGCGTCCGATGCAAGACCTGAACATCGGTTACCTGCCGCAAGAGCCGCAGCTCGATCCTGCCAAGACCGTACGTGAAGTGGTCGAGGAAGCGGTCAGCGTGATCAAGGATGCGCAAGCGCGTCTGGACGAGGTCTATGCCGCTTACGCTGACCCGGACGCCGACTTCGACAAGCTCGCCGCCGAACAGGCCAAGCTCGAAGCGATCCTGCAGGCCAGTGACGGCCACAATCTTGAGCGTCAACTGGAAGTCGCCGCCGATGCGCTACGTCTGCCGGCCTGGGACGCAAAGGTAGAACACCTGTCCGGTGGTGAAAAACGTCGTGTCGCCCTGTGCCGTCTGCTGCTCTCCGCTCCGGACATGCTGCTGCTCGACGAACCGACCAACCACCTGGATGCCGATTCGGTGGCGTGGCTGGAGCATTTCCTCCATGACTTCACGGGCACCGTGGTCGCAATCACACACGACCGCTACTTCCTCGACAACGTCGCCGGCTGGATTCTGGAACTCGACCGCGGCGCGGGCATTCCTTATGAGGGCAACTATTCGGGCTGGCTCGAAGCCAAGTCCGATCGTCTGGCCCAGGAATCCAAGCAGCAGTCGGCTCATGAAAAAGCGATGAAAGAAGAACTGGAGTGGGTGCGCAAAGGCGCCAAGGCCCGCCAGTCGAAATCCAAGGCCCGTCTGCAACGCTTCGAAGAGATGCAATCGCAGGAATTCCAGAAGCGCAGCGAAACCAACGAGATCTACATCCCGGCCGGTCCGCGCCTGGGCGACAAGGTCATCGAATTCAAGAACGTCACCAAGGGCTACGGCGACCGCGTGCTGATCGACAACCTGTCGTTCTCGATGCCAAAGGGCGCCATTGTCGGCGTGATCGGTGGTAACGGTGCCGGTAAGTCAACCCTGTTCCGCATGCTGATGGGCAAGGAAACCCCGGATTCCGGCTCCATCGAAGTCGGCGAAACCGTGCAATTGGCTTGCGTCGACCAGAGCCGTGAAGACCTGGACGGCAGCAAGACCGTGTTCCAGCAGATCTCCGACGGCTCCGACCAGATCCGCATCGGCAACTACGAGATCCCGTCGCGCACTTACGTCGGCCGCTTCAACTTCAAGGGGGGCGATCAGCAGAAGTTCGTCAAGGACTTGTCCGGCGGTGAGCGGGGTCGACTGCACCTGGCACTGACCCTGAAGGAGGGCGGCAACGTCCTGCTGCTCGACGAACCGTCCAACGACCTCGACGTGGAAACCCTGCGTTCCCTGGAAGAAGCGCTGCTGGACTTCCCGGGCGCGGCGATTGTGATCTCTCACGATCGGTGGTTCCTTGACCGTGTCGCCACGCACATCCTGGCGTACGAAGACGACTCGCAAGCGGTGTTCTTCGAAGGCAACTACACAGAGTACGAAGCCGATCGCAAAAAGCGTCTTGGCGAAGCAGCGGCCCAGCCACACCGGGTTCGTCACAAGAAACTGGCCTGATCCGGGTTAGTGGCAGAAAAAGCGGAGCCTTCGGGCTCCGTTTTTTTGTCCGGGTTTTTTCAGGGGGACCGACGCGCACCTTTCGCGAGCAAGCCCGCTCCCACACTTGAAATGCATTTCCCTGTGGGAGCTGGCTTGCTCGCGAAGGCGATGTAACTATTGGTGCATGGCTTGGATATGTCATCCCTGTTCAGGTGCAAGTACAGCTCAAAAAAGGTCCTGATTTATATCCTGTGCACCATTTAATTTCATAACTGCGACATTTTGCTCTGTTCCTGTGCGCAACTCGTTTGTTACAGTCCGGCCCAATCTCCTCCAACGACAATAAATTTGCCGAGACTTTCCCCATGATCGAATCCGTCGAAACCTTCCTGGCGCGCCTGAAAAAACGCGACCCCGATCAGCCCGAATTTCACCAGGCTGTCGAAGAAGTCCTGCGCAGTCTGTGGCCGTTTCTTGAAGCCAATCCGCACTATCTGAGTTCAGGAATCCTCGAGCGCATCTGCGAGCCGGAGCGCGCTGTGGTGTTCCGGGTCTCATGGGTCGACGATCAGGGCAAGGTCCAGGTCAATCGCGGTTTCCGCATCCAGATGAACAGCGCCATCGGCCCGTACAAGGGCGGCTTGCGTTTTCATCCGTCAGTGAACCTCGGTGTGCTGAAATTCCTCGCCTTCGAACAGACCTTCAAGAACTCGCTGACCTCCCTGCCAATGGGCGGCGGGAAGGGCGGCTCGGACTTTGATCCGAAAGGCAAGAGCGACGCCGAAGTCATGCGTTTCTGCCAGGCGTTCATGAGCGAGTTGTACCGCCACATCGGCGCCGATGTTGACGTGCCGGCCGGTGATATCGGTGTCGGTGCGCGAGAGATCGGTTTCCTCTTTGGCCAGTACAAGCGCCTGAGCAACCAGTTCACCAGTGTTCTGACCGGTAAAGGCATGACGTATGGCGGCAGCCTGATTCGCCCGGAAGCCACCGGTTTTGGTTGCGTGTATTTCGCTGAAGAAATGCTCAAGCGTCGTGGCCAGACCGTGGAAGGCAAACGGGTGGTGATTTCCGGTTCCGGTAACGTTGCGCAATACGCGGCACGCAAGGTCATGGATCTGGGCGGCAAGGTGATTTCTCTGTCTGACTCCGAGGGCACGCTGTATTGCGAAGCAGGCTTGAGCGAAGAACAGTGGCTGGCGCTGCTGGCTCTGAAAAACGTCAAACGCGGGCGCATCAGCGAACTTGCGAGCGCTCATGGTCTGGAATTCCGTGCCGGGCAGCATCCATGGACGCTGCCGTGCGACATCGCGCTGCCCTGCGCGACGCAGAACGAACTCGACGCCGAAGCCGCGCGCACGCTGCTGAGCAATGGCTGCGTCTGTGTGGCCGAAGGCGCGAACATGCCGACCACGTTGGAGGCTGTGGATATCTTCATCGAGGCCGGCATTCTTTTTGCGCCGGGCAAGGCGTCCAACGCTGGCGGCGTGGCCGTGAGTGGTCTGGAGATGTCGCAGAACGCCATGCGCCTGCTCTGGACGGCGGGCGAGGTCGACAGCAAGCTGCACGCGATCATGCAGTCTATTCACCACGCCTGCGTGCATTACGGCGAAGACAACGGTCAGGTCAACTACGTCAAGGGCGCGAACATTGCCGGCTTCGTCAAAGTCGCCGATGCGATGCTGGCGCAAGGCGTGGTTTAAGCCGGTTCGATGCGGATCACTTCAATCAGTTGATCGCCTGCAGGCCGCTGCCACAACACTTCATCGTTGAGCCGGGCGCCGAGCAAGGCCCGGCCCAGCGGCGAGGCCCAATTGATCAGGCCCTGACTGGCGTTGGCCTGATCCTCGCCGACCAGTTGCACGCGGTGTTCGGTGTCGTGCTCGTCGGCATAAGTGACCCAGCTGCCGATCTGCACCTTGTCGGTGGAGGTCGCGGCAACAGCCACTTGGGCGCTGCTCAGGCGTTGGGTGAAATAACGCAGATCGCGTTGCAGATCCGCCAGCCGTTGCTTGTCGGCTTGCTCGCCTTTGGCCGTTTGCTCGGCGTGCCGGGCTTGCAGCTCGGTGACTTTCGCCTGCAGCTGCGCCAGGCCCTGCGGCGTCACATAATTGGGCTGTGTGCTGACCTGGCGCTCGACCGGCTGATCGGCCTGCGCGGCGGCGTTGTCTTCGTTGACGAATGCACGGCTCATGAAGTCCTCCTCTAAAGGATTTGGGCCATGCTCGCCGGCATTTGGTTTCAACGGATGTCTGCAAGCGACCTATTGCGAGCGATAGGCCCGCCCGGTGTCCTGATCCTTTTGTTGCTGCCAGGCGCGCTCGCGTTCGTCCCAATGTTCGTTGCGATAGTCTTCGCGGCTCTTGTTTTCCAGCATCGCCTGACATTGACGGAAGCCGTCGACCCAGCCATCGGCGTATTGCTGATCCTTGAGATAGCGCGGCACGTTCTTGCGAAATTCGCCGCTGATCGAACCGGCGGCTTGCCGGCCGCTGACGCAACCGTCATCGAACCCGTCGGCGAACGCCGGTGGGTAACCCTTGGCGATCAGATCTTCATGGGTGGTCTGGCAACCGCCAAGCACCAGCAACACGCCCAGCACACCCGCACACCGCCACATTGCACTCTCCCGCGCCGGTTTTCGGCTCATGAGGAAAGTCTAGAAGGGAATTCGTCAGGTGACGGTGAAAGGCGTGTGAGTAATTCGTTGCAGACCACAGATCCGACTGTGGGAGCGGGCTTGCTCGCGAAGGCGTTGTGTCAGGCGAGTCGAATATCGACGGGCCGACCGCTTTCGCGAGCAAGCCCGCTCCCACAGAGGATTTTTGCAGGGCTGCGGATCAGTAGTGATACCACTTCACTTCAAGCATGAGTTCTGTTTCAGGGCTGGCGAGCTGGCTGAATTCGCGCTGAGCACTCAGACGCAGACCCAGACCCAGGTTGCGTGACAGCTCCCATTGCTGGTTCAGGCTCAGGCTGCGGCGTACTTCACCGTTGAAGAAGTAATCGCCCTTGGCCTCCAGGCTCAGATTGCCCAGTGGATTTTTCCACAGCACCCCGGTATTGAAACCGCCGGCCGGGGAGACGAACTCGGCGAAGTCATTGTTGTGCTCCACGCGCACGGTGCCGAGTGCAAAGCCGAGCACGTCTTCGCCCAGCTGCCACGTCCCGCCGCCGCCACCGTTGACGTGGCTGACCAGCGTTTCGTCGTCATGCTTGCCCGGGACGCGCTCGAGGCCACCGGTGACTTGCCACGACAACGGCTGCAGCAGCTCGTTGCGCGGTGTCAGCGAGCGAATGGTCGCCAGATCCAGTTGCTGCAATTGCCAGTCGTTGCCTTCGTACTGGCGCAGCTTCAGTTGCAGGATCTCGATCTGTGCGCCGAGGGGAAAGCTTTCGGCGTTGTCGTTGAGGTCGTGATAGGCCATACGCAAACCGTATTCGCCGAACGCGCGATCGCCGCGCGTGCCTAGGCCGGCCTGCCAGGTGCGGGATTCGTGACCGTCTTCGGGCAGACCCGGTTGCGGAATGTCCAGCTCCGGAGCCGGGTTCTTGTTGATCGCCCGCAGCAGTTCGAAGCTGCGCTGCGCCCGTTGTGGATCGCGTTCCTGACCGTTGGCGCGGTAGCGCTCCAGGCGATAGGCCGCGTCGACGATCAGCGCCTGACGGTCGCGGGGCAGCGCCTTGAATGTCGGCTCTTGCAGTACCTTTTGATCGGCACTGACTTTCAGCACCCATTGCTGCTCGTCATCGCTCAGCGGCTCGGCACGGCTGAGCAATTCACGTTCGCGGGACGGGCGGTATTCGATGTGCTCGACCAGCCCGGCCTCTTTCACCGCTTTGACGGTGTCAGTCGGGATCGCGGTCAGTGGGAATTGTTCGGTCAGGCGCAGGCTTGGCCGCGCCACTTGCAGCAGTTCCAGCAAGCGATAGGAGCAGTTTTCGTCAAAGAAGAAATAGTCGAACTGGATCTGCTTGAGCTCCCACACATGCTCGACCATGCGTGCGGTTTCAGCCTGGGTCAGATTGAGTCGGTACTCCCACAGGTCGCGGTTTTCCAGGCTGCGGTATTCGGAGAGTTTTTCCTGATAGGGCACCAGCGCGAACAGCCCCGGGTAGCCGCCCATCAGGCCTTTCCAGGCGTAAAGAATGCTGTTGTCAGAGCCTTCGATATAGGCGCCGAAGTTGATCGCGTAGCTGAGCAGCGAGGTCTTGTCGGCCTGTACATCGGCCTGATCAATGCGCAACAGGGTGTGGCCGAACATTGACGAAGGGCTGTTGAGGTAGGCGGCCGGGAAAATCATCACTGCGCTGTGCGGCGAGACGTCCTTGAACCACTTTTTGTATTCGGCACATTCCGGCGTCGGCAGATCGTTGAGGTTGAGCTGGGCTTTCAGCCAGCGCGTGCGCGCCGGGTAAACGCATTGTGCGTGTTGCTCGCCAAGGCTGGCTGGCGCATACAGTGCCTGCACGGTGGCCGCGAGTTCGCGGTCCGGATGTTCGTTGCCGTCGGGCGCGAGAAAAAACTTCCTGTCGCTGACATAGCTGCGCCAACCGCCGAGCTTGGCGGTTTCGTAGTGACCGAGGGAAATCCAGAAGCGATCGTTGGCCAGTTGCTGCAAACGTTGAGGATCGATGTGAGGCGCGGCGGACAGCGGGGCGCAGACACAGAGCGCCAGCCAGGCAAGGCGTTTGAGCATAGTCGGCAACTTAAGTCGAAAAGAAAAAATTCAATACCATCGAACTGTAGGAGCTGACGAGTGCAGCGAGGCTGCGATCTTTGCTTTTGAGGATCAAAAGATCGCAGCCTCGTTGCACTCGTCAGCTCCTGCAACGCGTCATTTGGCAAAAAATAAAAACCCGCTCCCCGAAGGAAGCGGGTGGGGTCGAGCTTAAGCCTGAGTGGCGTACTTGGCCAGACGTGGGTCCGACTTCAGTACCGCCAGGGTGTTGGTATGCACGTCTTCAGCGGTCACGTCAGCCTTGCTGAAGATCTGCTGGAAGTGCTCGTGAGTGACAGCGGCAAAGTGCGCGCGATCTTCTGGTGCCACGCCCAGTACCACGGCATAGGTGGTCAGCGCTTCGCCGTTGCCTTTGGCCATGTCTTCGGACAGCTCGTTCATCATGCCATTCATGGCGAACCAGGATTTGCCGCCGTAGGTCAGCGACGCGTTGGTCGAGCAACCGTTGGTACCGGAAGTCATACCGAAGGTAGCGTTACCGGAAGTGCCGTTGGTGGTGGAAGCAAGGAAGTGCGCCGGGGTGCCACGCTGACCTTCGAACAGCATGTTGCCCCAACCGCAATCCGGGCCGCCTGGAGCTTGCGCCATTGCGTTGATGGATACAGCGGTGAAGAGAGTACCGAGAAGAATCCGTTTCATAGCTTTGTTCTCTTTATGTGCATACCAATGGACAGGGTTCTGGCCTTTCGCGCTCTGCCCGAGGACAACGCCGAAAGTGTCAGTGGGCCGGTATTAGTTCCAGCCGCGCAGTTTGGAGTTTAGGCACGTTCCAGCGGTTCCGTGACTTTTTGCAAAATATTTGGAATAAAACCCCCATTTGCCGGAACGCGTCGGTCGGCCGCGCGCTTGTCTATGCTTTGTCATGTGGCGCGCCTTGCCAGTGGGGCACGGGCAGCGCCAGAATGCCGCTACCTGCCCCGCCTGATTGTTAAGGAAGCCCGATGCCTGATCCTGTTGCTGCCAGCCTGCGTCTTGCGCCCGAAGCGCTGACTCGTCCGTTTTCCGCTGAACAGTTCAGCTTCACTACCACCAATGATCTGGAGCCCTTTCGCGGTGTGCTCGGCCAGGAACGCGCGGTCGAAGCCTTGCAGTTCGGTGTGGCGATGCCACGCCCCGGTTACAACGTATTCGTCATGGGCGAGCCCGGCACTGGCCGTTTCTCGTTCGTCAAACGCTACCTGAAGGCCGAAGGCAAGCGCCTGCAAACCCCGGCGGACTGGGTCTACGTCAACAATTTCGATGAGCCGCGTGAACCGCGCGCACTGGAGCTGCCATCGGGCACGGCGGCCTCGTTCATCGGCGACATCAACGGCTTGATCGACAACCTGCTGGCGACCTTCCCGGCAGTCTTCGAGCACCCCTCGTACCAGCAGAAAAAAAGCGCCATCGACCGGGCTTTCAACCAGCGCTACGACAAGGCCCTCGACATCATCGAGCGCCTGGCCCTGGAAAAGGACGTCGCTTTGTATCGCGACAGCAGCAACATCGCCTTCACCCCGATGCTTGACGGTAAAGCGCTGGACGAAGCCGAATTCGCCCAGTTGCCGGAAGCCGAGCGCGAGCGCTTTCACGATGATATTTCCGGACTCGAAGAGCGCCTGAACGAAGAACTTGCCAGCCTGCCGCAGTGGAAGCGCGAATCGAACAATCAACTGCGCCAGCTCAACGAAGAAACCATCACGCTGGCGTTGCAGCCGTTGTTGGCACCGCTGTCGGAGAAGTACGCAGAAAATGCCGCCGTCTGCGGTTATCTGCAGGCGATGCAGGTCTACCTGCTGAAAACCGTGGTCGAGCAACTGGTCGATGACAGCAAGACTGACGCCGTCGCGCGCAAGTTGCTTGAGGAGCAATACGCGCCGAGCCTGGTGGTCGGTCATCCGGCCAGCGGCGGTGCGCCGGTGGTGTTCGAGCCGCATCCGACTTACGAAAACCTGTTCGGCCGCATCGAATACACCACGGATCAGGGCGCGCTCTACACCACTTACCGGCAGTTGCGTCCGGGTGCACTGCACCGCGCCAATGGCGGCTTCCTGATACTCGAAGCGGAAAAAATGCTCAGCGAGCCGTTCGTGTGGGATGCGCTGAAACGCGCCCTGCAATCGCGCAAACTGAAAATGGAATCCCCACTGGGCGAGATGGGCCGGTTCGCCACTGTGACCTTGAACCCGCAGCACATTCCGTTGCAGGTCAAAGTGATCATCATCGGTGCACGGCAGTTGTATTACACGCTGCAGGATCTTGATCCGGACTTCCAGGAGATGTTTCGCGTTCTGGTCGACTTCGACGAAGACATCCCGATGGTCGACGAAAGCCTGGAGCAATTCGCCCAACTGCTGAAAACCCGCACTTCGGAAGAAGGCATGGCGCCGTTGACCGCCGATGCGGTGGCACGATTGGCGACCTACAGCGCACGGCTGGCCGAGCATCAGGGGCGCTTGTCGGCGCGCATTGGCGATCTGTTCCAATTGGTCAGTGAGGCCGATTTCATTCGTCATCTGGCCGGCGATGAAATGACCGACGCCGGCCATATCGAACGCGCCCTGAAAGCCAAGGCTACCCGCACCGGGCGAGTGTCGGCGCGAATTCTCGACGACATGCTCGCCGGAATCATTCTCATCGATACCGATGGTGCAGCAGTCGGCAAGTGCAACGGGCTGACGGTGCTGGAGGTCGGCGATTCGGCGTTCGGCGTGCCAGCGCGAATTTCCGCCACGGTCTATCCGGGCGGCAGCGGCATCGTCGACATCGAGCGTGAAGTCAATCTTGGCCAGCCGATCCACTCCAAAGGCGTGATGATCCTCACCGGGTATCTGGGCAGCCGTTATGCGCAGGAATTCCCGCTGGCGATCTCGGCGAGCATTGCGCTCGAGCAGTCGTACGGTTACGTCGACGGCGACAGTGCGTCGCTGGGCGAGGCGTGCACGCTGATTTCGGCGCTGTCGAGAACCCCGCTCAAGCAATGTTTTGCAATCACCGGTTCGATCAACCAGTTTGGCGAAGTGCAGGCGGTCGGCGGGGTCAACGAGAAGATCGAAGGCTTCTTCCGGCTCTGTGAAGCACGTGGTCTGACCGGCGAGCAGGGCGCGATCATTCCCCAGGCCAACGTCGCCACACTGATGCTCGATGAGAAAGTCCTGGCCGCCGTGCGCGCCGGGCAGTTCCACGTGTATGCGGTGCGTCAGGCCGACGAGGCGTTGAGCCTGTTGGTGGGCGAACCTGCCGGGGAGCCGAATGCCGATGGCGAATTCCCCGAAGGCAGCATCAATGCCCGAGTGGTCGAGCGCCTGCGCGACATTGCCGAGATGATCAGCGAGGAGGATCTGAAGGAGGCCGAGAAGGAACTGGCGCAGGAGGCTTTGGCTGAAGCCAAACCCGCCTGACTGGATTCACACTCAACCCTGTGGGAGGGGGCTTGCTCCCGATTCGGTGTATCAGTCGACGACTGTGTTGGCTGTTACACCGCATTCGGGAGCAAGCCCTCTCCCTCTTTTTTTCATTTTGTGGGCATCTTCGGCAAATGTGCCACTACTCTGGCGTCAAACTTCACACAATGACCATTCGGCGCCTTCTGGTCCCTTTTGGCTTGTGCGGGACACTTTTCTTCTATTCTCAGGTCAAGGATATCGACAGTATCACTGGATCGAGCCAGTCCCCCCGTGGGGGCTGAATACCGGCTTTACCGAGGGTCGCCGCCATGTCGCGCAACCTCTGTCTCACCCGTCAATGCCTGGGTCTGGTGACCCGGATCGAATGCGCCGTCAAGCCGCTGGCCGGCGATAACGGCATGTGGACATTGCTCTTCGCCGCCGGTATGGCTGGCGAACAACCTTCCGCGATCAAAGCGCAGGGCCCGTTCCACGGACCGGTGGCGGCCGAGTCGATTCTCGACACCATTGTTGAGAGTCTGACCTTGCACGGTTATGAACTGGCCGATGATCCGCAGATCTGGAGCCTGCACCTGCAGGCTCAGTTGCGGCAGATCAACGGCGGCCGTGGGCGCAGCCTCAACGGTTAAGGTGCCGTCTCGTCCACCGGCGCCTTGTCGAGTTTGACCTCAAAGCCGTATTGCACGGTGGCGAGGTCGGTACGCTGATAGGTTTCCACGCGAGTCGGGCGACCGTAAAAGTAATGCACGCCAAGCAGTGCCGGGCCTTCTGTGCGGGCGTCGTGGCTGACCGAGAGAATCTGCTTGAGGTAATTGCCACTGTCGTCCTTGACGAAGAAACGCCATTCGTTGGCCGGGAAGGTTTTCAGGTCGACCACCAGCGTGTTGTCCTTGATCGCCAGGCCTTTGGGCAATGACGGCGCGTCGTAGGTTTGCCTGGCCACCGTGGCCAGGAACAACGGCATCGAGCCCACGGCGATCGCCGGGTTTTCCGGGAACAGGTTCAGGTCATAAGTGATCGTCGCTTGCAGCGGATCGACCTGATAAGCCTCGGGCGGCAGTTCGATCGGCTCGTCGAGTTTGCCGCCGCGCTTTTCCGTGAAGAAGGTCACTGGGCTGACGCCGGGGTTGAGTTCGTCGCCAAGCAATTCGTCATTGAACGTGCGGCGGTGGGAAAACTCGATACGCGCCGCGCTGGGCTCTTCCACCGATTGATGAATGCGCACGCCGGCCTTCAATTGTTGTTCGGTCAGCTCCGCGCCTTTGAGCCAGCTGGCGGCGAGATCGTCATACACCACCACCGGAAGATCCAGCGGCTGCACGGCTTTGGCCGTGGTGTGCGGATTGAAGGTGCGGACAGGCAGGTCGAGCTTTTTGCGTGTGATCGTCGCTGAGGAAAAGTCCAGTACGCTGACTTCCAGCGTTTCGATCGGGCCGTGAAAGTAGACCTTGTTGTAGCGGCGCGGATGGCCTTTCTCGAAGGCCTGCTGGTCGTCGCTGAGCTGTTTCTCCAGCGAATCGCTCCAGCTCGTTTGCTTCTGTAGCTGCGCCAGTTGTTGCTGATAGAACGCGACCTGCTCCGGGCTTTCGTTGATCGAACCGGCGCGCACCAGGTATTGGCCGCTGGCGTCGCGGGCCTGGACGATCAGCGGATTGATCCGGGTTTCGGCGACTTCTGGGGCCAACGGCAGGCTGTTGCTGACTTCAACCTCGGCGTAATTCTTTTCCAGCTTGAGCAGTTTGACGCTCAGATTGTCGTTGGTGCGGGTCTGGCCGACGTCTTTTTGCGTCAGGTCGAAACCGTACAGGCGACGCGGTGCGATGACTTCGACCTGGCCTTGCAGGCTGACCGGTTGTGGCAGGGTTTTCTTGTCCACGTTCAGGCCGTCGATGAACGGGTAGGTCACGGTCAGGTCGTCGGGGTTGGTCACGTTGGAGCTGGACGGGCTGAGCTGAATGCCTGGATCGGTTTCCGACCACTCTGGCTGCCAGGCGATTACCCGTTTGTTGCTCAGCGTGACCGAATGCCACTCGATGCCGTGCGGAAACAGAAAACCGCCGGGAATGTTCAGGTTGAACGGGAATACCGGTTGCAGATCGGTCAGGTAATCCGAACTGGCGTCCTTGTGCAGCACGAACAGGCCGTTGATGAACGTATCGACCAGCGCCTGCGGGGTAGGGTAGTGCTTGAGCACGGCGAGGGCGTCGGCACCGTATTCGGTGTGCGGGGTGATGTCGTCGAGCTTGAGCCGGGCCCGTTCGAGCAACAGCAGTGAACCGCCGAGTTCGGTAATGGCGTCCTTGAGCTTCGGATCGCTGACCGCAGCCAGTGACTGTTCGAATGTGGCGGTTTTTTCGTCGAGGTTGGCGACGTGTTTTTCATCGCTGGGCGAGCAACCGCCGATGAGCAAGGCGAGGCATATTCCAGCAGTCGTCAAGGCTGATCGCACATCCATTTCCACGCGTCCCGTCCACTGTTATAGGGCTGTCAATGCTTTGGACACTAGCAGAAAAGCTTTGTCACACACGCGCAGGTGGCGGATTTTTCGGCGGTTTCTGGCTGTCACAGCGGGCTGTTATACTCGCCGCCATTTCCAGCCCCTGGTGTGAGAGTCAATGGAACGCTTTATCGAAAACGCAATGTACGCCACGCGCTGGCTGCTGGCACCGATCTACATCGGCCTGTCCCTCGGTCTGCTGGCGCTGGCATTGAAGTTCTTCCAGGAAATCGTGCACATCCTGCCCAACGTCTTCGCCATGGCCGAGTCGGAACTGATTCTGGTGCTGCTGTCGCTGATCGACATGGCGCTGGTGGGCGGTCTGCTGGTGATGGTGATGATTTCCGGCTACGAGAATTTCGTCTCCCAGCTGGACATCGACGAAGGCAAGGAAAAGCTCAGTTGGCTCGGCACCATGGACTCGTCGTCGCTGAAGATGAAAGTCGCGGCGTCGATCGTGGCGATCTCCTCTATTCACTTGCTGCGCATTTTCATGGACGCCAAGAACGTCGATCCCGAGCATCTGATGTGGTATGTGATCATTCACATGACCTTCGTGATCTCGGCGTTCGCCATGGGTTACCTCGACAAGGTCACCAAGCACTGATCACCCGATCAGGCAAAAAGCCGCCCGTCTGTTGCGAAACAGACGGGCGGTTTCGTTTCTGCCTTGTGCTTTCAAGCGCACCGGCCTATCCCTGTAACGGTGCGATTCGCCACGGTGTGAGGTGCTTCCATGAACCTGCAAGAGTTGAACGCGTTTGCTGTTGCCAGGAAGGTCGATGAACTGAACCTGATCTCGATGGAAGGGGGCATTTACCTGCTGGAAGCGAGGATGCATGGGACGGCGTATCCGTTGAGCGATCTCAAGGGCAATATGCTGACGCTGCGCTCAGTGGAGCACGCGCGGGATCTGCTGCATGCCTTTCCGGTTCTGCCGTTCAACCTTGTGCACACCTCGGTTCACGATGAAATGTGTGGTCTGGTCGGTGGCCTCGATGAAAGCCTGAAAGTGCCGCTCGCCTGGCGTTCGGCCCTGTAGGCCCGGCCCCAAGTCCGGGGTATCTGTGCTAGTCTGCTCGCCCTTTTGGTTCCGGGCGCGCCGGGACGCGCTGTGCACGCACGGCAAGTCCTGTAACCGTCCGCACAGCGGAGCAGTGTCATGTCCGAAATAAATCTGTCCACCGACGAAACCCGCGTCAGCTACGGTATCGGCCGTCAACTCGGCGACCAGCTGCGCGACAACCCGCCACCGGGTGTCAGCCTGGACGCGATCCTGGCCGGTCTGACCGATGCTTTCGCCGGCAAACCGAGCCGTGTTGGCCAGGAAGAAATGTCCGCCAGCTTCAAGGTTATCCGCGAAATCATGCAAGCCGAAGCGGCTGCCAAGGCTGAAGCCGCAGCTGGCGAAGGCCTGGCTTTCCTCGCGGAAAACGCCAAGCGTGACGGCATCACCACTCTGGCTTCCGGCCTGCAATTCGAAGTGCTGACACAAGGCGACGGCGCCAAGCCGACCCGTGAAGACCAGGTGCGTACGCACTATCACGGCACGCTGATCGACGGCACTGTGTTCGACAGCTCCTACGAGCGCGGCCAGCCTGCAGAATTCCCGGTCGGCGGCGTGATCGCTGGCTGGACCGAAGCCTTGCAACTGATGAATGCCGGCAGCAAATGGCGCCTGTACGTGCCGAGCGAACTGGCTTACGGCGCACAAGGCGTTGGCAGCATCCCGCCGCACAGCGTTCTGGTGTTCGACGTCGAGCTGCTGGACGTTCTGTAAGGCTTGATGGTTGGAGCGGGCTCGGTCATGTGGGAGCGGGCTTGCTCGCGAAGACGGTGTGTTATTCAACGATGATGATGTTGAATGTTACGGCCTCTTCGCGAGCAAGCCCGCTCCCACAGGGCTCGCTGCGACCTGTTGCATTTTCATATTTCGATCTTGTTGTGCAACTCATTGGTCGGGCGCAACGCCCGGGCATAGCAGAACAGGAACAGATTGCGCACCAGTTCCTTGAGAACCAGCGGTTCGCTGGAATTGAGACTGCTGACATCCAGATCACCTTGATCCTGCAGCTCATGCAAGGCTTCTTCCTCAAGCACCGCACAGACTTCGCCAGTTTCCCGATGGAGGATTCTGAGGTAGGGGTGTGGGCGGTCCAGCCACGCATCGATCAAATAAGTCATGAGTATCATCTCCTTGAAGGGTTTCAATGAGAATAATTCTTATTCATCAAATAGCAAGTGCCTATTGGCGGATAGAGGATTTTTCCGGGTAAAGGTTGTGTCAGGTCAAAACGACTGGCGCTTGGCTATCGAGTGACTTAACCGAGGTGAGGCGGGGAGGGTGAAGCTCCATCCCACGGCTGGCGCGGGATGGATGACGCAATATTCAGACTTTTCTGACGAACTCGGATTTGAGCTTCATCGGGCCGATGCCATCGATCTTGCAGTCGATGTCGTGGTCGCCATCGCACAGGCGGATGTTCTTGACCTTGGTGCCGACCTTGACCACCAGCGATGTGCCCTTGACCTTGAGATCCTTGATCACGGTGATGGTGTCGCCGTCCTGCAGGACGTTGCCGACCGAATCTTTCTTCACGTCATCGGTGGACGCCACTTCGGCTTCGCCGCCGGCAGACCATTCGTGGGCACACTCAGGGCAGACCAGTTGCGTACCGTCTTCGTAGGTGTATTCGGAATTGCATTTCGGGCAGGGTGGCAACGTGCTCACTAAGGTTCCTTGGGTATCAGGAGGGTAAAAGGGCGCACATTGTATAGGGTTTTAGCTTTTGAGGCAGTCAAAAGCAAAAGATCGCAGGCTTCGGCAGCTCCTACGGTGATGTGTAGGAGCTGCCGAAGGCTGCGATCTTTCGATCTTGTTTCAGCAATATCAGTGTGTGCGGGCGACCGCAAACTCGCTCAGTTCCACCAGTGCATCGCGGTATTCGCTGGCCGGCAGCGCCTCGAGGCACTTGATCGCGCGGGCCACGTAGTCGCGAGCCAGCTGCGCGGTGTACTCCAGCGAACCGGACGCCTCCACGGCGATGCGGATGCTTTCCAGGTCTTCGATCCCGCCTTTCTGGATCGCCTGACGCACCAGTGCCGCCTGTTCGGCCGTACCTTCGCGCATGGTGTAGATCAGCGGCAGGGTCGGTTTGCCTTCGGCCAGATCGTCACCGACGTTCTTGCCCAGGGTTTCCGCGTCGCCTTTGTAATCCAGCAGGTCATCGACCAGTTGGAAGGCCACACCCAGGTGATCGCCGAAGGTGCGCAGGGCTTCGCTCTGCTCGGCGGTCGCGCCGGCCAGGGCCGCAGCGCTGTGGGTCGAGGCTTCGAAGAGCATCGCGGTCTTGCCGCGGATGACTTCCATGTAGGTTTCTTCGCTGGTGCTGGCGTCACGCACCTTGGACAACTGCAATACTTCGCCTTCAGCAATGATGCGAGTGGCCTGGGACAAAATCTTCATCACCGGCATCGAGCCCAGTTCGACCATCATTTCGAACGAGCGCGAGTACAGGAAGTCGCCGACCAGCACGCTCGGGGCGTTGCCCCACATGGCGTTGGCGGTCGAACGACCACGGCGCATGCCGGACATGTCGACCACGTCGTCATGCAGCAAGGTCGCGGTGTGCAGGAATTCGATGGTGGCGGCCAGCAGACGCATGTCATCGCCTTCGCGACCCAGGGCCTTGCCACACAGCAACACTAATAAAGGACGCAGACGCTTGCCGCCAGCCGAGGTGATGTAATCGCCGATTTTCGATACCAGCGGCACTCGAGACGTCAGCTGCTTCTTGATGATGCCGTCGACGGCGCTAAAATCGTCCGCCACCGCGCGGTAGAAAGCTTGGGGTTGCATCAGCGAGAGTCGCTCCAGAAGGGTTGCGCGGCATGCTAGGACCCCCGTCCAGACCTGTCAAGGCGCGATGGACGGCCACTTGCGCGACGCAGATTGCTTGCGTACAATCGCGCACCCTGAACTTCCTGGGCAGCACCTGCCTTACGCAATTGCACTTGGGCCGTTCCAGCCCCATGCAGCCATGCCAGCCAATACCTCTTCTTATAAAGAGCTGGGTGAGCAGGATTATCGGAGAAATACCATGTACGCAGTAATCGTTACCGGCGGTAAGCAATACAAGGTCGCTGAAGGTGAATACCTGAAGATCGAAAAACTGGAAATCGCTACTGGCGAATCCGTGACTTTTGATCGCGTTCTGCTGGTCGCCAATGGCGACGACGTGAACATCGGCGCACCAGTTGTTGCTGGCGCAACCGTCAAGGCTGAAGTGATCTCCCAAGGTCGTCACGATAAAGTCCGCATCATCAAGTTCCGTCGTCGTAAGCACCACATGAAGCGTATGGGCCACCGCCAGTGGTTCACCGAGATCAAAATCACCGGTATTCAGGCTTAATTACAGCCTAATTCCTCACTAGGAGAATTGAACTCATGGCACACAAAAAAGCTGGTGGTAGTACCCGTAACGGTCGCGACTCAGAAGCCAAACGCCTTGGCGTGAAGATGTATGGCGGCCAGGTCATCAAGGCCGGCAACATCATCGTGCGTCAGCGCGGCACCCAATTCCACGCTGGCTACGGCGTTGGCATGGGTAAGGATCACACTCTCTTCGCTAAAATCGAAGGCGTGATCAAGTTCGAAGTAAAGGGCGCCTTCGGTCGTCGTTACGTGAGCGTAATCGCGGCTTAATCGCGAGATCGCTGGAGAAGCCCTGTCTTGCGACGGGGCTTTTTCGTTTGTGGGGTGAGTCTCTTGCAAAGCTGTTTGTATGGGCTGTCGGCGTGCGATGCAGGTCGTGTCTTGGGGTCGCTGCGCTCATTTTTGCAAGAGTCTTATGTCTTGATTGTTTTTCGGCTCGTCCGTACGGCGAGAGGCGTTGGTTATGAAGTTTGTTGATGAAGTATCGATTCGCGTAAAGGCTGGTGATGGCGGCAATGGCGCCATGAGTTTTCGTCGGGAAAAATTCATCGAAAACGGTGGCCCGAACGGTGGTGATGGCGGTGATGGCGGTTCCATCTACATGATGGCTGACGAAAACCTCAACACGCTGGTCGACTACCGTTACACCCGGCACTTCGATGCCGAGCGTGGCTCCAACGGCGGCAGCACCGACTGCACCGGCAAGAAGGGCGAAGACCTGGTCCTGCGCGTGCCGGTCGGCACCACGGTGATCGATTCCGCTACTCAGGAAGTCATCGGCGACCTGACCAAGGCCGGTCAGAAACTGATGGTGGTGCAGGGCGGCTGGCACGGTCTGGGCAACACCCGTTTCAAATCCAGTACCAACCGTGCGCCGCGCCAGACCACGCCGGGCAAGCCGGGCGAGCAGCGCGACCTGAAACTGGAAATGAAAGTGCTGGCCGACGTCGGTCTGCTGGGTTTGCCGAACGCCGGAAAAAGTACCTTTATCCGCTCGGTCTCGGCGGCCAAGCCGAAAGTCGCCGATTACCCGTTCACCACGCTGGTGCCGAACCTCGGTGTGGTCAGCGTCGATCGCTGGAAGAGCTTCGTCATTGCCGACATTCCGGGTCTGATCGAAGGCGCATCCGACGGTGCCGGCCTGGGCATTCGCTTCCTCAAGCATCTGGCGCGTACGCGTCTGCTGCTGCACCTTGTCGACATGGCGCCGCTGGATGACTCCAGTGCTCCGGACGCGGCGGAAGTGATCGTCAACGAGCTGATCAAGTTCAGCCCGTCGCTGGCCGAGCGTGATCGCTGGCTGGTGCTGAACAAGTGCGACCAGATCCTTGAAGAAGAGCATGACGCTCGCGTCAAGGAAATTGTCGATCGCCTGGAGTGGACCGGTCCGGTGTACGTGATTTCGGCCATTGCTAAGATCGGCACCGAGCGACTGTGCCACGACATCATGCGTTACATGGAAGACCGTGCCGATCGCCTCGCCGCAGATCCTGCGTACAAGGAAGAGCTGGCCGATCTCGATCAGCGCATCGAAGACGAAGCCCGTGCGCAGTTGCAGGCGCTGGATGACAAGCGTGCCCTGCGTCGCAGTGGCGTGAAGTCGGTCCATGACATCGGCGACGATGACTGGGACGAAGAAGATGTGGATGACGAAGACGGTCCGGAAATCATTTACGTGCGTGACTGATCCGTTGCGATAAACTTGAACGCCGCTCAATCGAGCGGCGTTTTAGTATCCGGAAATCGATCGTTGGTCAGCAATCGCCACGATTAACGTCACGGGCAGCGCCAGGTCGCGCTGCCCTCAAGCTAAGGTTGAAGATGATGCGGAGCAAGGTGACAGGTGCGCAGCGTTGGGTCGTGAAGATCGGCAGCGCTTTGCTGACAGCTGACGGCAAAGGGCTGGATCGCGCGGCAATGAGTGTCTGGGTCGAGCAAATGGTGGCGCTGCATGAAGCGGGCGTCGAGCTGGTGCTGGTGTCCTCCGGGGCAGTGGCGGCCGGCATGAGTCGCTTGGGCTGGACCGCACGACCCAGTGCCATGCACGAGCTGCAGGCTGCCGCCGCTATCGGTCAGATGGGTTTGGTGCAGGCGTGGGAATCGAGCTTCGCCGAGCATGGCCGGCACACTGCGCAGATTCTCCTGACTCACGATGACCTGTCCGACCGCAAGCGCTATCTCAACGCCCGCAGTACCTTGCGCGCACTGGTCGAACTGAAAGTCATCCCGGTGATCAACGAAAACGACACCGTGGTCACTGACGAAATCCGTTTCGGCGACAACGACACGCTGGCGGCGCTGGTGGCTAACCTGGTCGAAGCGGATCTGCTGGTGATCCTCACCGATCGCGATGGCATGTTCGATGCCGATCCGCGCAACAATCCCGATGCGCAGCTGATTTATGAAGCGCGCGCCGATGATCCGACGCTGGATGCGGTCGCGGGCGGTACCGGCGGTGCGCTGGGGCGTGGCGGTATGCAGACCAAGCTGCGCGCGGCGCGTCTGGCGGCACGCTCCGGTGCGCACACCATCATCGTCGGCGGGCGGCTTGAGCGGGTGCTCGACCGCTTGAAGGCGGGCGAGCGCATTGGCACCTTGCTGTCGCCTGAGCGCGGCATGCTCGCGGCGCGTAAGCAGTGGCTGGCCGGGCATCTGCAAACCCGTGGCACGCTGGTGCTGGATGAGGGGGCGGTGTCGGCGTTGTCCAAGGGCAATAAAAGTCTGCTGCCGGTGGGGGTAAAGCTGGTTCAAGGCAGTTTCCGTCGTGGTGAAATGGTTGTCTGCGTGGCGCCGGATGGTCGTGAGATCGCTCGGGGCCTGGCTAACTACAGCGCGCTGGAAGCGCAAAAAATCATCGGTCAGTCGTCGGATGCGATTGTCGGTTTGCTCGGTTACATGGCGGAGCCGGAACTGGTTCACCGTGACAACCTGATTCTGGTCTAGGGAAAATTCGATGCGTGTAGCGAAAGGATTGTTGGGTCTGCTGATGGCGATGCCGCTGCTGGCCTCGGCCGAGGAGATCGGTCAGGTATCGACGGTGTTCAAGTTCGTCGGGCCGAATGACCGGATCGTGGTCGAGGCATTCGATGATCCGAAAGTTGAGGGCGTGACCTGCTACCTGTCGCGCGCCAAGACTGGCGGTGTGAAGGGTGGTCTGGGTTTGGCCGAAGATCGCGCGGAAGCGTCGATCGCCTGCCGGCAGGTCGGGCCGATCAAGTTCAAGGGCGAGTTGAAGGATGGCGACGAGGTGTTCAAGGAGCGCACCTCGCTGGTATTCAAGACCATGCAGGTCGTGCGTTTCCTCGACAAGAAGCGCAACACGCTGGTGTACCTGGTCTATAGCGATCGCTTGATCGAGGGCAGTCCGCAGAATGCCGTGACAGCGATCCCGATCCTGCCATGGGTGCCTGTGCAGCAATAGCGCCGTAGAGATCAATGTGGGGGCGGCCTTGCTCGCGAAGGGGTCATGTCAGTCGATGAAGATATCAATTGGCCGACTGCATTCGCGAGCAAGCCCGCTCCCACATTTTTTGCGCTGAATTTGTTAAATCACAGGCAATAAAAAACCGACCCTGAGGTCGGTTTTTTAATGACTGCGTCGATTAAGCGGCTTCTTTCAGCGCTTTGACGTGGCCATTCAGACGGCTCTTATGACGAGCAGCCTTGTTCTTGTGGATGATGCCTTTATCGGCCATGCGGTCGATAACTGGCACAGCCAGAACGTATGCAGCTTGAGCTTTTTCAGCGTCTTTTGCGTCAATGGCTTTAACTACATTCTTGATGTAGGTACGAACCATGGAACGCAGGCTGGCGTTGTGGCTGCGACGCTTCTCAGCCTGTTTTGCACGTTTTTTGGCGGAAGGTGAGTTGGCCACCGTCGAGCTCCTCGAAAGACTTTTTAGGAAATAGCAAACAAAATAGGCCGCGAATCATGCCGATGAAGACTTGTCTTGTCAAGGGCACTTGAATCGTTCCGCTAAGTGGTAGGTATAAAGAGGCGGGATATTTATTTCCGGCGCTTGACCTGTAAACTCGCGAGCTTTGGCTCTGTGCTGTTGCGGCGCGGAGTATCGCACAAGTAGGCGCATTGTTCGCCTGCTGTTTATCGACAGGCACAAACTCTCTCAATGAATCTGCTCAAATCGTTGGCCGCCGTCAGCTCTATCACGATGCTTTCCCGGATTCTGGGCTTTGTTCGGGACACGCTGATCGCGCGGACATTCGGCGCCGGGATGGCCACGGACGCCTTCTTTATTGCTTTCAAACTGCCCAACCTGCTGCGGCGGATCTTTGCCGAAGGGGCGTTTTCCCAGGCATTCGTGCCGATTCTTGCCGAGTACAAAAGCCAGCAGGGCGAGGAGGCAACGCGTACTTTTATTGCCTATGTGTCTGGCCTGCTGACATTGGTGCTGGCGATTGTGACCGTGCTGGGCATGATCGCCGCGCCTTGGGTGATCTGGGCCACGGCCCCGGGTTTTACTGATACGCCGGAGAAATTCCAGCTCACCTCCGATCTGTTGCGGGTGACCTTCCCTTATATATTGCTGATCTCGCTGTCGTCGCTGGCCGGTGCGATCCTCAATACCTGGAACCGTTTTTCCGTGCCGGCGTTCGTGCCGACGCTGCTCAACGTCAGCATGATCGTGTTCGCGTTGTTCCTTACGCCGTACTTCGATCCGCCCGTCATGGCCCTTGGCTGGGCGGTGCTGGTCGGTGGTCTGGCGCAGTTGCTCTATCAACTGCCGCACCTGAAGAAGATCGGCATGCTGGTGCTGCCGCGCCTGAACCTGCGCGACAGCGGCGTTTGGCGGGTGATGAAGCAGATGCTGCCGGCGATTCTCGGGGTTTCGGTCAGCCAGATCTCGCTGATCATCAACACGATCTTCGCCTCGTTTCTGGTCGCAGGCTCCGTGTCGTGGATGTATTACGCCGACCGCTTGATGGAGTTGCCCTCGGGGGTATTGGGCGTGGCGCTCGGTACTATTCTGCTGCCGACCCTGGCCAAAACGTACGCCAGTAAGGATCGCCACGAATACTCGCGGATCCTCGACTGGGGGCTGCGCCTGTGCTTTGTGCTGGTACTGCCGTGTGCGCTGGCGCTGGGAATTCTCGCCGAGCCGCTGACCGTATCGTTGTTTCAATACGGCCAGTTCAGCGGTTTCGACGCTGAAATGACCCAGCGTGCGCTGATTGCCTATTCTGTCGGCCTGCTCGGGATTATCGTGATCAAAGTGCTGGCGCCGGGCTTTTATGCGCAACAGAACATCCGTACGCCGGTAAAAATCGCAATCTTCACCTTGGTCTGTACGCAGTTGTTCAACCTGGCGTTGATCGGTCCGCTGGCCCATGCCGGTCTGGCGCTGGCGATCAGTGCCGGTGCTTGCCTGAACGCCGGGCTGCTGTTCTATCAACTGCGCAAGCAGAAGATGTATCAGCCGCAGCCGGGCTGGGGCAGATTCGGCTTCAAACTGGTCGTTGCGGTGGCCGTGATGTCGGCGGTGTTGCTGGCGGGCATGCATTTCATGCCCGCTTGGGATGAGGGGCACATGCTCGAGCGCTTCCTGCGTCTTGGCGCTTTGGTGGTTGCTGGTGTGGTGGCGTATTTCGGTATGTTGCTGTTGCTGGGTTTCCGCCTGCGTGACTTCAATCGCAAGGCCTTGAGCTGAGGTTTCAGCCTTTATCCACAGGCGTGGGCCGGCAGTTTTGTCGGCTCGTTCACTTTGCGTTACGGTGTTGCCTGTCGTCGGCCGTCGGGTGTGGTTATAATCGACCACTTTATGAGCAAGAAGCGCGTTATGCAGCTGGTTCGAGGCCTCCACAACTTGCGCCCCCAGCATCGGGGCTGCGTCGCCACTATTGGCAACTTTGACGGTGTTCACCGTGGTCACCAGGCTATCCTGGCCCGGCTGCGTGAGCGTGCGCTCGAGTTGGGCGTACCCAGCTGCGTGGTGATTTTCGAGCCGCAGCCGCGGGAATTCTTTGCCCCCGATACCGCGCCGGCACGTCTGGCGCGGTTGCGTGACAAGCTGCAATTGCTGGCTGCCGAAGGCGTCGACCGGGTCTTGTGCCTGGCTTTCAACCAGCGCCTGAGCAAGCTCAGCGCCAGTGAGTTCGTCGACACCATCCTTGTCGATGGTCTCGGCGTGCAGCATCTGGAGGTCGGTGACGATTTCCGTTTCGGTTGCGATCGCCTCGGCGATTTTGATTTTCTGCTGCAGGCCGGGCAGATGCACGGTTTCAGCGTTGAAGCCGCGCAAACCGTCGAGCTGGACGGCATTCGCGTCAGCAGCACGCAAGTGCGCAACGCCCTCGCCGCCGCCGATTTTGCCCTGGCCGAACGCTTGCTCGGCCGCCCGTACCGGATCGCCGGTCGTGTGCTGCATGGCCAGAAACTGGCCCGGCAACTGGGTACGCCCACTGCCAATGTGCAACTCAAGCGTCGTCGCGTGCCGTTCACCGGGGTGTATCTGGTGAATGTCGATATCGACGGCAAGACCTGGCCCGGTGTCGCCAATATTGGCGTACGGCCCACGGTACAAGGTGATGGCAAGGCCCACCTCGAAGTCCATCTTTTAGATTTTGCCGGCGATCTGTATGACCGGCGTTTGACGGTGGTTTTCCACCAGAAGCTGCGTGAAGAGCAGCGCTTCGCCTCTCTGGAGGCATTGAAAACGGCGATCAATGCGGATGTCGCCACCGCCCGTGCACTAGCCGCACCTAGCGCCCATCGCTAATGAAGAGCCTTAAATGACCGACTATAAAGCCACGCTAAACCTTCCGGACACCGCCTTCCCAATGAAGGCCGGCCTGCCACAGCGCGAACCGCAGATCCTGCAGCGCTGGGACAGTATTGGCCTGTACGGAAAGTTGCGCGAGATTGGCAAGGATCGTCCGAAGTTCGTTCTGCATGACGGCCCTCCGTATGCCAACGGCACGATCCACATCGGTCACGCACTGAACAAGATTCTCAAGGACATGATCATCCGCTCGAAAACCCTGTCGGGCTTCGACGCGCCGTATGTTCCGGGCTGGGACTGCCACGGCCTGCCGATCGAACACAAGGTTGAAGTGACCCACGGCAAGAACCTGGGCGCAGACAAGACCCGCGAACTGTGCCGTGCCTACGCCACCGAGCAGATCGAAGGGCAGAAGTCCGAGTTCATTCGTCTCGGCGTGCTGGGCGACTTCGCCAATCCGTACAAGACGATGGATTTCAAGAACGAAGCCGGTGAGATCCGCGCCCTCGCCGAAATCGTCAAGGGCGGTTTCGTCTTCAAGGGCCTCAAGCCGGTGAACTGGTGCTTCGATTGCGGCTCGGCGCTGGCTGAAGCGGAAGTCGAGTACGAGAACAAGAAGTCCTCGACCATCGACGTCGCTTTTCCGATCGCTGACGAAGCCAAACTGGCTGCCGCGTTCGGCCTGCCGTCGCTGAGCAAACCTGCCGCGATCGTGATCTGGACCACCACCCCGTGGACCATCCCGGCCAACCAGGCGCTGAACGTGCACCCGGAATTCAACTACGCGCTGGTGGATACCGGCGACAAGTTGCTGGTACTGGCTGAGGAACTGGTTGAAGCGTGCCTGACCCGCTATGGCATCGAAGGCTCGGTCATCGCCACCACCACCGGTAAACAACTGGAGCTGATCAACTTCCGTCACCCGTTTTACGACCGTCTGTCGCCGGTGTACCTGGCTGACTACGTCGAACTGGGCGCTGGCACCGGCGTGGTTCACTCCGCCCCGGCCTACGGCGTGGACGACTTCGTGACCTGCAAGAAATACGGCATGGTCAACGACGACATCCTCAACCCGGTACAGAGCAACGGCGTGTACGTGCCGTCGCTGGAATTCTTCGGCGGTCAGTTCATCTGGAAGGCCAACCCGGCGATCGTCGACAAGCTGACCGAAGTCGGTGCGCTGATGCACACCACGGTCATCGAGCACAGCTACATGCACTGCTGGCGCCACAAGACTCCGCTGATCTACCGCGCCACCGCGCAGTGGTTCATCGGCATGGACAAAGAGCCCACCAGTGGCGACACCCTGCGCGTGCGCTCGCTCAAAGCCATCGAAGACACCACATTTGTTCCGGCCTGGGGCCAGGCGCGTCTGCACTCGATGATCGCCAACCGTCCGGACTGGTGCATCTCGCGTCAGCGCAACTGGGGCGTGCCGATCCCGTTCTTCCTCAACAAGGAAAGCGGCGAGCTGCACCCACGCACTGTCGAGCTGATGGAAGAAGTGGCCAAGCGCGTCCAAGTCGAAGGCATCGAAGCCTGGTTCAAGCTCGACGCCGCCGAACTGCTCGGTGATGAAGCGCCGCAGTACGACAAGATCAGCGACACCCTCGACGTCTGGTTCGACTCGGGTACCACGCACTGGCACGTCCTGCGCGGTTCGCACCCGATGGGTCACGAGACCGGCCCACGTGCCGACCTGTACCTGGAAGGCTCGGACCAGCACCGTGGCTGGTTCCACTCGTCCTTGCTGACCGGTTGCGCCATCGACAATCACGCGCCGTACCGCGAACTGCTGACCCACGGTTTCACCGTCGACGAAGCCGGGCGCAAGATGTCCAAGTCGCTGGGCAACGTGATCGCGCCGCAGAAAGTCAACGACACCCTGGGCGCCGACATCATGCGTCTGTGGGTCGCTTCGACCGACTACTCCGGCGAAATGGCGGTATCCGACCAGATCCTGCAACGTAGCGCCGACGCCTATCGTCGTATCCGTAACACCGCGCGCTTCCTGCTTTCCAACCTGACCGGTTTCAACCCGGCCACCGACCTGCTGCCGGCCGAAGACATGCTGGCGCTGGATCGCTGGGCGGTGGATCGCACGCTGCTGCTGCAACGCGAGTTGCAAGAGCACTACGGCGAATACCGTTTCTGGAACGTCTACTCGAAGATCCACAACTTCTGCGTGCAGGAGCTGGGCGGTTTCTACCTCGACATCATCAAGGACCGCCAGTACACCACCGGCGCCGACAGCAAGGCCCGTCGCTCGTGCCAGACCGCGCTGTTCCACATCTCCGAGGCGCTGGTGCGCTGGATCGCGCCGATCCTCGCCTTCACTGCTGACGAACTGTGGCAATACCTGCCGGGCGAGCGTAACGAGTCGGTCATGCTCAACACCTGGTACGAAGGTCTGACCGAACTGCCGGAAGGCTTCGAGCTGGGTCGCGCCTACTGGGATCGCATCATGGAAGTGAAAGTCGCGGTCAACAAAGAGATGGAAATCCAGCGCGCGGCGAAAGCCGTCGGTGGCAACCTGCAGGCCGAAGTGACGCTGTTTGCCGAAGAGGCGCTGAGCGCCGATCTGGCCAAGCTGAGCAACGAGCTGCGCTTCGTGTTGATCACCTCGACCGCCAGTGTTGCGCCATTTGTTCAGGCTCCGGCGGACGCGGTCGCCACCGAAGTCAGCGGTCTGAAACTGAAGATCGTCAAGTCGGCATTCCCGAAATGTGCGCGTTGCTGGCATTGCCGCGAAGACGTCGGCGTGAACCCGGAACATCCGGAAATCTGCGGACGTTGCGTCGACAACATCAGCGGCGCTGGCGAGGTTCGCCACTATGCCTAATGCCGTTGGCCGTTTCGGACGGCTGAGCTGGCTGTGGTTGAGCTTGCTGGTCCTGGTCATAGACCAAGCCAGCAAGTTCTACTTCGAAAGCAAACTCGAAATGTTCCAGCAGATCGTGATCATTCCCGATCTGTTCAGCTGGACACTGGCCTACAACACCGGCGCTGCCTTCAGTTTCCTCGCCGACAGCTCCGGCTGGCAGCGCTGGCTGTTTGCCCTGATCGCGATTGTCGTCAGTGCCGTGCTGGTGGTCTGGCTCAAGCGCCTGGGCCGCGATGACACCTGGCTGGCCATCGCGCTGGCCCTGGTATTGGGCGGCGCGCTGGGGAATCTGTATGACCGCGTTGCCCTGGGCCATGTGATCGACTTCATTCTGGTGCACTGGCAGAACAGCTGGTATTTCCCGGCGTTCAACGTTGCCGACAGTGCAATTACGGTTGGCGCGATCATGCTGGCGCTGGACATGTTCAAATCGAAAAAAACCGAAGAGACCGCTCATGACTGATCCGCTATCGACTGAGCAACGCATCGGCCAGAACACCGAAGTCACCTTGCACTTTGCCTTGCGCCTGGAAAACGGCGACACCGTCGACAGCACCTTCGACAAGGCGCCGGCGACCTTCAAGGTCGGTGACGGCAACCTGCTTCCGGGTTTCGAAGCCGCGCTGTTCGGCTTCAAGGCCGGCGACAAGCGCACCCTGACCGTCGAGCCGGAAAACGCTTTTGGTCAGCCGAACCCGCAGAACGTGCAGACCATCCCGCGCTCGCAGTTCACCGACATGGAGTTGTCACCGGGCTTGCTGGTGATCTTCAACGATGCGGCCAATACTGAATTGCCGGGCGTGGTAAAAGAGTTCGACGACGCGCAAGTGACCGTTGACTTCAACCACCCGCTGTCCGGCAAGACATTGACCTTTGACGTGGAAATCATTTCAGTCAAAGCGCTATAACTGACCGCACGTGGTCAAAAATGTGGGAGCGGGCTTGCTCGCGAATGCTGACTGACATTCAAAATTGAGTTGTCTGACACACCGCTTTCGCGAGCAAGCCCGCTCCCACATTAGATTTTTGCTGTTTTTGAGCATAGTGCTCGAACAGCAGGACGTACCTATATTTCGCGCGCAAGACACGAGGCACAGCATGCAAATCAAACTCGCCAACCCCCGTGGCTTCTGCGCCGGTGTGGACCGGGCGATCGAAATCGTAAACCGCGCCCTGGAAGTCTTCGGGCCGCCGATCTATGTGCGTCATGAAGTGGTGCACAACAAGTTCGTCGTCGAAGATCTGCGCAGCCGTGGCGCGATTTTCGTCGAAGAGCTCGATCAGGTGCCCGATGACGTAATCGTCATCTTCAGCGCCCACGGTGTTTCGCAAGCCGTGCGCAACGAAGCCGCCGGTCGTGGCTTGAAAGTATTCGATGCAACCTGCCCGCTGGTCACCAAGGTGCACATCGAAGTCGCCAAATACAGCCGTGACGGTCGCGAGTGCATCCTGATCGGCCACGCCGGTCACCCGGAAGTCGAAGGCACCATGGGCCAGTACGATGCCAGCAACGGCGGCGCGATCTACCTCGTCGAAGACGAGAAAGATGTCGCCGAGTTGCAGGTGCGCAACCCGGACAAACTCGCCTTCGTCACCCAGACAACCTTGTCGATGGATGACACCAGTCGCGTTATCGATGCGCTGCGCACTCGCTTCCCGGCGATCGGTGGCCCGCGCAAGGACGATATCTGCTACGCCACGCAGAACCGTCAGGATGCCGTCAAGCAACTGGCCGACGAGTGTGATGTGGTACTGGTGGTTGGCAGCCCGAACAGCTCCAACTCCAACCGTCTGCGTGAACTGGCTGAGCGCATGGCGACCCCGGCCTACCTGATTGACGGTGCCGAAGACCTGCAACAGAGCTGGTTCGACGGCGTCGAGCGTATCGGCATCACCGCTGGCGCCTCGGCACCGGAAGTGCTGGTGCGTGGCGTGATCCAGCAATTGCAGGCCTGGGGCGCGACCGGTGCAGACGAACTGGCCGGTCGTGAAGAGAACATCACGTTCTCGATGCCGAAAGAGCTGCGCGTCCGTTCAATCTGAGGTTTCTGCTTCTGTCGCACAACGCCTGTTCGGTCTCCTGACTGTTCAGGCGCACGCGACCGGTCGCCGCCAACACGATCTGGCGCTGGCTGACGGGTGCGCGCGGCGAGCAGATGTGTATCGTCCCCGCCTGGAATCGCCGTCCCGGCATCAGCGGCTGCCCCAGATGACTGAACCGCACGTAGCGGCTTACCCACCAGTTGCCGACAATCGGCACCTTCGCCTCACTGGCGCGCTCAACCAGCAGCGGGTTGCTGCTGTCCTGCGGCCCCTTGCCGCTGATATCCAGAATGATGCGCCAGCCCTGACTCCAGTCACCGTCGATGCCATGGATCACCACGACTTGATTGTGGGTCATAGCCAGTGTTCGAGCGTGGCGGATACCTTCGAGCAGCGACTGCGCGGCATGATCGCGTTGAGTCGCTTGCGTGAGCGCGGCGAACGCCGGGCTGACCAGCAGCAGAACAATTGCGGCAATCGCCAGTCCCATAAGCAGTTCAATCAGGCTGAAACCGTGTTGGGGCATGAAACATCCCTCCTTGGAATGGTATGAGCGGCGCAATCCGTGCGCCGCGCAGGGCAAATCAGTCGGCGCGTGCCGAGCGAATGTTCTAGCGTGTAGAAGCAGGTATAGCCGACGGCAACGGAGGGCATCGATGGATCTTCGTACAAAAGGTTTCACGCTGGTCGAGTTGCTGGTCGCCATCGCGGTGTTCCTGGTGCTGATCACGTTGGCGGTGCCGGCCTTTACCCGTACGATCCAGAGCAGCAAGGCGGATACCGAAGTCGGCGACTTGCAGCGCGCAATAAATTTCGCCCGGCTCGAAGCCATCAACCGTGGCGTGACCACGCGTCTGCGCCCGACCGCTGGCGGCAGTGTCTGGACCGGTGAGCTGGCGGTCTATGACAGTACTGGCAATCCGGCCAATGTGTTGCGGGTTGTTCCAGCAATGAGCAGTGGCGCGACTCTGACGCTACCCTCAGGAGTGACCGCACTGGATTTCAATAGTCTCGGCGGCTTGGCGGCGCCGTCGACGGCGGTGGCCATCGGTTACACGCTGGGCACGCAAAGCAGGACGCTGAACGTGTGTTTGAACGGACGCATTCAACTGGGTGGAAATTGCGGATGAGGGCAGGGAGCAAAAACCCACAGGAGGGCATGACGCTGATCGAAGTGCTCGTCGCGTTACTGATTCTGACCGTTGGGCTGTTGGGCGCGGCAGCGGTGCAACTCAATGCGCTGAAGTACACTGACAGTTCACGGATGACCAGTCAGGCGAGCTTCATTGCCTATGACATGATGGACCGCATTCGCGCCAACTCCGGCGCTAACTACACCGTTACCCCACCAACCTCGGGCAATCTCAGTGTTGCGCGGGATCAGGATCTCTACGACTTCACCAGCAATATCGCAAGCTTCGGCGGCCCGACCGCGACGGGCAGCATCACCCTCAATCAACGGGTCTATACCATCACAATTACCTGGAGCGATGCTCGCGCGGCCAACGCTGCCAGCGCCCAGCGCAGTTTCGTGCTGACCAGCCGTGCGGCGGTCGACCCGGTGGCGACGCCATGAAGCACGCCAACCGCGGTTTCGGCCTGATCGAATTGCTGATCGCGTTGGCGTTGGGGCTGATCGTCGTGCTAGGTGTGGTGCAGATCTTCATCGCCGCGAAAAACACCTACGTCAGTCAGAACAGCGCCGCAGCAATGCAGGAAGACGCGCGTTTCGTTCTCAGCAAGATGATTCAGGAAATCCGTATGGTCGGCATGTTCGGATGTCTCGGCACCATCACTGATTCGAGCAGCGCGGGCGATTTCAACACAGCGCAGCTCATTCCGATCGACTGGGATAACGCCAATCTCAAATTGACCCTGGTCACTGCCGATGTCGGCAGCGGCGGGGGGACACCAACGTGGACGGTGATCTCCGATTGTCGCAACAGCGCGGTCGCCTACAGCGGGTTGCGCAGCCCGACCACGGGGCAAATTGCTTTCCCGATCCGGCGCCTGATCTACAGTTTCAGCAATAACCAAATCCTCATGGGCACTGGCAGCGGCAATCCGGCGCAGCAAGTGCTGGTGAACAACGTCAGCGCCTTCAACGTCACGTTCGGCCTGGCCAGCTCGGCGACCGAAGTCGCAGCCTCAACCTACAGCAGTAACCCCGCCGATCCCGCGCGCATCCGCAGTGTGCGCCTGAGCCTGACCCTCACCGACCCGAACAACCGGGTGCGCAACCAAACCTTCAACGTGGTTGCGGCATTGCGCAACCGCTTGCAATGAGGGGGTGATGATGAGGATTTGCTTGCAACAACGTCAGGCACAGCGCGGCATGGTCTTGTTGGTCAGTCTGGTGTTCCTGCTGTTGCTTACCTTGATCGGATTGTCCTCAATGCAAAGCGCCAACCTGCAGGAAAAAATGGCCGGTAGCGTCAGCCTGCGCAATCAATCATTTCAGGCGGCCGAAGCGGCGCTGCGTGTTGGTGAGAGCGCTGTGCAACTGGACAGCTACTCTCTGGCGGTGTGCAGCGGCACGACTCAATGTTTGCCGCCGGCGGAATCGTCAGTGATCAATGCGGCCGGCTTCAATTCAGCTTCCGGGGTGACCTGGATCGCCGCCGGTAACGGTTTTTACGGAGTGCAAAACATCGGCACGACCCTGACCGCGGTGAACGTACCTACCAACACCTCGGCGACCTTGTATCGAGTCACTGCGGTCGGCATCGCCGGCAATTCGCGTAGCGTGGTGGAGAGTGTCTATGCGAAGTATTGAGCGCGGCGTGTCGCTGCTGATCGGCATGCTGCTGAGTTTCTATCTGGCGGCGCCGGCCTGGGCATTCACGCCGTCCGATTCACCGCTGCTGAGCGCGGCAGCGGTGGCGCCAAACGTGATGCTGCTGATCGACGATTCGGGGAGTATGAACAGCATCATTTACGCCACCGAGTTCAACCCGAACGTCAACCGCACGCCCGCCCGGCAGTGCAATGCTTTCCTCGGACTGTGCTCTGCACTCAATGCGCCGCAGATTACCGGCGACACGGTGTTTCTATCGAGCCTGCCAACCTCGGGTTGCTCGGGAGGCGCCTATGCGTTCTACAACAACAGTGTGGCGCCGTTGTGCCTCAAGCTCCCCGACCCCGTAGGCAACGAAAACACCCGGTATTCCGCCAATTACATTTCTTACATTGTCGGCCTGGCTAACAGCAACGGAACCCGCGACTTCACCACCGGGGCGATCCCCAACGATTACCGGATGAACGTGGCGCGCAACGTTTCCACTGCACTGGTGAGCAGCAATCGCACCTTGCGCATGGGCCTGTCGACGTTCAATCCGGCCACCAGCAGCAACCCGGGCAACGGCGGGTTTATCGCTCGCTCGATCACCGATTTGTCACCAGTCGCGGGCAGCGTCACCCAGGCCCAGGCAGACACCAACTACAACGCGCTGATTTCATCGATCAACGGCTTGAATGCGGTGGCCAACACGCCGTTAGCCGAGAGCTATTACGAAGTCACTCGCTACATGCGCGGCCTGGCGCCTTACTACAACGGCACGCCAGCGACCTACACCAGCCCGATTCAATATCGCTGCCAGAAAAACTACGGCGTGGTGATTACCGATGGCTTGCCGACCTATGACCGTACCTTCCCGACCAACGATCCGCTGGGAGGCGGTCGGTTACCGAACTGGGATGGCGTGAATAACGATGGCGACAACCTCAGTGGTGACGGTGAAGGCGACACGCTTTATCTGGATGACATTGCCAAATTCGCCTTCGACATCGACATGCGCTCGACCGGTACCGACGCCGCCGGCAATAGCTGGAACGCCGTGGATTTTCCCAGGCAGTACATGAACACCTACACCGTGGGTTTCGCTGCGGATAACGACATGCTGTCCGACGCCGCCAGTTATGGGCAGGGCAGGTATTACCAGGCGACCGACAGTTCCGGGCTCAATGCGGCGTTGTCGTCGGCATTGAGCGATATCACTTCCAAAGCCGGCTCTGGTGGTGCCGGCGCTGCCAGCAGCAGCACGTTGACCAGTGGCAGCAGTTTTTACCAGACAACCTACGATCCCAAGGATTGGCGCGGCACGATCAGGTCGTTCGGCTTTACCTCGACCGGCACGGTAAATACCTCGACGGCGCAATGGTCGACCGACACCACCATCGTGCCCTCTGCCACCGCGCCGACTTTCCAGTCCTGGAACACGTTGAGCAATACGCCAATTGCTCTGGCATTCGGCAGCTTTTCCCCAGCCCAGCAGAACACACTGAATCAGGGCTTGCCCACCGGCATCAGCGGCACTGAACTGGTGGAGTGGAGCAAAGGCACCAACAAGACCGGGCTCAAAGTTCGCAGTGCGCTGCTCGGCGACATCATCAATTCGCCGCTGGTGCTCGCGTCGCCTTCGGACAAGACCGCATCTGATCTGACGGGTGACAGCAGTTACACCAACTACCTGACTACCAAGGCTGCGAACATGAATACTAGCCTGGTGGTGAACGCCAACGACGGTTTCGTCAATGTGATCAATTCGGCGAACGGCACGCGCCGTTACGCTTATATGCCCTCCAGTGTGCTGCCTTCGTTGCGTCTGATCGCGGACACCAACTACGTCAACGGCGTCAGCCACAAGTTTCTGGTGGACGGTCAGGTCGGCGTGTTCGATGCGCAGGCAGGCACCACCTGGAAAACCCTGGCCATTGGCGGAACGGGGGCTGGCGGTAAAACGTTTTATGGACTGCAACTGTTCGATGCCTCGGCAGGCAACGTGATCAAGGCACAGTGGGAAGTCAGTGCGCCGGCCACGGCCAACACGTCGAATGCTTTCAATGATCTGGGTTACGCCTACGCGCGTCCGGAAGTGGCACGCTTGGCCAATGGTCGCTGGGCGACATTCATTGCCAATGGCTACGGCAGCCATTCGGGGGTTGCAGCGTTGTATGTGCTGGATGCGCTGGATGGTTCACTGATCAGAAAAATCGTCGTCGACAGCACGGAGACCAGCAACGGTCTGTCCTCTGTGGAACTCAGGGTCAATTCCTTGAACGTAGTGCAGGCTGCCTACGGTGGAGACCTGAAAGGACGCATGTGGAAATTCGACTTGAGCGCACCCGGGGCAGAAAGCTGGGGCGTGGCGTTCGCCGGCAAGCCTTTGTTCACCGCCCCGGGCGGGGCAACGCAGCCGATTACCGCGCAACCGCTGCTGGCGGATAACCCACAGGGCGGCAAACAGGTGTTCTTTGGCACCGGCAAGTTCAACGAAACTGCCGACAAGACCAACAAGGATCTGCAGGCGTTCTATTCGATCTGGGATGCAGAAGGTGGGGCCGGGCAAATCACCGTCAGCAGTTTGCAGGCCCAGGCAATTACCGGTTCGTTCTCCGGCAGTTCCGGGCAGTTCCTGACCACCAGCCAGAATGAAACGACCTATCCGGGAGAGAAAGGCTGGTATCTGCCGCTGGTGTATAACAACGTGCTGACCGGTGAACGCGTGATCAATCAGGCCAGTATCGTGTTGGGGCGCGTTGTTTTTACCACTGCCAGCGTCGATACCACCGACCCTTGTTCGAGCTTTGGTACGGGCAGACTGGTCGAACTCGATGCGTTCAACGGTAAGATGCTCAACTACGCCGTGATCGACACAACCGGCGACCGTTTGGTCGACAGCAATGACACGATATCCAGTGGTGTGATTTTTACCAGCGGCAATCCGACCCTGAACTTCATTTCCGCTAACGGCGAGCGCAAGGGCACGATTGACACCAGCGGCGCGATCACGGTCATTGTGGAAAAGGGCGGCGGCGGAAGCCGTCGTATCATGTGGCGACAAATCCAGTAAGCGAGAATTTGAGGCATGCGCAGATCCAGCCGAGGTTTTACCCTGATCGAGATCATGATCGTCATCGCGATTATCGGGATCATCCTCACCATCAGCATCCCCAGCTACAACGAATACGTGAAGAAGGGCCGTCGCGCCGAAGTGGTCTCGCTGCTCTCGGAGCAGGCGCAGACCCTTGAGCGTTTCTACACCCGTAACAATGCCTACACCGGCGTCACTGGACTGAGCACGGGCAATGATTTCTACACCATCACCCCAACGCTGACGGACCAGACCTTTGTGCTCACCGCGACGCGTAAAACCGGCTCGGCGATGGTGACCGACAAGTGCGGGGATTTCACCCTGACCAATACCGGCGTGCGAAGCATGAACAACGCGACCACCGGAGTGACCGCCAAGGATTGCTGGGGCCGCTGACGCATTCTTTTTCGGGTGCCCTTTGCGCCCACTGTCTTTTTTACGGTTGGATCAAACATGACCAGGCAACAGCAAGTGGTGATTGTCGGTGGCGGAGTGATTGGCCTGCTCACCGCCTACAATCTTGCCTCCGAAATGCGCAGCGTAGTGCTGCTGGATCGCACGAATGTCGGCCAGGAATCGTCCTGGGCTGGTGGCGGTATCGTGTCGCCGTTGTACCCGTGGCGCTACAGCCCGGCAGTCACCGCGCTGGCGCATTGGTCGCAGGATTTTTATCCACAGCTCGGCGAGCGCTTGTTTGCCGACACCGGGGTTGATCCTGAAGTGCACACCACCGGCCTGTACTGGCTGGATCTGGACGATGAAGCCGACGCACTGGCCTGGGCCGAGCGGGAAAACCGGCCGTTGCGGGCTGTGGATATCTCGGCGGCGCATGACTCGGTGCCGGTGCTCGGCAGCGGTTTCAGCCGGGCGATCTACATGGCCGATGTCGCCAATGTGCGCAATCCACGGCTGGTCAAATCGCTGAAAGCCGCGTTGCTGGCGCTGCCCAATGTCACGATTCATGAGCAATGCGAAGTTGCAGGCTTCGTCCGCGAGGGCGAGCGCGTGGTCGGCGTGCAGACTCCGACAGGCGTAATCAACGGCGACCAGATTGTCCTGACGGCGGGGGCGTGGAGCGGTGATCTACTGAAGACGCTGAGCCTGACGCTGCCGGTCGAGCCGGTCAAAGGCCAGATGATTCTCTACAAGTGCGCGGCTGATTTCCTGCCGAGCATGGTGCTGGCCAAGGGGCGTTATGCGATCCCGCGTCGCGACGGTCACATTTTGATCGGCAGCACGCTGGAGCATGAAGGCTACGACAAGACCCCAACCGATGCAGCGTTGGAAAGCCTCAAGGCCTCGGCGATCGAATTGTTGCCGGCGCTGGCGGATGCCGAAGTGGTCGGGCACTGGGCCGGGCTGCGGCCGGGGTCGCCGGAAGGCGTTCCCTTTATTGGTCGGGTGCCGGGTTTCGAGGGGTTGTGGCTGAACTGCGGGCATTATCGCAATGGGCTGGTGTTGGCGCCGGCGTCGTGTCAGTTGTTTGCCGATGTGATGTTGGGTCGTTCGCCAATTATTGATCCGAAGCCGTATGCACCTGAGGGCCGCATCTAAAGCAAGACCAAAAGATCGCAGCCTTCGGCAGCTCCTACATTGAAATGCGTACCCGTAGGGGCTGCCGAAGGCTGCGATCTTTTGCGATCTAATCCAGACCCAACTTCTTCAGCCGATAGCGCATCGACCGAAAAGAAAGGCTCAACCGCTGCGCCGCCGCTGTGCGGTTCCAGCGGGTTTCCTCCAGCGCCTGCAAAATCAGTTTGCGTTCGACGCTCTCCAGATAATCCTCGAGATTGTCGATCTGCGTCAGATCGGCCAATGCGCCATCCGCCGAGCAATTGCCCTCGCTCAAACGCAGATCCTGCGCCTCGATCATGCGGTTTTCGCACAAAGTGTGCGCACGTTCGAGCACGTTCTCCAACTCGCGCACATTGCCGGGAAAGCGATAGTTCTTCAGCGCCTCCAGCGCTTGCGGGTGCAGGCGCGCTTCGGGTTGTCCGGTGTCTTTGGCCAGGCGCTTGAGCACGTGCATGGCAAGCGCCTCGATGTCGTCGCGGCGTTCGCGCAGGGACGGCACGCGCAGTTCGATGACGTTGAGCCGGTAATACAGATCCTGGCGGAAACGCTCGGCCGAAACTTCGGCTTCAAGGTCTTTGTGCGTGGCGCAAAGGATGCGCACGTCGACGACCGTCTCCTGCTGCCCGCCGACGCTGCGCACGGCTTTTTCCTGAATTGCCCGCAGTAGTTTCACCTGCATCGACAGTGGCAGATCGGCAACTTCATCGAGAAACAGAGTGCCGCCATGGGCCGCCTGGAACAGCCCCGGCTTGTCCTCGACGGCACCGGTGAAACTGCCTTTGCGGTGACCGAAGAATTCGCTTTCCATCAGCTCCGACGGAATCGCCCCGCAGTTCACCGGCACAAATGGCTGGCCAGCTCGCGGGCCCTGTTCATGGATCAAACGGGCGACCAGCTCCTTGCCACTGCCGGATTCACCGCTGATGTACACCGGCGCCTGACTGCGCGCGAGCTTGTCGATCTGCTTGCGCAGATTGGCCATCGGCGGCGAGTCGCCCAGCAGCCGTCGTTCGATTGCCGTGCCCAGGCCACCCGCTGTCGGCATGCGCAGGGCCGAACTGACCAATTCGCGTAGACGCGGCAGCTCCACCGGTTTGGTGAGGAAATCGAACGCCCCGGCTTTCAGCGCATTGATGGCCGTTTCCAGGTTTCCGTATGCGGTGATCATCGCCACTGGCAGATGCGGATCGCGTTGCTGGATGTGTTGCACCAGATCCAGCCCGGTGCCGTCGGGCAGGCGCATGTCGGTCAGGCACAGGTCAAAGTGCTCGCGCTGTAACAGCGCCTGGGCCTCGCCCAGATTGCGTGCGCTGAAGGTCTCGAGTTTCATCCGTCCCAGGGTGATTTCCAGGAGCTCGCGGATATCCGGTTCGTCGTCGACGATAAGAATTTTTTGCCGTGGGCTTGTATTCAACTTTGTTTCCGTCCGTGAGCAAAGGTGATGCGAAAGCAGCCGCCGCCTTGGCGTGATTTGAAGTCTAGGCGTGCCTGGTTGCTTTCGCACAGCTCACGGGACAGATAAAGGCCAAGACCGGTGCCCTGGCTGCTGGTGGTGAAGAACGGTTCAAAGAGATGCGCCTGTTCATCGGCCGACACGCCGGGACCGTTGTCCTGCACTTCGAGCACTGCCAATTGGCTGTCGGGGTCGACGAACAGGGCCAGCCAGACTTCGGCCAGTTCGTGCAGTTGGGCACTGTGCCGCCAGGCGTTGCGTATCAGGTTGTCGAGAATCTGCCGCAGCTGGTTGGGATCCATCAGTGTGGTGAAGTCTCCGGAATTGATCCGCAGATGAATATGCTGGCGCTCGGTGGCCTGCTCGCGGGTTTCGGCGACGAAGTTTTCCAGCCACGGCTTGAGATCCAGCCGTTGCGGTGCGCTTTGCTGGCGGCGGGACAGTTGCAGGACGTTTTCGATGACTCGATTCATGCGCTGGGAGTGGTCTTGAATAATCTGCGTCAGACGCCGATCTGCACTATCGAGTTCCTCGGACTCGGCCAGCAGCTGCGCGGCATGACTGATCGCGCCCAGTGGATTGCGAATTTCGTGAGAGATGCCGGCGGTCAAACGCCCGAGGGCAGCGAGTTTGAGTTGCTGCGCCTGTTGGGTGATTTGCGCCAGATCTTCGAGAAACACCAGCGTCTGCTGGTTCGGGCTCTGCTCAAGAGCGATGAAGCTAGGCTGCAATTCCAGGCCAATGTCGGGGATCTTCAGGCTCTGCGGGCGCAAGGTCGGGTTGTTGCGCCACATTTGCAGGCGATCGACCAGCGCGGGGGAATACTCGTCGATCAAATGTCCTTGCAGGTGGCTATGGCCGAGGAGGCTCTGCGCACTGTGATTGGCCAGTTGCACCCGGCGTTGTTCGTCCAGCACCAGAATGCCGGTGCGCATGCGTTGCAGGATCAGCGCATTGAGCGCTTCCAGGCCGACTACTTCGCTGGCGCGTTGTTCGGCCAGGGTTTCGCTGACCTCCAATCGGCGAATCAGCCCCTGCACCAACAATGAGGCGGCGAAGCACAGCGCGCCGAGGGTGCCGGCTTGCAGGTAGGCGTTGGCGCTGAGGGGCTGGCTGAGACCCAGCAGAAAGCTCAGGCCGACAATGCCAATCGCCGCGATGGCGGCAATCAGCAGGCCGATGCGCCTGCGCAGCAACGTGTTGCTGATCGCCACCGAGACGACCAGCAAGTTGCCCAGCGCACTGACGACGCCGCCGGCCGCGTAGAACAGGCCGCACAACAGCAGCACATCGACGAGGGCCAGGCCGAACAGTTGCGCCGGGCGGCGGGTGCTTTCGAGGAACACCACCAGCAGCATGTTGATGATCAGGTAAAGCCAACTGCCGCCGCGCAGCAAATCGTCGTTGGCCGACGTCAGCAGGCGGTTGTCCATGTTGCTGGAGATCAGCAGCACCAGGGTGATGCCGACACTCAATCGGTACAGGTGATAAAGGCGCAGCAGACGCTGAGCCTGTTTCTGGTCGGCTTGGGCGGCCTCAGCGACCACTGGCGCCCGGGCCTTGCTCGAGATGAGCCTGGCTGCAATACCATTGTTGCTGGTCGCCCAGCGCGCGGTCGCGCGGCAAATGCACGCCGCAGTGGGCGCAGCGCACCATCGGCGGGGCGTCCTGTTCGCGCGGCGTTTGAGTGGACGAGGCGGGGGCCTTGAATTTGCGCCAGAGCCAGATGGCGGCGAAGATCAGGGCAATCCAGAACAATAAACGAAGCATGATGAGCGGCTTTTCGACTGATGATCCGGCAGTTTAGCCAAGGACCGGATCAGCGCCCAGCCAATTAAAGCGCGGCAATAAAAAAGGGAGATCCGCAGATCTCCCTTTGTTGTTCAACCGATGTAATCAGTCGAACACGCCGAAGGTCATGTAGCTGAACCACGAGCGATCGGTGTCGCTGGATTCCGGCTCTGGCTCTTCGATCACGTCGCCATTCTCGTCTTTAGGCTTGAGCTCGTTCGGGATCGCATCTTTCGCTTCCTGGAACTGCTTCTGCACGTCCTGGTTGGCGCGGGTTTCGCCCGGCGGCAGCGGTGGACGCGATTCGATCAGGCCCAAAGTCGCCTTGCTCAGGAACGAACGGTTGTCGGCTTCGGCCACGCGTGGCACGAACTGGCCGTCCTGCAGACTCGAGTGGTCCGGGTAGTTGAGCTTGAGGGTTTCCAGGCTGGTGGCCGCCAGATCGTCGAGGTGCAGACGCTGGTAGGCTTCGGTCATCACCGCCAGGCCGTCGCCGACCGATGGGGTTTCCTGGAAGTTCTCCACCACGTATTTGCCACGGTTGGCAGCGGCTACATAAGCCTGACGGGTCAGGTAGTAGTCAGCGACGTGGATTTCGTAGGCGGCCAGCAGGTTGCGCAGGTAGATCATGCGCTGCTTGGCGTCCGGCGCGTAGCGGCTGTTCGGGTAGCGGCTGGTCAGTTGCGCGAACTCGTTGTACGAGTCACGGGCGGCGCCCGGGTCGCGCTTGGTCATGTCCAGCGGCAGGAAGCGCGCCAGCAGGCCGACGTCCTGGTCGAACGAGGTCAGACCCTTGAGGTAGTACGCGTAATCCACGTTCGGATGCTGCGGATGCAAACGAATGAAACGCTCGGCGGCAGACTTTGCAGCTTCCGGCTCGGCGTTCTTGTAGTTGGCGTAGATCAACTCCAGCTGAGCCTGATCGGCGTAGCGACCGAACGGATAACGCGATTCCAGGGCCTTCAGCTTGGCTGTGGCGCTGGTGTAGCTGTTGTTGTCCAGATCAGTCTGAGCCTGCTGATACAGCTCGGCTTCGCTGAGGTTTTCGTCTACGACTTCCTTCGATGAGCAAGCAGCGGTCAATGCGAGGATGGCGATCAGCAGCAGGTGTTTCACTTGCATGGCGGCTTGCGTCCCTATGACGGCCGCTGTCTTGGGCGGGGCCGTCCTGTTATGATGAGCGCCCCGTTGAAAAGCCTCGGGGCAAAAGACGCCGTATTTAACCACAAGCGCGCAGCCGAAACCAAAGGCTGTGCCGACGCCCAGTCCGAGCATGTCCGATAAAATAGAACTTCGCGCAGAGGTGCCGTCCGAATTGGGCGGCCAACGCCTCGATCAAGTCGCCGCCCAACTCTTCGCTGAGCACTCGCGCTCGCGCCTTTCCGCCTGGATCAAAGAAGGTCGCCTGACTGTGGACGGGGCGGTGATCCGCCCGCGCGACATCGTGCATGGCGGTGCCATCCTTGAGCTGACTGCCGAGCAGGAAGCCCAGGGCGAGTGGATCGCCCAGGACATCGAACTCGACATCGTCTATGAAGACGACGACATTCTGGTGATCAACAAGCCTGCGGGCCTGGTGGTGCACCCGGCTGCCGGTCACGCCGATGGCACGTTGCTCAATGCCTTGTTGCACCATGTGCCGGACATCATCAATGTTCCGCGTGCCGGCATCGTCCACCGTCTGGACAAGGACACCACTGGTCTGATGGTGGTGGCCAAGACCATTCAGGCGCAGACCAAACTGGTTGCGCAATTGCAGAGCCGCAGCGTCAGCCGCATCTATGAATGCATCGTCATCGGTGTAGTCACGGCCGGCGGCAAGATCAATGCGCCGATCGGTCGTCATGGCCAGCAACGCCAGCGCATGGCAGTGATGGAAGGCGGCAAGCCTGCGGTTAGCCACTACCGCGTGCTCGAGCGCTTCCGTTCGCACACCCATGTACGGGTGAAGCTGGAAACCGGTCGCACGCACCAGATCCGCGTGCACATGGCGCACATCAACTTCCCGTTGGTCGGCGACCCGGCGTACGGCGGGCGTTTCCGCATTCCGCCAGCGGCGAACCCGACCATGGTCGAATCGCTCAAGCACTTCCCGCGTCAGGCCCTGCACGCGCGCTTCCTCGAACTCGATCACCCGACGAGCGGTGTACGCATGAGCTGGGAATCGCCGCTGCCGGAAGATTTCGTCTGGCTGCTGACCCTGCTCAAGCAGGATCGCGAGGCCTTCGTCGGATGAACTGGCTGACGCCGGACTGGCCTGCGCCGGCCAGCGTCAAGGCCTGTGTCACCACCCGCGAGGGTGGTGTCAGCGAGGCGCCATTCGACAGCCTGAATCTGGGCGATCATGTCGATGATCGTCCGCAGGCCGTCGCCGAGAACCGTCGGCGTCTGACTGATCACTTCTCCATACAGCCTGCCTGGTTGCAGCAAGTGCACGGGATCACCGTGGCGCAAGCTGATCCGGGCACCGTTGCGACTGCAGATGCCAGTTGGACAGACAAGCCCGGTATCGCCTGCACGGCCATGACCGCCGATTGCCTGCCGGCATTGTTCTGCAATCGCGCCGGCACTCGGGTGGCGGCAGCGCATGCCGGTTGGCGCGGGCTGGCGGCGGGTGTGCTTGAAGCCACCCTCGACAGCCTCGATGTTGCACCTGAGAACGTGCTGGTCTGGCTCGGCCCGGCCATCGGCCCGCAAGCCTTTGAAGTCGGCGCGGAAGTTCGCGACGTCTTCGTCAATCAGTTGCCGGAAGCGGCAACGGCTTTCGTGCCGAGCGACAACCCCGGCAAGTTCATGGCCGACATCTATCAGCTGGCGCGCTTGCGTCTGGCAGAACGGGGTGTCAGCGCTGTTTATGGTGGCGGTTTCTGCACCGTGAGCGATTCGCGCTTCTTCTCCTATCGCCGTGCGTCGCGCACCGGTCGCTTTGCCTCCCTCGTTTGGCTCACCCGCTAAACTCTCTGATCTGCATCAACCCGCTGACGCTTGAATCTTGCAGAATCGACCGCATCTATAGCGGTATCTGGCAGGTTTCTTTATTCAGGATGGTTTCTTAGGTCCGGCCTGCTCAAAAGGAAGGTGACCCATGCGTATTGACCGTTTAACCAGTAAATTACAGTTGGCCCTGTCCGACGCCCAGTCGTTGGCGGTTGGCCACGATCATCCGGCCATCGAGCCGGCGCACTTGATGCAGGCCATGCTTGAACAGCAGGGCGGTTCGATCAAGCCGCTGCTGATGCAGGTAGGCTTCGACGTCAACAGCTTGCGTAAAGAGCTGACCAAAGAGCTCGATCAACTACCGAAAATCCAGAACCCGACCGGCGACGTCAACATGTCGCAGGATCTGGCGCGCCTGCTCAATCAGGCCGACCGTCTGGCTCAGCAGAAGGGCGACCAGTTCATCTCCAGCGAACTGGTGCTGCTCGCCGCGATGGACGAGAACAGCAAGCTCGGCAAGTTGCTGCTCGGCCAAGGCGTGAGCAAAAAAGCCCTGGAAAATGCGATCAACAACCTGCGTGGTGGCGAAGCGGTAAATGACGCCAACCACGAAGAATCGCGTCAGGCCTTGGACAAATACACCGTCGACCTGACCAAGCGCGCCGAAGACGGCAAGCTTGATCCGGTGATCGGCCGTGACGACGAGATCCGCCGTACCATTCAGGTTCTGCAACGTCGCACCAAGAACAACCCGGTGCTGATCGGTGAGCCTGGCGTGGGTAAAACCGCGATCGCCGAAGGGCTGGCTCAGCGCATCATCAACGGCGAAGTGCCGGACGGCCTCAAGGGCAAGCGCCTGCTTTCGCTGGACATGGGCGCGCTGATTGCCGGTGCCAAGTATCGCGGTGAGTTCGAGGAACGCCTGAAAGGGTTGCTCAATGAGCTGTCGAAACAGGAAGGGCAGATCATTCTGTTCATCGACGAATTGCACACCATGGTCGGCGCCGGTAAAGGCGAAGGCTCGATGGACGCCGGCAACATGCTCAAGCCTGCGCTGGCGCGCGGTGAGTTGCACTGCGTCGGCGCGACCACGCTCAACGAGTACCGCCAATATATAGAGAAGGACGCGGCGCTCGAGCGACGTTTCCAGAAAGTCCTGGTGGATGAGCCGAGCGAAGAAGACACCATTGCGATTCTGCGTGGCCTCAAAGAGCGTTATGAGGTGCACCACAAAGTCGCGATCACCGACGGCGCGATCATCGCCGCGGCCAAGCTCAGCCATCGCTACATCACGGATCGGCAATTGCCGGACAAGGCCATCGACCTGATCGACGAGGCCGCCAGCCGCATCCGCATGGAGATCGACTCCAAGCCGGAAGTGCTGGATCGTCTGGAGCGGCGCCTGATTCAGCTGAAAGTCGAATCCCAGGCGCTGAAGAAAGAAAGTGACGACGCAGCGAAGAAACGCCTGGAAAAACTCCAGGAAGAAATCGAGCGTCACGAGCGTGAGTATTCCGATCTGGAAGAAATCTGGAACTCGGAAAAAGCCGAAGTGCAGGGTTCTGCGCAGATCCAGCAGAAGATCGAGCAATCGCGTCAGGAACTGGAAGCAGCCCGGCGCAAAGGCGATCTGAACCGCATGGCTGAGTTGCAGTACGGGGTGATCCCGGATCTGGAACGCAGCCTGCAAATGGTCGACCAGCACGGCAAAAGCGAAAACCAGTTGTTGCGCAGCAAGGTCACTGAAGAAGAAATTGCTGAAGTCGTGTCGAAGTGGACTGGCATCCCGGTGTCGAAAATGCTCGAAGGCGAGCGCGACAAGCTGATGAAGATGGAGAGCCTGTTGCACAAACGGGTAATCGGTCAGGAAGAAGCGGTCGTGGCTGTGGCCAACGCTGTGCGGCGTTCACGGGCCGGGCTGTCCGACCCGAACCGTCCAAGCGGCTCGTTCATGTTCCTGGGCCCGACCGGTGTCGGTAAAACCGAGCTGTGCAAAGCGCTCGCCGAATTCCTCTTTGATACCGAAGAGGCGATGGTGCGGATCGACATGTCCGAGTTCATGGAGAAGCATTCCGTGGCTCGTCTGATCGGTGCGCCACCGGGCTACGTCGGCTATGAAGAGGGCGGTTATCTGACCGAGGCCGTGCGTCGCAAGCCGTACTCGGTGATCCTCATGGACGAAGTCGAGAAGGCGCATCCGGATGTGTTCAACATCCTGCTGCAGGTGCTTGAGGATGGACGCCTGACCGATAGCCACGGGCGTACGGTGGACTTCCGCAACACGGTCATCGTGATGACGTCCAACCTCGGATCGATGCAGATTCAGGAGCTGGTCGGTGATCGTGAAGCGCAGCGTGCGGCAGTAATGGACGCGCTGACGTCGCACTTCCGGCCAGAGTTCATCAACCGCGTGGACGAAGTGGTGATCTTCGAGCCGCTGGCGCGCGATCAGATTGCCGGGATTACCGAGATCCAGTTGGGTCGTCTGCGCAGTCGTCTGGCCGAGCGCGAGCTGAAGCTGGAGCTGAGTCCGGAAGCGATGGACAAGCTGATTGCCGTCGGTTACGACCCGGTCTATGGCGCACGGCCGTTGAAGCGTGCGATTCAGCGCTGGATCGAAAACCCGCTGGCGCAGTTGATCCTGTCGGGTCATTTCATGCCGGGCGACACCGCCACCGGCAAGGTCGAGAACGACGAAATCGTTTTTGGCTAAGCCTCAGCGGCAATGAAACCGGAAAGGCCTCGCATTGCGAGGCCTTTTTTTCGCCAGGCTGTTGAACTCAAAGGAAAAGGCTTGTAAAGTGCGCCCCGCAGTCAGTCACCGACGGCGTTTCAATCCACTGGGTTGAAAACTGAAATAAGTTGCAAATCATTAACTTGAAAGCAATTTAGGGGGTTGACAGAGGTGTTCTAGGTTGTAGAATAGCGCGCCTCAGACACACGAACGCAGCGATGCGAAACGGTGTCGAGAAGCTTCAGGTTTCACTGTTGTAAATTGAAATATGTAGTTCCGTGATAGCTCAGTCGGTAGAGCAAATGACTGTTAATCATTGGGTCCCAGGTTCGAGTCCTGGTCACGGAGCCAATTTCAAACCGGGGTATAGCGCAGTCCGGTAGCGCGCCTGCTTTGGGAGCAGGATGTCAGGAGTTCGAATCCCCTTACCCCGACCATTTTTGGGTCGTTAGCTCAGTTGGTAGAGCAGTTGGCTTTTAACCAATTGGTCGTAGGTTCGAATCCCACACGACCCACCATTTTTGAAACCAGTTAGCGCTGGGATCGAATCTTAAGATCAGAGGCCAAAAGCGCTGATCGAAGAAGGCGATCTTTGAAAGGTCGCCTTTTTTTTACCGGGGTATAGCGCAGTCCGGTAGCGCGCCTGCTTTGGGAGCAGGATGTCAGGAGTTCGAATCCCCTTACCCCGACCATATTGAAAATCCTCGTATCGAAAGATACGGGGATTTTTTTTGCCCGGCGAAAGCCGAATCTCTTCAAGTGGTCATACAACTGGCCGATAGCCCGCTAACACGAGGGGACTGCCAACACTTCACCCCTTGATCTAGCCATTACAAGAATAAGGGCGTTCGTCATGTTGCTTCGTCAGTTGAATATTGCACCTCGGGCTGCCCTCGGATTTGCCTTGATCGCGGTGTTGGTGGCCTTGCTCGGGGTTTTTGCGCTGGGGCAGATGTCGAGCATTCGCGACAGCGAGGTGGCGGTGGAGAACCGCTGGTTGCCGAGCATTCGTGGCGGCGACGAGATTCGTGAACTGATGCTGCGCATCCGAACCATCTCCCTGCGCATGGCGCTCGATCAGGATCCGGCCAACATCGCCACCTATCGCGGCCAGATGGACACCCGCGACAAGGAGCTGAGCGAGAAGATCGCCGCCTACGACAAACTGGTCGACACTGCCGAAGGCCAGCAACTTTATGACCAGTTCAAGAAAACCTTCGCCGCCTATCGCACCGGTATTGCCCAGTCATTTACCCTCGCCGAGCAAGGCAAACGTGACGAGCTGACCAAATTGCTGCTCGTCGACATGAAGACCGTGGTCGACGGCTCCGGCAAACAACTCAACGATCTCGCCGATCTGTTCGCCCGCCAGGTCGCCGCCGAAAGCGAGAAGTCCGCTGCGCATTATGAAACCTCGCGAACCATCGTCAGCCTGTTCATTGGTTTGGCTGCGCTGGCCACGGTGGCCCTGGCGATGTTGCTCACGCGCAGTATCGTGCGGCCGCTGAGCAGCGCCGTAAGCGCCGCAGAAAGCGTGGCTCAGGGTGATCTCACCCGACCGATCGAAAGCCATGGCAACGACGAAGTCAGCCGCTTGCTCAAGGCCCTTGCGACGATGCAGCAGAACCTGCGGGAAACTCTGCAAGGCATCAGCGGCTCGGCGACGCAACTGGCCACCGCCGCTGACGAGTTGAGCGCTGTCACCGTCGACAGCACCCGGGGCTTGCAAGAGCAGAACAACGAAATCGAGCAAGCCGCCACTGCAGTCAACCAGATGACCGCTGCGGTGGAGGAGGTCGCGCGCAACGCGGTGTCGACGTCCGATGCCACGCGTCAATCCAGTCAGTCGGCTCAGTTGGGCCAGGAGCGTGTCAGCGAAACCGCCAGCGCTATCAATGCGCTGGCCAGTGATGTGCAGAACACTGGGGAACTGGTGCAGTCGCTGGCCAATCAGTCACAGGACATCGGCAAAGTGCTCGATGTAATCCGCGCCATCGCCGAGCAGACCAACCTGCTGGCGCTCAACGCCGCCATCGAAGCGGCTCGCGCAGGTGAAAGCGGGCGTGGCTTTGCGGTGGTGGCTGACGAGGTACGTGCACTCGCGTATCGCACTCAGCAATCGACTCAGGAAATCGAGCAGATGGTGCAGGGCATGCGCAGCGGTTCGAGTCTGGCGCTGGAGTCAATGCAGGCCAGCGCTTCCCGTGCAGCAAGCACTTTAGCCTTGGCTGAGCGGGCGGGTGAGGCATTGGTGACGATCACGGCGTCGGTGCACGAGATTCACGAGCGCAACCTGGTGATCGCCAGTGCGGCTGAGGAACAAGCGCAAGTAGCGCGGGAAGTGGATCGCAACCTGGTGAATATTCGCGACCTGTCGGTGCGTTCCGCTGCTGGCGCTGATCAGACAAGCGCATCAAGCCATGAGCTGTCGCAACTGGCCAATGCCCTGCAGGGCATGGTGCGACGCTTCCAGCTCTGATCCACAACCTATCAAAAGCCCCGCTCGCTGCAGGGCTCGGAATAAAGATCAAAGGTGGGAGCGAGCCTGCTCGCGAATGCGCTGGATCTGCGAGCAGCATGTTGCCTGCCCCACCGCCATCGCTGGCAAGCCAGCTCCTACAGATGTTGGCCTTAGTGCAGCTTCAAACGCGGCTCGGTGCCACGGCCAATCTTGCTCCCCAGCATCAGCATCGCCGTGCGGAACGGCCCGTACAGCGCCATCTGGTGCATGCGGTACAGCGACACATAGAACATCCGCGCCAGCCAGCCTTCGAGCATCACGCTACCGGTCAGGTTACCCATCAAGTTACCCACGGCAGAAAAACGCGACAGCGAAATCAGCGAGCCGTAATCGGTGTATTTGTACTCCGGCAGGGTCTTGCCTTCGATGCGCAGTTTCAGCGACTTGGCCAGCAGCGAAGCCTGCTGATGTGCCGCTTGTGCCCTCGGCGGTACGTTGCGATCGGTGCCCGGTTGTGGACAGGCCGCGCAGTCACCGAAGGCAAAGATGTTTTCATCACGTGTGGTTTGCAGGGTTGGCAGCACTTGCAACTGATTGATGCGGTTGGTTTCCAGACCGTCGATGTCCTTCAGGAAACCCGGCGCGCGAATACCGGCCGCCCAGACTTTCAGGCTGGCCTTGATCTCGCTGCCGTCGGCGGTGATCAGGCTGTCGGCGGTGACCTCGCTGACCGACGCATTGGTCATCACGTTGACCCCGAGCTTTTCCAGCGTCTTGTGCACCGGCCCGCTGATGCGCTCCGGCAGGGCGGGCAGTACCCGTGGGCCGGCTTCAATCAAAGTGATGTGCATGTTTTCCGGTTTGATCCGGTCCAGACCATATGCCGCCAGTTCATGCGCCGCGTTATGAAGTTCTGCCGCCAGTTCAACGCCTGTGGCGCCGGCGCCGACGATGGCCACGCTGATCTGCTCGACCACATCGGTCTGCCCGGCATGGGCGCGCAGATAGTGATTGAGCAATTGCTGATGGAAGCGCTCGGCCTGTTTGCGCGTATCGAGGAACAGGCAATGCTGCGCCGCGCCCTGGGTGCCGAAATCGTTGGTGGTGCTGCCGACGCTGATCACCAGCGAGTCATAAGCCACTTCACGCGCCGGCACCAGCTCGACGCCGTTTTCGTCGTAGGTTGCGGCCAGCTGGATTTTCTTCTGCGCGCGATCGAGCCCGCTCATGCGCCCGAGCTGGAACTCGAAGTGGTTCCATTTCGCCTGGGCGACATAGTTGAGTTCGTCTTCGGAGGAGTTCAGAGATCCGGCAGCCACTTCGTGCAGCAGCGGTTTCCAGATGTGGGTCAGGTTCGCGTCGACCAGCATGATGCTGGCCGTGCCGCGCTTGCCCAGAGTCTTACCCAGACGGGTAGCCAACTCCAGACCGCCGGCGCCGCCGCCGACAATGACAATACGATGGGACATAGGGATAACTCGCAAGGTTTTTAAAGGGAATCGGTGCGGTTACCCGAGCGAGCGCGAGGCTGCTCATAGCGTCAGGTAACTGATAAATCGGCTCAACAGGCCCAGACCAATGGTTACTGCCAGCACCAGCACCAGGAGCATCCACGGCCGGAAGGGCCGGCGCTCGACACGGTGTTGGGACAATTGCAGGTACTCTTCGACATGCTTTTGGTCTTCGGGGTTCAGGCGGCTGGTCATATTTGCCTCGTCAGGTAGACGTTACTGAATGAACACAGGCTACAGCGGTTTTCAGCCCGGGTTGAACGCAGCGTAGCCGCTGTCCGGAACCGGTTCGACGCACACGCTATCGTCGAGGCGAATGATGCCGCTTTGTAACACCCGGGCGGTGATTCCGCCATGCCCGCGCACGGCTTGAAAAGTGCCCGGGCCAAGGTTGTTCTGCAAACGTGCGCAAGGCTGACACCAGCCAGTGGTTTCGAGTATTGCCTGCCCGATGCGAAAGCGCCGCCCCTTGAGGCTAAACAAATTGATTCCGCTTATAACGAGATTGCGCCGCAAATCTTCAGGCCGGATCGGTTCGTCATCGGGGCGGCCCATCAAGGCGTTGATCACCGCCAGGTGCTCCCACTGAATCAGCGTGACCTGCCGCGCATTGCGAACGCCGGGGCGGGCGTGATCGCCGGTGAGCCCGGCTTCCAGGCGCGCCTCGACCGCGTCGAGCTCCAGCATCGGCCCTCGGGATTCGGGACGCACGCCGATCCAGCGCACGCGGCCCGACTGGGGAACATCGGCAATCAATTGCTGCAGCGGCGTCACAGGCTGATGCCCACGTCGAAGACGATGCTACGGCCGAGGTTGCTGCGCAGAAAGTCCGGTGCGTCGGGGTGTGCGAACAGCACGCGGGCGAACGTCGGGCCGACCAGCGACAGCGAGCGCCAGCCCTGACGCAGGTATTCGGTCGGTGGCGGAAAATGACTGTTGAGGTCCAGCACTTCGCGCTTGAGGCTGGCGAAGGCGATGATGTCCAACTCACCCAGATCCATGCCGCGTTCCTTGTAGTTATGTGCCTTCTTGCGCAGGGTCGGCGCCAGGCGCAGGAGGAATTCATTGGCCGGGATGCGTTTTGGCTTGGCTTCGCGGCGCACCAGTTGGCTTAGAGAGAACGCGCTGCGTCGGCGCTGCAGTTCGTCGCGCCATTCATCGTTGAGGCGGCGGCCTTCATCGAGGACGAAAAAAACTTCGAAATTGGCATCGCGAAACAACACGTCCGGCGGCTCGCCGGCCGGGGCGAACTCGTCGGTACGGTAGGGGATATTCAAGCCTTGCAACAGGCGCTGGCAGACCCAACGCTCACGCTCCCATTTGCGGGCATTGGACAGGAAAGCGTTGGCTTGCTCGGCCGCGATGGTCAGCAGGCGTAAATAATCTGAATCATCCATAAGCCCAAGCTTAGCGTCCAAATGCGACATGCAGATAGCTTTGCATCGGCCCAGACATAAACGTCGCGCGATTGCGCCCTTGTAGGAGCTGCCGAAGGCTGCGATCTTTTGCTTTTATAAACAAGATCAAAAGATCGCAGCCTTCGGCAGCTCCTACAAAAAACGTGTCGAGTGGCAGGTGAGGGAATCATGATCGGTGCCGAACTGCTTTCAACGGCAAGCCTGACGCTCGGCTGGCTGATTTATCTGCCGGTGTTGCTCTGGGCGATCGTCCGCGCGCCATGGGTCGAGCTGTTCAGCGACAGCCGCCGGCAGCATTTGCTCTTCGGTACGGTGTTCGCGCTGTTCCTGCTGTGGCTGGTGCGCAGGGATTTCGATACCGGTGTGTCCTATCACTTCATTGGCATGACGGCGGTCACCCTGCTGCTCGATTGGCCGCTGGCGATCATTGGTGGACTGGTCGCGCAGGTGGGGCTGGTGCTGTTGGGCCGTCAGGATCTGGCTGCGGTCGGCGTCAATGGCGCTTTGCTGATTCTGCTGCCGGTGCTGATCACCGAGTGCGTGGCGATTCTGGTCGAGCGTGCGCAGCCACGAAATCCGTTCGTTTACATCTTCTGCTCGGGCTTTTTCGCCGCCGCGTTGTCCGGCCTGTTGTGTCTGATCCTGAGCCTGACACTGCTCTGGTACGACGGCCTCTTTGCCATGCCGGAATGGCTGGAGGATTTCGTCGGTTACCTGTGGTTGCTGCTGTTCCCCGAAGCTTTTATCAACGGCATGGTCGTCAGCGCGTTGGTGGTGTTCTGCCCCGAGTGGCTGGAGACCTTCAACCGCACCCGTTACCTGTCGGCACCGTGGAAAGACGACGATCCGAAATCCTGATCCACATCGAACCGCCGTGCTCGCGGGCTTTATGCGCGCCTGGACGGCGATCAGTGACGCGGGTCGAAATCGCCGGAAAACAGTTCGTCTTCAGCATCCGGGGCGACTGGAATCTTGTGTTCTTCCGAGGCCCAGGCACCGAGGTCGATCAGTTTGCAGCGGTCGGAGCAGAACGGACGGAATTTGTTCGCCGGGGTAAACTCGACGGGGGCGCCGCAGGTTGGGCATTCAACGGTTGGAATCTGGCTCATGCTTGGCCTCCGGATAAAGTCAGGTAAAAGTGATGCAGGCGCTCGACCTCGCTGTGCAGCCACGCGAGGTCACGGTCGTTGACGATGACATCGTCGGCGCGGCTTACGCGGTCTTCACGGCTCGATTGCGCCTTGAGGATCGCCTGCACTTGTTGTTCGCTGGTCTGGTCACGCTGCAGGGTGCGTTCGATCTGCAGTTGTTGCGGCGCATCGATGACCAGGATGCGTTGTGTCATCGCATATTGCCCGGACTCGATCAGCAACGGCGAAACCAGAATCGCGTAAGGCGATTTTGCCTGCGCCAGATGATGAGCGATTTCTTCGCCGATCAGCGGATGCAGCAGCGCTTCGAGCCAACGCCGTTGTTCGGCGTCCTCGAAAATCAGCGTGCGCAGGGCGGCACGGTCCAGCGTGCCATCGGCCTGCAATACGCCGGAACCGAAATGTTCGGCGATCTTCGCCAGCGCCGGACGCCCCGGCTCGACCACCCAGCGCGCCGCATGATCAGCGTCCACCACATGCACGCCGAGGTCGATGAAGTGCTGGGCCGCCGCGCTTTTACCGCTGCCGATGCCGCCGGTCAGGCCAAGAATCCAGGGTTTTTCCACAGGGGTATTCATTTCAAGCCGACAGACTGCCAATAGAAGTCGGTTATTTGACCACCCCAGAGCAAGGCAATCCAGCCGGCAATTGCCAGAAAGGGCCCAAACGGGATCGGCGTCGAGGTTTCCTGAGCGCGCAGACGCAGCATGACGACACCCAAAATCGCCCCCACCAAGGAAGACAGAAGAATCGTCAGCGGCAGGATCTGCCAACCACCCCACGCCCCAAGCAGGGCCAGCAGCTTGAAATCGCCATGACCGATGCCGTCCTTGCCGGTCAGCAGTTTGAACAGCCAGAACACCGACCACAGCGCCAGATAACCCGCGACCGCGCCCCACAATGCATCGGGCAACGCCACGAACACGCCGAAGCTGTTGACGATCAGCCCCAGCCACAGCAACGGCAGCACCAGCACATCGGGCAGCAGTTGATGTTCGCAGTCGATCAGACTCATCGCCAGCAAGCCCCACGTCAGCAAAATCAACAAACCTGCCGGCCAGCCAAAGCCCAGGTGCCAGGCGATGAATGCCGAGAGCAGGCCGCAGGCCAGTTCGGTCAGCGGGTAACGTTTGCTGATCGGCGCCGAGCAGGCCGAGCAGCGACCGCGCAGGCACAGGTAGCTGAGCAGCGGAATGTTTTCCCACGGCCGGATCCGATGTCCGCAATGCGGGCATGCGGAATGCGGCAGCATCAGGTTGTAAGTCGGCACAGGCGTTTCGGTGGGCAGGCCGAGCACATCATGGGCTTGCTGGCGCCAGTCGCGCTCAAGCATCTTCGGCAGACGCCAGACCACCACATTGAGAAAACTCCCCACCACCAGCCCGAGCAGCAGCGCGGTGACCACAAAGGCCAGCGGATACACGGCAAACAGTTCGTCGATAGGCATGTCAGATCGCTGAGCCGAGTTGGAAAATCGGCAGATACATGGCCACCACCAGACCACCGACGATGACTCCCAGCACCACCATAATGAACGGCTCCATCAGGCTGGTAAGGTTGTCGACCATGTTATCGACCTCGGCTTCATAGAAGCCGGCGACCTTGTCGAGCATGTCATCCAGCGCCCCGGACTCCTCGCCGATGGCGGTCATCTGCACCGCCATGTTCGGAAACACACCGGTGCTGCGCATCGAGAAATTCAGTTGCATGCCGGTCGACACGTCTTGACGAACCCTCAGCACTGCACGCTTGAACACCACGTTACCGGTGGCGCCGGCGACCGAATCGAGCGCTTCCACCAGTGGCACACCGGCTGCGAATGTGGTCGACAGCGTTCGGGCAAAACGCGCGACGGCGGACTTGTACATCAAAGTGCCCACCAGCGGCAGTTTCAGCAGCCACGCATCACGACGGTCGCGCAGGGCCTGTGAAGTCTTCAGCGCGTGGCGAGTACCGAAAAACGCCGCCACCAATACCAAAAGAATCGCCCACCACCACTGTTGCATGAATTCCGACAGGCTGATGATCATCAGGGTGAAGCCGGGCAGTTCGGCACCGAACCCGGAAAACACCGACTGGAACTGCGGCACCACTTTGACCAGCAGAATGCCCGTTACCACAGCCGCCACCAGCACCACGGCGGTGGGGTAAGTCATGGCTTTCTTGATCTTGGCCTTGAGCGCTTCGCTTTTTTCCTTATAGGTCGCGACCCGTTCGAGCAAGGTGTCGAGGGCGCCGGACTGTTCGCCGGCGTCGACCAGGTTGCAGTACAACTCGTCGAAGTATCGCGGCTTTTTGCGCAGGGCGGTGGCAAAGCTGTTACCTGCCGCGACCTCCTGTTTGACCTCATCGACCAGCTTGCGCATGGCCGGGTTTTCGAAGCCTTCACCGATGATGTCGAAGGACTGCAACAGCGGTACACCAGCCTTCATCATCGTTGCCATCTGCCGGGTGAAAAGGGCGATGTCCTGCGGTTTGATGCGCTTGCCCAAGGTCAGCAGGGACGCGGATTTCTTGCGCACCTTGCCGGGGTTGATCCCCTGTTTACGCAACTGCGCCTTGATCAGTGCGGGATTCTGCCCACTCAATTCTCCAGTGACCTTGCTGCCTTTGCGGTCTGTGCCTTCCCAGGCGTAAACGCTGACTTTCGCTGCCTTGACCGCCATGTTCAATCCTTGGTGACCCGGTTGATTTCCTCAAGGCTGGTGATGCCTTGCATGGCCTTGTGCAGCCCCGAAGTGCGCAGATCGGCGAAGCCGTCGCGACGCATCTGAATGTCGATTTCCAGCGAATTGCCCTCGGCCATGATCAGCCGTTGCAGGTCCGGTGTGTTCTTTACCACTTCATAAATCCCCACGCGTCCTTTGTAACCGCCGTTGCAGTGATCGCAACCGACCGGCTCGTAGATCGTGAAATGGCCGATGCGTTCCTCAGGGAAGCCTTCCTTGAGCAAGGTTTCGTGCGGGATCTCCAGCGGCCGCTTGCAGTGCGCGCACAACTTGCGCGCCAGACGCTGGGCGATGATCAGGCTGACCGAGGTGGCGATGTTAAAACCGGGAATGCCCATGTTGTGCAGGCGCGTGAGGGTTTCCGCCGCGCTGTTGGTGTGCAGGGTCGACAGCACCAGGTGGCCGGTCTGCGCAGCCTTGATCGCGATCTCGGCGGTTTCCAGGTCGCGGATCTCGCCGACCATGATCACGTCCGGATCCTGGCGCAGAAACGAACGCAGCGCCTGGGCGAAGTCCAGCCCTTGCCGAGGATTGACGTTGACCTGGTTGATGCCTTCCATGTTGATTTCCACCGGGTCTTCGGCGGTGGAAATGTTGATGTCGACGGTGTTGAGGATGTTCAGCCCGGTGTACAGCGACACGGTTTTGCCGGAGCCGGTGGGGCCGGTGACCAGAATCATCCCTTGCGGCTGTTTCAGCGCAGCGAGGTACAAGGCCTTTTGTTCGGTTTCGTAACCCAAGGCGTCGATGCCCATTTGCGCACTGGACGGGTCGAGAATCCGGATCACCACTTTTTCGCCCCACAGCGTCGGCAGGGTATTGACGCGGAAATCGATGGATTTGCTTTTTGACAGACGCATCTTGATGCGCCCGTCCTGCGGTTTGCGCCGTTCCGAAATATCCAGACTGGCCATTACCTTCAAACGTGCGGCAATGCGCCCGGCCAACTGGATTGGCGGCTTGGCCACCTCACGCAGCATGCCGTCGGTGCGCATGCGCACCCGATAGTTTTTTTCGTAGGGCTCGAAATGCAGGTCGGAAGAGCCGCTCTTGATCGCATCGAGCAGCATTTTATGCACGAAGCGCACGACCGGGGCGTCGTCCGCATCGAGGCCGCCGATAACGTCCTTTTTGCTGTCATCGATGGATTCGACGTCGAGGCCGTCGAGATCGACATCGGCCATTTCTTCCAGGCCCGAGGTGTGGCTGTCGAAGAACTTGTCGATGGCGTCGCTGAGCTTGTCGTCCTCGACCAGAATCGCTTCGGTGCTCAGGCCGGTGCTGAATTGGATGTCGCTGATCGCCTGCTGATTGCTCGGATCGGAAAGCCCCACGAACAGTTTGTTGCCGCGCCGCCACAGCGGCAGGGCGCAGTGCTGACGAACCAGTTTTTCACTGACCAGCCCCTTGGGCTGGGTTTCTTTGTCCAGGCAATGCAGATCGAGCAGGGCCATGCCGAAATGTTCCGAGGCGATCTCGGCGATCTGCCGGCTGTTGACCAGTTTGTTGTGCACCAGGTAATTGACCAGCGACACACGATTGCGCTGGGCCTGCGCCCAGGATTGCCGGGCGCTTGTTTCCGTGAGCAGTTCGGCCTGGACCAATTGCTTGGCCAGACCGCTCAGAGCGATGTCATTCATGGGGATCCCGCACGCTTGCCGTTCATGACTTATAGCCTAGTCAAGTGACAGCACCAAACACGGCCCGTGCAGGTGACAAAAAGTGTCAGATAGTGCGGTTACAGGTTGTAGGAAACGGCACAGAGGATTGCGCGCGCCCAGCGGGCGGGGCCTGAAAGGCGTTGGCATGGGCTGTGCTGAGCCTTGGTCAGATCATGAGATTTCGACTCATGCATGGAGCGTGTCTATGAAAAAACAACAAGGTTTCACATTGATCGAGCTGCTGATCGTTGTGGCGATCATCGGTATTTTGGCGACGATCGCCCTGCCGCAGTATTCGAAGTATCAGGCGCGGTCGAAGGTGACGGCGGGGTTGGCGGAGATCAGTGCATTGAAAGTGCCGTTCGAGGACACGATCAATCAGGGCACCGCGCCGAGTCTGGCCAACGTGGCTAACGGTACGACTTCCACTTCCAACTGTACGTTGGCAGTCACGGGTACAGCGGCGACTGGCGAAGGTTCGATTACCTGCACTCTGCTCAATGCGCCGGGTCCGGTATTGGGGAGAACCGTGACTCTCTCTCGTTCCGGTGCTGCTACGGGTAATACCTCCGGAGTATGGACCTGCGCGACAACCGTAAACTCGGACTACGCTCCTCGAGGCTGCACGGCCAGCGGTGCGTAATCACATTGCTGTCAGAACTGGAAATGCCCCGCACTGCGGGGCATTTTCGTTTCAGATCCCTTCACAAAAGCTCCAATAATTTCAGCCACTTATGAACTTTCCTGAAAACCGCAACTTGCATGTGAATTTCACTCGAGTCATGCATTTTGCATGAAAATGAAAATCATGATTTTTCATAACTCTTTGTTTTCAAACGATTTTATATGACGGAAAAAGTTGGCACAGCGTTCGCAATATCTCCAGTAACCCTGCTGACAAGCGTTACAGCAGACTTCCAGTAAAAACAGGAGTTACTCGTATGAAGAAGTTCGCTATCACTGCCGCTGCTACCGCTCTGACCCTGACCATGGCTGGTGGCGCTTTCGCCCAGACCACTCAGGCTACCCAGTCGCCAATGGTTCTGGCTGCCGGTGAAATGACTCAGGCTAAAGAAGCTACTTCCGACACCTGGATCACTACCAAAGTGAAAAGCGATCTGGTTACCGAAAAAGGTATTCCAGGCACCGACATCAAGGTCGAAACCAACAAAGGTGTAGTTTCCCTGTCTTCTGACGTAGCTGTTACCGAAGCTCAGAAAACCACCGCAGTGAACATCACCAAGAAAATCAAAGGCGTTAAAGCGGTCTCCGCTGACGGCCTGAAAGCCGAGTAAGGCAAGACTTCTCGCCTGAACCGGGAGAAGACGCGACAGACGGGCCGAGCAATACGTCTGCCGCAACTTTAGAGTTCATGCGAACGGTCACACGGATGTGACCATTACAGGCCCCGGCACTTGTGTCGGGGCCTGTTCTATTTTCAGTTACCGCGTTTGCTGTTGATCTGCCGCAGGCGGTTACCTTCAAAGCGCAGGTATTGGTACATGCCGTTGTTAGGGCCGTAGGTCCATTCCTCGACCTGAAACTCCTCGCGGCGATTGGCACTGCGCTTGTAGCCCAGCACGTCACGGCTCACCGGCTCGCCACACTTTTGCAGCACCTCGCTTGGGCGGTCGCCGAGGCTGATCAACTGGCTGCCACAGCGCAATGTATCCGAAGCCGACGCGTGGCCGGCGGCGCACGTCAGAGCGAGCACCGCCAGCCAGTTACGCACGGTCATTCTGCATCCAGATGCATTTGTGTCACTACGCGGCCATCGCTTTCGGCCTCGCCGAGGTTGGCGTCGATGAAATACACGCGGTCATCCTCGAGCTTGCCCTTGTCGACCAGGTAATCCTTGATGGTGCTGGCGCGATCCTGGCCCAACTGACGCAGCAGCACATCGCTGCCGCTCCAGAACGCGATAACGCCCTGGCGCATTTTCGCCGTGCGTTCCTCTTTGCCCAGGTCTTTCCATTCTGCCGGTGGCTGGTTTTTCAGGCGGGTGCGGTAGATGCCTTCGAGCAAGGCTCCTTTCTCGCTTTCTGGTACTTGCAGCAGTGAGGCCTGGGCCGGGACTTTGTCGCCACGGCGCTGGAGCATCTTGTAGTAGTTGTACTGATATTCACGTTCCAGACGTTGCTCGGCCAGCAGCGGTCCGTCACTGCTTTTTGCGGCAGTGCCTTCGATCTCCAGGCGCAGCGCCGGACGTTCCTTGAGTGCTTGCGACAGTTTCACCAGCGCCGCTTCGGCGTCTTTGTTCAAGTCGCTGGAACCCGGCGCGAAGGATACGGTGCCGAGGTCTTCGGAGCCGCCGCCACTGACCAGTCCGCCAATCATCTTGAACGGTGCGGCAGCGGCCTTGACGATCAGGTTGCGCAGCGTCTGCCAGACGATCGGCATCACGCTGAACTGCGGATTATTCAAATCGCCGGTCACCGGCAACTCGATGGAGATCTTGCCGTCGACATCCTTGAGCAGGGCGATCGCCAGTTTAAGCGGCAGACTCACCGCATCGGGGCTGTCGACTTTCTCGCCCAGTTGCAGCTGCTCGACCACCACTTTGTTTTCGGCTTTCAGCTGGCCCTTGGTGATCAGGTAATGCAGGTCAAGGTTAAGCCGGCCCTTGCGGATGCGGTATCCGGCGAATTTGCCGGAGTAGGGCGTCAGGGTCGTCAGTTCGACGCGCTTGAAGCTGGTGGCGATGTCGAGGCTGGCCATCGGGTCGAACGGATTGACCGCACCCTTGATGGTCACCGGCGCGTAGCGGTCGACCTTGCCTTTGATGTCGACGCTGGCCGGTTTTGCCTGACGGCTGTCGATAGTGCCGATCTGGCCGTTGAGCTGCTGCACGGCGGTGGCGAAATTCGGGGTCAGGCTGAAGTCGGCGAAGTTGGCCGAACCGTCGTTGATGGCGATCGCACCGATGTGAATGCCCAGCGGTTTGTCCTTGCCGACTGGTTTGGCTGCGGTGCCTTTTGCTGCGCTGTCGGCCGGTTGCGGGATCAGCAGGTCATCGACGTTGGTGGTGCGATCGTCGTTGATCATGAATCGCACATAGGGCTGCAACAGGTTGACCTTGTCGATCGACAGGCTGTTGCCGTGCTGATAGTTGATGCCGTCGACCACCACTTGCTGCCATTTGAGAAAGTCGCGGGTCTTGAGCGTATCGAGGGTGTGCAGTTGATCGATCTGCGCGCGGCCGGTGACGCTGAGCGCCAGTGGTTCGGTGCTTTTCAGGTCGACCTTGAGGTCACTGCCGAGCATGCCGCTGCGCAGCTCCAGACGAATGAACGGGTTGATGTAGGACTGCGCGACGCGCAAGTCGACGTCTTGGGTTTTTACGTTGAGTTGCGCGTTGACCGGGGCCAGATTCACCGTGCCGTCTGCGCTGATCTTGCCTTGTTTGCCCAGGCCGCTGTCGAGCTTGATTTTGAAAGGCGAGCCATTGAGGCTGTCGAAATCCTGCAGGTCGACGTTCAGCGGGGTGATGTCCAGCGCCACCGCCGGTTGCGCCGAACGATCAGCGAGATGGACCGTGTAGTTGCGCAGTTGCACGTCCTTGACCAGCACCTGCCATGGCTTGCTCGCTGCAGTCGATTCAGGCTTCGGCGAATCGGCGGCAGCCGGGGCATCGGCCGGTTCGGCGGCCGCTTTGGCAGCAGGTTTCGAAGGCTGACTGGCGAACAGCTTCTGCCAGTCCAGTTGTCCGTCGGCTTCCAGCGCGGCCCAGGTTTCCAGTTTGTTGCTGCGGATCTTGCCGACCACCACTTGCTGCCTGGCAAGGTCCAGCGAGGTTTCGCTGACGTCGAGACGTTCGAGCCTGGCCAGTGGGCGTCCATCCGGGGCCTTGATGGCGAACGGAGCGATGCTCACCGCAACGTTGTTCAGCAGTAATTCGGTCTGTTTCGACAGATTGAGTTTGTACTCGGTGCTGAGGCTGACTACGCCGTTTTCCAGCACCAGCGGCACCGCGTCGCGTACGTAAGGCCAGAAGGATTTCATCTGGCCATCGGTGACTTTCAAGGTACCTTCGGAGGTGAACGGGATCAGGCTGAAGTTGCCAGTCCAGTCGATCCGTCCGCCAGCGGGGCCGATCGCGACGAGGGTCATGTCGGCGCTGTCCTCGGGCAGAGTGCTGAGGTTTTTCAGCTCGAAACTGAGATCGTCGTATAGAAATTCGATCGGCTCGCTGGGGCGCACATCTTCGAAATGCACAACGCCGCCGGCCAGTTTGATGTTGTCGATGCGCAGCGGAAACGGCTTGGCGTCGGGATCGGCGGGTGTGGGCTCACTCGGCGGCACGTTGAACAGACCCAGCAGGTTGAGCTTGCCGTCCTTGGCAAAAAGGATTTCGCTCTTGGGTTTGTCCAGCTCGATATCCGACAGGTGCAGCGCCTTGGTCCACAGGCTGTCGATCTGCAAGTTGGCATAGAGGCGATCGAAGCCGACCTGCTCCTTGCCCGGCTCGCCGATGACCAGGCCCCACAAGGTGACCTCAAGGCTGAACGGGTTGAGCTCGATGCGCTGCAGATGCGCTGGCACCGTCGCGTAGTTCGCCAGTTGCTGGTTGACCACGCGCAAGGCAATGCCCGGCAGGATCAGAAACCCCAGCAGGCTGTAGAGGGCCAGGGCTGTCAGCAGTGCGCCAATCGCGCGAATCAATCCTTTGGGCATGTGCGGCTTCATCTGTCTGAATCGGAGTGCCTTGGAGTATGGCACGCGATTCTGGTTCCGAAGTGCTTGATGTGGGGCAGGATTGTTCAGAAATCTCTGTAGGAAAATATTCCATGTTGGGGCGGGCGTGCTCGCCAGGCCGTCGGATCAGGCAGTCTTTTTGATAACCGATACACCGCTTTCGCGAGCAAGCTCGCACCCACAATGGAGTGTGGCTATTGGTGACTCGGCAATCACAGTTGCAAAATCAGCGTCTTCAACGGCGGTTGTTGATCCTGCGAAGGGAAGTCGGCGCCCGGGGGCATCACGCTCCACTCGCGCACCGGCCGCCCGGCCTTCTCGGCGCAGCGCAACACCTGCTCGCGCCAGTCGTCCATGCTGACTTTCGCCAGGTTGTTGCAGCAGATCAGCACGCCGTTGTCGGCGGTGGTCAGTAGCGCGGGTTTGAGCAGGCTCTGATAATCGCGCAGCAGATCGACCGTGCCGAACGGGCTTTTCGCCCATGCCGGCGGGTCGAGCAGCACCAGATCGTATTGGCGCTGTTCGAGGCGCTGATAGCTCGGCAGTTTCTGCCCGCGCCGTTGGCTGATCGGCAGGCCGGCGAGTTGGCGGATGGCTGGAAAGTAATCGGATTGAATGAATTGCATCGGCGGCAGTTGCGGGTTGAGTAAGCCGTTCTCACGACCAACCGCCAGATTGCCCTCGGCGAAATCCAGATTGCACACTTCGCGCGCACCGCCCGCCGCAGCGCTGAGACCAACGCCACAGGTATAGGCGAAAAGGTTGAGCACGCTTTTGCCTGGCGCGTGATCCTTGACCCAGCCGCGGGTGTTGCGCAGATCCAGGAACAGCAGCGGATCCTGCCCGGCATGGCGCCCGCGCACGCGGTAGTTCAGGCCCCATTCATGCCCGACCAGATCGGCCAGTGCAGCGTCATCGGCTTTATAGACGCTGTCTTCGCGATCGATCCGCGAATTGCCGCGGGAGCGGTCGTTGTAGACCAGCAGGGTGTCGAAGCCCAGCGTCTGGTTGACCATGGCATGCAGTTGCAACAGATCGTCACGTTCGAGCGTCTGGTGAAAACTCTGCACCAGCAGTTGCGGGCCGTAGCGGTCGATGGTCAGGCCACCGGCGCCTTCCTGGCTGCCGTGGAACAGCCGATAGCAATCGGTGCCCTGGCTGTGCAGCGCAGCAAGCAGGTCCTGGCGTTGATCGAGGGCGGCGCGCAGCGCCTGATTCAAGGAAGACATGCGGGCGCCTTGCTGAGAGGAATTGGGGCGCGGGAGTTTAACAGTTTGCCGGTGGATCGCGTGATGGCCTTCACGAGCAGGCTCGCTCCCACAGTGCAATGCGATCACCTGTGGGAGCGAGCCTGCTCGCGAAGCTTTTGAAGCTATTGATTCAAACGCTTGTCGACCAGATCCTGCACCACACTCGGATCAGCCAGGGTCGAAGTGTCGCCCAGACTGTCGAGTTCATTGCAGGCAATCTTGCGCAGGATTCGCCGCATGATCTTGCCCGATCGGGTTTTCGGCAGCGCCGGCGCCCACTGAATCAGGTCTGGTTTGGCGAAGCTGCCGATCTCCTTGCTGACGTGCGCCAGCAGGTCGTTTTTCAACGCTTCGTTGGCCTCGGTGCCGTTCATTGGTGTGACGAACGCGTAGATGCCCTGGCCTTTGACGTCGTGGGGATAACCGACCACGGCGGCCTCGGCGATGCTGTCGTGCAGCACCAGCGCGCTTTCCACTTCGGCGGTGCCGATGCGGTGACCGGAGACGTTGATGACGTCGTCGATGCGTCCGGTGATCCAGTAATCGCCGTCCTCGTCGCGGCGGGCGCCGTCGCCGGTGAAGTAATAGCCGGGATAGGGCTTGAAGTAGGTATCGATCATCCGCTGCGGATCGCCGTAGACGCTGCGAATCTGCGCCGGCCAGCTCGACTTGATCGCCAGCACGCCGCTGCCGGCACCTTTGATTTCCTTGCCGACTTCGTCGAGCAACACCAGTTGCACGCCGAACATCGGTTGCGTCGCGCAGCCGGGCTTGATTCGTTGGGCACTGACCAGCGGGCTGAGCATGATGCCGCCGGTTTCTGTCTGCCACCAGGTGTCGACGATCGGGCAGCGCTGTTCACCGACGGCATTGAAATACCATTCCCACGCTTCGGGGTTAATCGGCTCACCGACGCTGCCGAGCAATCTGAGGCTGGCGCGCGAAGTTTCCTTCAATGGTTCGGCGCCTTCACGCATCAACGCACGCAGGGCGGTCGGCGCGGTGTAGAAAATGTTGACCTTGTGCTTGTCGATCACTTGCCAGAACCGCGAACTGTTTGGGTAGCTCGGCACGCCTTCGAACATCAATGTCGTCGCACCGTTGGCCAGCGGCCCGTAGACGATGTAACTGTGGCCGGTGACCCAGCCGACGTCGGCGGTGCACCAGAACACTTCGCCGTCGCGGTAATCAAGTACGTATTTGAAGGTCATCGCTGCTTGCAGCAAATAGCCGCCGGTGGTGTGCAGCACGCCTTTGGGTTTGCCGGTGCTGCCGGAGGTGTAGAGGATGAACAACGGGTCTTCGGCGTCCATTGGTTCCGGCGGGCAGTCGTCGCTGACCTCGCGCACCGCCTGGTGATACCAGAGGTCGCGGCCTTCGACCCAATCGACTTGGCCTTGAGTGCGCTCGACCACCACCACGGTGCTGACGTTCGGGCAACTTTGCAGGGCTTTGTCGACGTTGTTTTTCAGCGGCACGAAGCGGCCGCCGCGCACGCCTTCATCGGCCGTGATCACGGTATGGCAGTCGGCGTCGAGAATTCGATCACGCAGGGAATCCGGAGAAAATCCGCCGAACACCACCGAATGAATCGCGCCGATTCGCGCGGAGGCGAGCATGGCGTAGGCGGCTTCGGGAATCATCGGCATGTAGATGCAGACCCGATCGCCTTTCTTCACGCCACGGCTTTTCAGCACGTTGGCCAGCCGGCAGACGTGGTGATGGAGTTTGTTGTAGGTGATCTGCGCAGATTCGCCAGGGTCATCGCCTTCCCAGAGCAGGGCCGTCTGCTCGCCGCGTTGGTCGAGATGACGGTCGATGCAGTTGTAGCTGACGTTGAGCTTGCCGCCGGCAAACCAGGCCGCTTCGCCGGTTTTCAGGTCATAGCGCTGCACGGTCTGCCACGGTGTGCTCCAGTCGAGAAAACGTGTGGCCTGCTCGGCCCAGAAAGCGCTGGGGTGTTCAATCGATTCGCGGTACAGGCGCCGATACTCGTCCTGGCTCAACTGAGCAGCCTGGCGCACGGCATCGGCTTTGGGGAACGTGCTGATATCGAACATGGCGGTTCCTTATTCTTGTGGTGCGACACGAATAAAGATGCGCCGAGAGGGCGAAGGGTTCAAGCCTGAACAGGAAGTCGATGGCGATTACGGAATTCAGGTATACACAGAACAACTGTGGGAGCGGGCTTGCTCGCGAATACGGTGTGTCAGTCAACAGAGAGGCTGAATGATTCACCGCGTTCGCGAGCAAGCCCGCTCCCACATTCGGACCACGTTGACCACAGTTTTGTGGCCAACTTAGTCATATCACCCGCGATGACGCCCGCGGAAGTAGTTGATCAGGCCCTGAGTCGAGGCGTCATCGGCAACGGTTTCATCGCTGCCGACCAGACGGTTGTAGACGCCTTTGCCCAGCTCCTTGCCCAGTTCCACGCCCCACTGATCGAAGGCATTGATGCCCCAGACCACGCTCTGCACGAACACTTTGTGTTCATACATGGCAACCAGTGCGCCGAGGCGACGCGGACTGATGCGTTCGACCACCAACGTGTTGCTCGGACGGTTGCCCGGGATCACCTTGTGCGGCGCAAGTTTGCGCACGTCGTCTTCGCTCATGCCTTTGTCGCGCAGTTCGGCTTCGGCTTCTGGCAGGGTCTTGCCGAGCATCAGTGCCTGGCTCTGCGACAGGCAGTTGGCGTACAGCCACTGATGGTGGTCGGAAACCGGATTGAAGCTGACGATCGGCACGATGAAGTCAGCCGGAATCAGCTGGGTGCCCTGGTGCAGCAACTGATGGTAAGCGTGCTGACCGTTGCAGCCGACGCCGCCCCAGATTACCGGACCGGTATCGGTCGATACCGAGGTGCCGTCCTGACGCACGCTCTTGCCATTGGATTCCATGTCCAGTTGTTGCAAGTGCTTGGTGATGTTGCGCAGGTAGTGGTCGTACGGCAGGATCGCGTGGCTTTGCGCGCCCCAGAAGTTGCCATACCAGACGCCAAGCAGGGCCAGCAGCACCGGCATGTTCTGTTCGAACGGCGCGGTCTGGAAATGCTGGTCCATGGTGTAGGCACCGGACAGCAGTTCCTTGAAGTTGGACATGCCGATGGCCAGGGCAATTGGCAAACCAATCGCCGACCACAGCGAGTAACGGCCGCCAACCCAGTCCCACATCGGGAAGATGTTTTCTTCGCGAATACCGAACGCCACGGCTGCCGCGTTGTTACTCGAGACGGCGATAAAGTGACGATACAGCTCGGCTTCCGAACCGCCCTGCGCCAGGTACCAGGCACGGGCAGCCTGGGCATTCTTCAGGGTTTCGAGGGTGTTGAACGACTTCGACGAAACGATGAACAGCGTGGTCTCGGCGCGCAGTTTCTGCGTCAGCTCGTGAAACTCACTGCCGTCGATGTTCGCCAGATAGTGGCAACGCACGCCTTTCTGCGCGTAGGAAAGCAGCGCTTCGGACACCAGTTCAGGACCAAGGAACGAGCCACCGATGCCGATGTTGACCACGTCAGTGATCGGCTTCTCGGTGTAGCCGCGCCAAAGGCCGTCGTGGATGCGGCCGACCAGATCGGTGATCTGGTTGAGTACCTTGTGCACTTCCGGCATCACGTTGACGCCGTTGACCGACAACTTGTCGCCGACCGGGCGGCGCAGGGCGGTGTGCAGGGCCGGACGGGCTTCGGAGGCGTTGACGATTTCGCCGTCGAACAGCGCTTTGATTGCGCCCTTCAGATCGACTTCGTTGGCCAGACCCACCAGCAGGTTGCGGGTCTGGGCGTTGATCAAATTCTTCGAATAATCGAGAAACAGGCCGCAGCTGCTGAGAGTGAACTGATTGAAACGCTGCGGATCGGCGTTGAAGGCTTCGCGCATGCTGAAATCCTGCATCGCTTGGCGGTGATCTTTCAACGCTTGCCAGGCGGGCAGAGCGGTAACGTCGTGAGGAGTGCGGTAGTACGCCATCGCTGCGGTTTTCCTTTTTACTTGAACGGCCTTTTGAACACGGTACAGATCAACCATGCCTTTTATCGCATGGGATCAACTGCGTCGACACGATAACTGGACACAGGGCGAATACAGTAAACCTCGCGCTGCGTTCTGTCTTGACTTTGTCTGACCAGATCCCTGTACTTTTTTAACATTCGCAGTGGAATCTGCCCGACAAACGGAGATGCGCGGAAGACTTCCACCCACCCGGCACGTCCGACAGATGATTTCTGCAGCACCGAAAACACCTGTGGGAGCGAGCCTGCTCGCGAAGGCGTCGTGTCAGGCAACTTATAAGTCGCTGATACACCGCCTTCGCGAGCAGATTCGCTCCCACAGGGAAATTCGTTGCTGTTTAAATCGGGCTGTCGAGATTCAGATGCAGGTTGTCGATCAACCGCGTGGTGCCGAGGAACGCCGCTACCAGAATTACCAGATCGCGATCTTCCGCCGTCGCCGTACGCAAGCTCAGGCCATGGCGGATCTCCAGATAATCCGGACGCAGACCCGCGGCTTCCAGCACTTGCAACTGCGTAGCGATCAGCGCCGGATAGCCGCGTTCGCCTTGCTTGATCGCTTCGGCAATGTTGCTCAGCACGCGGTAGACCACCGGTGCCACGGCACGCTGGTCTTCACTGAGAAAACCGTTGCGCGACGACAATGCCAGACCGTCCGCTGCACGCACGGTCGGCTCGCCGATGATCTGAATCGGCATGTTCAGGTCATGCACCAGCGCGCGGATGACTGCCAGTTGCTGGTAATCCTTCTGGCCGAAAATCGCCAGATCTGGCTGGACCATGTTGAACAGCTTGCTGACCACCGTCGCCACGCCTTCGAAGTGCCCCGGACGGCTGGCGCCACACAGACCTTCGGATAATTGCGGCACGCTGACCCGGGTCTGACCGGCCATGCCATCGGGATACATTTCTTCAATGGTTGGCGCAAACAGCAGATCGCAACCGGCTTCGAGGAGTTTTTCCTGATCGGCTGCGAGGGTGCGCGGGTATTTGTCGAGGTCTTCACCGGCACCGAATTGCAGCGGGTTAACGAAAATACTCGCGACCACGAAGTCCACTCGCTGTGTGGCCTTGGTGATCAACGCAACGTGGCCGCTGTGCAGGTTGCCCATGGTCGGCACGAAGCCGATGCGCTTGCCTTCACTGCGCGCGCGGGCGACGGCGGCGCGCAGTTCGCGTACGGTTTTGACGGTGTTCATGCAGAGAATCCGTGTTCGATGCCGGGGAACGTAGTGGCTTTGACTTCGTTGACGTAAGCCTTCAACGCAGCCTGGATGCTGTCCTGACCGTGCATGAAGTTCTTGACGAATTTGGGTACACGGCCGGTGATCGACAGGCCGAGCATGTCGTGCAATACCAGTACCTGGCCGTCGGTAGCGTTGCCGGCGCCGATGCCGATCACCGGAATGCTCACGGCCTGGCTGATTTCCGCTGCCAGTTCGCTCGGCACGCATTCGAGCAGCAGCATGGCCGCGCCGGCCTGCTCCAGCGCGATCGCATCGGCACGCATCTGGCGCGCCTGGTTCTCGTTGCGGCCCTGCACTTTATAGCCACCGAGGAGGTTCACCGCCTGCGGGGTCAGGCCCATGTGCGCACACACCGGGACACCGCGTTCGGCCAGCAGGCGGATCGACTCCGCCAGCCACAGCTGACCTTCAACCTTGACCATGTGCGCACCGGCCTGCATCAGCAGGGCGCTGTTGGTCATGGTTTGTTCGAGGGTGGCATTGGCCATGAACGGCAGGTCGGCGAGGATCAAGGCATCGCCATTGCCGCGCTTGACGCTGGCGACGTGGTAGGCCATTTCCGCCGTGGTCACCGGCAGAGTGCTGTCGTGACCCTGCAGGACCATACCGAGGGAGTCGCCGACCAGCAGCACTTCGACACCAGCCTCATTGCAGGCATGTGCGAAGGTCGCGTCATAGCAGGTCAGCATGGTGATCTTTTCACCTTTCTGCTTGAGGCTCTGGAGCGTGGTCAGGGTGATGGCTGGCATGTAAAAAATCCTCGTTCAGGCGCTCTGGAAACTGCTGCGAGTCACGCGCGTGATTTTTCATCTACTCAGGCGCACGGTCTTGTGTCGTGCTTTGAAAGGCCTGGATTGCGCCCGTTCATGCCGGGTTGGCGGCAGCGGGACGCCTATAGTCGTGATGAGCCAACAGGAAGTCAATTGCGTGTGTTACCGCATTGTTACGCGGGCAGTGTTACCGGCGTTACTGATGCGATTCAGCGGCGCGGCGGGCCTGATTCGGGGGATTTTTGTCTGACAGGAATCATGAATATCACCCGATCAACTGTAGGAGCTGTCGAGTGAAACGAGGCTGCGATCTTTTGGTCTTTAGAATCAAGATCAAAAGACCGCAGCGTTCCGCAGCTCCTACAGGGGAATTTGGGTCAGGGCTGGAAGATGCGTTCAAGGCCGACGAACGGGCAGGCGGCGAGCAGGTCGGAGAGGGCGCGGCCATCGGCAAGCCGCAGGTCTTGCGGCGCCAGTTCTGCGAGAGGATAGAGTACGAACGCCCGCTCCTGAATCTGATAATGCGGGACTTTCAGCCGTGGCTCATCGATCAGGCGATCGCCGAACAGCAGAATATCCAGATCCAGCGTGCGTGGCCCCCAACGCTCCAGACGCTCACGTCCCTGCTCATTCTCGATCGCCTGCAAGGCGTCGAGCAGCTCGATCGGAGCAAGCGAGCTATCGAGGGCGACGACAGCATTGGTGTAACGCGGCTGGCCGGGCAACAGCGAATCGCTTTGATAAAAGCTGGAAACGCCAGCGAGGGTGGTCTGCGGCAATTGCTCCAGCGCCGCGACGGCGCTGCGCAATTGTCCGGCCGGGTCAGCGAGGTTGCTGCCCAAGCCAATATAGATGCGCTCCATGGCTTATTCGCCCGTTGCGCTCGATGCGCCGGCGCGCTTGCGCTTGGAACCGCCGCTGCGGCGACGTTTGCGCGGTGCGCCGCTGGCATCGTCACCCTTGCCGCTGAGGTCGCGGATCATGTCGCGGCGCTCGCTGTCGTTGGCGTCCTGATAATCGGTCCACCATTCGCCGAGGCCGTCGGTCTCCTCACCGGCGCTTTCACGCAGCAGGAGGAAATCGTAACCGGCACGAAAGCGCGGGTTGTCCAGCAACAGATCGGCGCGTTTGCCACTGCGGCGTGGCAGGCGTTCCTGCATGTCCCAGATTTCGCGGATCGGCATGGTGAAGCGCTTCGGAATCGCGATGCGCTGGCACTGCTCGGCAATCAGTTCGTGAGCGGCTTCCTGCATCGCCGGAATCGGCGGCATGCCACGTTCCTGCAGACGCAACACGCGCGCCGGTAGCGCCGGCCACAACAGCGCAGCGAAGAGGAACGCCGGGGTTACCGGTTTGTTCTGCTTGATGCGCAGGTCGGTGTTGGTCAGGGCTTCGCTGATCAGCGTGTGGGTGTATTGCGGATTGTATTCCAGCGCTTCGGCACTGGCCGGGAACAGCGGGGCGAACAGTTGCAGATCGACCAGCATTTCAAAGGTGATCGCGCCGTGACCGGAGAGGAACAGCTTGAGCACTTCTTCGAACAGCCGCGCCGACGGAATCTCGCGCAGCATCGGCGCCAATTCGCGGATCGGCTGCACGGTGTGCTTTTCGATGCCGAAATTGAGCTTGGCGGCAAACCGTACGGCCCGCAGCATGCGCACTGGGTCTTCCTGGTAACGCTGCTTCGGGTCACCGATCAGACGGATCAGATGATTGCGGATGTCGTGCACGCCATTGGCGTAATCGAGAATGCGCTCGCTGACCGGATCGTAATACAGGGCGTTGATGGTGAAGTCGCGGCGTTGCGCGTCTTCTTCCAGGGTGCCGTAGACGTTATCGCGCAGAATCCGCCCGCTCTCGTTGCGCGAAGACTGATTGCTGTCTTCGTCGTCTTCGTTGACCGGGTGATTGGCGCGGAAGGTCGCGACTTCAATGATTTCGCGACCGAAATGGATATGCACCAGCTTGAAGCGACGGCCAATGATCCGCGCATTGCGGAATTCGGCGCGGACCTGCTCGGGGGTGGCGCTGGTGGCGACGTCGAAATCCTTGGGCGTGATGCCCAGCAGCATGTCACGCACGCAACCACCGACCAGGTAAGCCTGGTAACCGGCACCTTGCAGGCGTTCGACGATATTCACCGCATAGCGGCTGAATTGCGTTTTCTGCAGCGAGTGTTGGCCGCTGTTGAGCACTTCAGGGGTGCTGCGGATGTGTTGCGTACGACGCACGGGAGTTCGGAATGACTGGAACAGCTTCTTCAGCATGGGATGCACTGTTTGAAGGAATGTTCGGCCATACCAAAAGAATGACCGCATGATGGGCGCAGATTCTAGCATTTAGTCGGGGGATGGTGTAGGAGACAGCAGATTCAAGCTGAAAGCCGCAAGTTACAAGGGGGCGAGCGGGGTAGATCGGAGGATTTTTTACAGAAGGGAGAAACTACAAGGGGAGCCGAAGCTCCCCAAGAAGTAGTTGCGTGCTCTTTTTATTATTGATTCGGGCTTCTTGTTTTTGTTGAGTGCCCTCGCCACGAAGTGCTTCCTTCGTGACCCTCCCAATCGGGAGCCAAGAGCAAACGGATTGCTTTGGTCGCTGAATTGCAGTGATCTGTCGATCCAACCAGTACAGGCTCTGTCTTAGGACAGTTTTTGTTGTTCTCGGCCTGGTCGTGGGGCAAGCCCCAAATACAACGCCTCTCCAAAAGAATCAGTTAGCTGCGCCTCTCGCCGTCTTGTTTTTATTGTGCGTGAGTCGATTCGTCTTATTTTTATTGTCTTGTGCATTGCTTGTTATTGTTCTTGTACCAAACATATAGCAGGGTGCGTGCCAACTTTTGCGAACCCCAACAAAACAAGGGGTTAGGTCGTTATGGCCGTTTTCCAGGGACGAAAAAAAGCCGGGGTTTCGTTACCGATAACCCCGGCTTCTGTTACGTGAATCGACTGCGGTAACAGTTTTTTCACAATCTCGTGCGTTACCTGCGCAAGCGACAGGTAACGTTCAGCTCTCGCTCGCTACGCCGGTCTTGCGCCGTGGAATGCCCAGACGCTGGCGGCGTTCCCACAGGCATTTGCGACTCACGCCCAGTTTGCGCGCCAGTTCGGTTTCGGTCATGTGGTCCTGGTGCTCGAGGACGAAGTGCTGGAAGTAGTCTTCCAGGGACAGGTCTTCGGTCGGCTCATGGCTGTTGTTGCTGGCGTTACCTGCGGTTTGTGGCGGCAGGCCGATGAACTCGTCGTCGTCCAGATCGCTCAGTTCGATGTCGATACCCAGCAGGTCGGCCGAGATTTCCGGGCTTTCGCTGAGAATCACGGCGCGCTCTACGGCGTTTTCCAACTCTCGCACATTACCCGGCCAGGAATAATGCCGGATGGCCTGTTCGGCATCGGCGGCAAATCTCAGATCGGTACGATTGATGCGCGCGCTCTGGCGAGCGAGGAAAGCATTGGCGATTTCGTTGACGTCGGCGCCACGCTCGCGCAGCGGCGGCAGTTTCAGAGCAATCACGTGCAGACGGTAATAAAGGTCTTCACGGAACTGGCCGATTTTCGCCAGGCTTTTCAGATCGCGGTGGGTTGCAGCGATCAGGCGCACATCGACTTTCTGCGACTGCACTGAGCCGACCCGGCGAATTTCGCCTTCCTGCAGGACGCGCAGCAGGCGGGCCTGGGCTTCCAGTGGCAGTTCGCCGATCTCATCAAGGAACAACGTGCCGCCGTCCGCCGCTTCGACCAGACCGGCACGCCCGGCGCTGGCGCCAGTGAACGCGCCTTTCTCGTGGCCGAACAGTTCGGACTCGATCAGGCTTTCCGGAATGGCTGCGCAGTTCACCGAAATCATCGGCGCCTTGGCGCGTTTCGACAGATTGTGCAGAGCGCGGGCCACCAACTCTTTACCGGTGCCGGATTCGCCCTGGATCAGCACGTTGGAATCGGTTGGCGCGACCTTGCGGATCTTGCTGTAAAGATCCTGCATCGGCGGGCACGAACCGATGATGCCGATTTCGCCATTGCTGTTATCCACAGCGGCTTTCCCGTTGCCGGTGGCAGGCTTGCTCGCGGTGGCTTCGCCGGCAGCTGGCGCCGACTGGCGATCGCGCAGGATCCGCGCAACGGCCTGGAGCATCTCATCGTGGTCGAACGGTTTGGCAATGTAATCGACAGCGCCCATTTTCATCGAGTCGACCGCCGAGCGCAGGCTGGCGTAACTGGTCATGATCAGCACCGGCGTGCCCTGGCCGAGCTTGATCAGCTCAGTGCCCGGGGCGCCGGGCAGGCGCAGGTCGCTGACGATCAGGTCGAACGTAGGAATGGTGAAGCGCTCTTGTGCTTCCTGCACTGATCCGGCTTCGCTGACCTGGTACTGATTGCGTTCCAGCAGGCGGCGCAAGGCGGAGCGGATAATGGTTTCGTCTTCGACGATCAAAATGTGCGGCATTGATTCGATACTCTCGACGGTCTCAGTTCACAGCGGACGTCGCTTCGACATGACGCGGTAAGGTCACCCGGATACGGGTGCCGCGTTGGCTTTGTACATCAGCCGGGCTGTCGATGGTGATTTGTCCATAATGCTCTTCAACGATGGAATAGACCAGTGCAAGGCCCAGACCGGTGCCTTCACCCGGATCCTTGGTGGTGAAGAAAGGTTCGAACAATCGGTCCATGATGCTCGATGGAATACCGCTGCCTTCGTCTTCGACGATCAGATCGACCGTGTGTTCGCCGGCTTCGCTCTTGACCCGTACCGCACTGTGCGGCGGCGAAGCGTCGCGGGCGTTGGAGAGCAGGTTGATCAGCACCTGGGCGAGCCGTTGCGGGTCACCTTCGACCCAATGGTCGGGATCACACAGGTTGTAGAACTGCACTTCGAAATTACGCCGGTTCAGCGCCAGCAGGCCGATGGCGTCCTGCGCGACTTCGGCCAGACACACCGGTTCGTCACTGTGCTGATGGCTGCCGGCATGGGCGAAACTCATCAGCGACTGAACGATGCGCGAGACGCGTTTGGTCTGCTCGAGAATCTGCCCGCTGATTTCCGTCAGCTCGCCGTCGTCTTCGCGCTCCTCGCGCAGGTTCTGCGCCAGACAGGCGATGCCGGTGATCGGGTTGCCGATTTCGTGGGCCACCCCCGCCGCCAGCCGACCGATGCTGGCCAGGCGTTCGGAATGCACCAGTTTGTCTTCGAGCATCTGTGTTTCGGTCAAATCCTCGACCAGCAACACCAGACCACTGTTGCCCGGTGCCAGGGGCTCATCGATCGCCGCTTTGTGCAGGTTCAGCCAGCGCGTCTGGCCATCGAGGGTCAGGTGCTGTTTGTGTAAATGCTCATCGGGCAGGTTGATGAAGCCCTGCAGCAGATCTTTCCATGGCTCGCCAATGGTACTCAAGCGCGAGCCGACGACACGCTGCGCGGCAATCCCGGTGAGTTCTTCCATGGCCCTGTTCCACATCAGGATTTCCTGATCCTTGGCCAACGAGCAGACGCCCATCGGCAGTTCCTGCAAGGTCTGGCGGTGATAGCGGCGCAGCGCATCGAGTTCGGCGGCAAGCCCGGTAAGGCGCGAGTGGTAATCCTCGAGCCGGCTTTCAATGAAGTGAATGTCTTCGGTGACGTAGTTTTCGCCACCCGCCTTGTACGGCAGGAAGGTTTCCACCATGTCCTGGGCCACGCTCGGGCCCATCAGCCCGGACAGGTTGGCCTCGATGCGGTCGCGCAGACGGCGCAAGGCGTACGGGCGGCGCTCGTCGAAGGGCAGATACAAGTCGCGCAGCGCTTGCTCGACTTCCTTCTGCGCAGCCTTGGCACCCAGCGGTTTGGCCAGTTGCGTAGCGAACTCCTGCGGAGAGGCGGCGTGCAGCTCTCGACGTTGCGGGCGGCGCACGTTGTCCACCGCACAGGCTTCGGCGGCGCTGGCTTCTTCCGGGCTGGCGTTGGTGAACAGCGAAATCAAAGTGAACATCAACACGTTGGCGGCCAGCGAGGCGATGGCCGCCATGTGCCAGCTGGTGTCGTCGAGCACGTAGATCATGTTCAGCAGCGGAATGTAAAAACCCTGCAGATTGCCGACCAGCGGCAGCAGCATGGTCACCACCCAGACCGTGATCCCCGCCAACAGACCGGCAATGAAGCCACGGCGATTGGCGGTCGGCCAATACAGCACCGACAACACCCCGGGCAGAAATTGCAAAGTTGCAACGAACGCGACGATGCCGAGGTTGGCCAGATCCTGTTCGACGCCGAGCATCAGGTAGAAACCGAAACCGGCCATGATGATCGCCACGATCAGCGCCCGGCGGGTCCATTTCAGCCAGCGGTAGATATTGCCCTCGGCCGGCGGCTGATAGAGCGGCAGCACCAGGTGGTTCAGCGCCATGCCCGACAAAGCCAGCGTGGTGACGATGATCAAGCCGCTGGCAGCGGACAGACCACCGACGTAGGCAAGCAGAGCCAGCGGTTTGCTGTTGGCGGCAATGCCGATGCCGAGGGTGAAATATTCCGGGTCGGTGGTAGCACCCAGTTTCAGCCCGGCCCAGAGAATCAGCGGTACGGCGAGACTCATCAGCAGCAGAAACAGCGGCAGGCCCCAACTGGCGCTGACCAGCGAGCGTGGGTTGAGGTTTTCGGTGAAAGTCATGTGATACATGTGCGGCATCACGATCGCCGAGGCGAAGAACACCAACAACAGCGTGCGCCACGGGCCTTCCTGCAACGGCGTGTGCAGAGCGGCGAGGGCGGTCTGGTTCTGCAGCAGCCACAATTCGAGTTGTTGCGGGCCGTCGAACACGCCATACAGCGCATACAGGCCAACGCCGCCGAGGGCGATCAGTTTGATGATCGACTCAAAGGCAATCGCGAACACCAGCCCTTCATGTTTCTCGCGCGTGGCGATATGCCGGGAGCCGAAGAAAATCGTGAACAGAATGATCAGCGCACAGAACGCCAGCGCCACGCGGCTCTGCACGCGCTCGCCGGTCAGGATGCCGATGGAGTCGGCCACTGCCTGGATCTGCAGGGCCAGCAACGGCAGCACGCCGATCAGCATGAAAATCGTGGTCAGCGCACCGGCCCAAGTGCTGCGAAAGCGGAAGGCAAACAGGTCGGCCAGCGACGACAGTTGATAGGTGCGGGTGATCTTCAGGATCGGATATAGCAGCACCGGCGCCAGCAGAAACGCACCGGACACGCCGAGATAGCTGGACAGAAAGCCGTAACCGTACTGATAGGCCAGGCCCACTGTGCCGTAGAACGCCCAGGCACTGGCGTAAACCCCCAGCGACAAGGTGTAGGTCAACGGGTGGCGAATGATCGCGCGCGGGATCATGCCCCGTTCGCTGACCCAGGCAACGCCGAACAGCGCCGCCAGGTACGCGGCGCTGATCAGGATCATCTGGGTCAGGCTAAAGCTCATCGGCATCTTTTTGGCTCTGCAGGATGAAGGTCACAACAATCAGGATCAGCCAGAGCAGATAAGGGCGATACCAGGCGCCCGTCGCGTCGATCCACCAATCCATGATGGCGGGGGAGAACAGGTAGATCCCGACGACCAAAAGCAGGACCAAGCGATAGATGTACATCCCGGCCTCTCTTTTTTATGCACGTGCCCGAAAACGTGCGGCGATGGTAACGGATGGGCGCGCGACTGCAAGTGTCGTCATTGCAGTTGCGCTTCGGGCAGGGTCAGTGTGCGCGGGATCTTTTCGGCATCCCAGTGCGCGCAGCCCCAGGCCAGCAGTTCGCGCGGCGAAGCGTGCGCCAGCTCGCTGCCAGGATTCTGCCCCAGCGCGCGCAAGGCCCGCAGCAGCAACGGCGTGGCCTGATCGGCTTCAAGCGGTGGCGAGCGGTAGGACTTGCCGAGTTTGTTGCCGTCCGGTTGGGTGATCAGCGGCAGATGCAGATAGCGCGGCTGTTTCATACCGAGCAGTTCCTGCAGATACAGCTGTCGCGGCGTGGAATCGAGCAGATCGGCGCCACGGACGATGTCGGTAATGCCTTGCCAGGCGTCGTCGAGCACCACCGCCAATTGATAGGCGTATAGACCGTCGCGCCGACGAATGACGAAGTCGCCGACGTCGCGGCCCAGGTGCTGGCGGTATTCGCCCTGCACGCGATCGATAAAGTGGTATTCAAGCTCCGGCACGCGCAGGCGGATCGCGGCGTCGTGCTGATCGTGGCCGGCGTTGCGGCAAAACCCCGGATAAATGCCGTGATACGGCTCCAGTTGTTTTCGCGAGCAGGTGCAGGCATAGGCCAGACCGTGATTGAACAGCCTGTCGAGCACCTCGGCGTAGGCCGCATGCCGATCGCTCTGGCGCACCATTTCGCCGTCCCATTCGAAGCCGTAACTCTCCAGCGCCTTGAGAATCGCCGCTTGCGCACCGGGCTCTTCGCGCGGCGGGTCGAGATCTTCCATGCGCACCAGCCAGCGCCCGCCAACCGAGCGGGCATCGAGATAGGACGCCAGCGCAGCAACCAGCGAACCGAAGTGCAGGTGACCACTGGGGGTAGGGGCAAAGCGGCCGATGTAGGCGAGGGATGTCTTGGCAGTCATGGAGGCGATAAGAGCTATTCAGAATTTACGCAGGTTACCCCTGTGAGAGCGGGCTTGCTCGCGAAAGCGTCAGTTCAGACAACCTGGATGTTGAATGACACACCGCATTCGGGAGCAAGCCCCCTCCCACAAAAGCAGGAACCGCACAAACAAAAACGGAGCGTTCGCACGCTCCGTTTTTCGTTCAGATCGAGATTACTTGCCGACCTGCTTTTCCTTGATTTCCGCCAGGGTCTTGCAGTCGATGCACAGATCCGCAGTCGGACGGGCTTCGAGGCGCTTGACGCCGATCTCGATGCCGCAGGACTCGCACCAGCCGTACTCTTCGTCTTCGATCAGTTGCAACGTCTTGTCGATTTTCTTGATCAGCTTGCGCTCGCGGTCGCGGGCGCGCAGTTCGAGGGCGAATTCTTCTTCCTGGCTGGCACGGTCGGCCGGGTCGGGGAAGTTGGCCGCTTCGTCTTTCATGTGATCAACCGTACGGTCGACTTCCTGCATCAAGTCCAGTTTCCACTTGTTCAGGATCTTGGTGAAATGCGCGCGCATCGGGGCGCCCATGTACTCTTCACCCGCCTTCGGAACGTAAGGTTCGAAGCCGCTGATCGTCGCTTGCTGCTGTTGCTTTGCTTGGGTGGACATGAAATAGACCGCCTCTACTCTTGTAATCCATTGCGCAGGATTGCTCCATCACCGACACCTGCCGGCCCTGCGGCTGCAAGCGGGCGAACTTACCAGATCAAATCAGCCTGCGCTACTCCCGGATGTCGAGCCCCCGGCGGGTGGCGCTTGCAGATGTTTGGCAAGCCGTGTCTGTGGGGTTGGAGACCTGTTCAATCACTGATTTTAGTCAATCCTGGAGCGTACGTTCAGATCGTTACAGTCCAGCGTTCTTGAGGCTGTGACCTTCACGGGTTCTCGCTCGTTCCGGCAGACAGGTAGAATCGTCTCTTTTTTCCTGTCGAAGGCAATCCAATGGCCCCCTACAGTGCGCGCAGTCGTGCGATCGAACCGTTCCATGTGATGGCGCTGCTGGCGCGGGCCAATGAATTGCAGGCTGAAGGCCACGACGTGATTCATCTGGAAATCGGCGAGCCGGATTTCACCACCGCCGAACCGATCATCCGCGCCGGACAAGCTGCGTTGACGGCGGGCAAGACTCGCTACACCGCTGCCCGTGGCATTCCCGAACTGCGCGAGGCGATCGCCGGGTTTTACCAGTCGCGCTACGGCCTGAATATTGACCCGCGGCGGATTCTGATCACACCCGGCGGCTCCGGCGCGCTGTTGCTGGCCAGTGCCCTGTTGGTCGATCCGGGTAAACACTGGCTGCTCGCCGACCCGGGCTACCCGTGCAATCGGCATTTCTTGCGGCTGGTCGAAGGTGCGGCGCAACTGGTGCCGGTCGGGCCGGAGGTGCGTTACCAATTGACCGCGGATCTGATCGAGCGGCATTGGGATCACGACAGTGTCGGCGCCCTTGTCGCTTCGCCGGCCAACCCGACGGGCACTTTGCTGACTCGTGATGAACTGGCCGGGTTATCCACAGCGATCAAAGCCAGACACGGGCATCTGGTGGTGGACGAGATCTACCACGGCCTGACCTACGGCACTGATGCTGCCAGTGTGCTGGAAGTCGATGACAACGCTTTTGTTCTCAACAGTTTCTCCAAGTATTTCGGCATGACCGGTTGGCGCCTGGGCTGGCTGGTGGCGCCAGACGCGGCGGTCAGCGAACTGGAAAAACTCGCGCAGAACCTCTACATCAGCGCGCCGAGCATGGCGCAGTACGCAGCGCTGGCCTGTTTCGAGCCGGCCACCATCGTGATTCTTGAAGAGCGCCGCGCCGAATTTGCGCGCCGTCGCGACTTCCTCCTGCCGGCGCTGCGTGAACTCGGTTTCAACATCGCCGTTGAGCCGGAAGGCGCGTTTTATCTGTACGCCGATATCAGCCGTTTCGGCGGTGATGCCTTCGCGTTCTGCCGACATTTCCTCGAAACCGAGCACGTCGCCTTCACACCCGGACTGGATTTCGGCCGCTACCAGGCCGGCCATCACGTGCGCTTCGCTTACACACAAAACCTCGCACGTTTACAGGAAGCCGTGGAGCGCATCGCGCGCGGTTTGAAGAGCTGGCAAGGCTGATGCGCTTTTATCCTGCTCTGGAAGAGGCGCGACTGATCCGTCGCTACAAGCGTTTTCTTGCCGATATCGAAACCGTTAGCGGCGAGTTGCTGACCATTCACTGTCCGAACACCGGTTCGATGCTCAATTGCCAAGTCGAGGGCGGGCAGGTCTGGTTCAGTCGCTCCAACGACCCGAAACGCAAATTGCCTGGCACTTGGGAGATTGGCGAAACCCCGCAGGGTCGGCTGTTCTGCGTCAACACCGGGCGCGCCAATGGTCTGGTCGAGGAAGCCTTGCAGGCCGGTGTGATCACCGAACTGGCCGGGTTTACCGCATTGAAGCGTGAAGTTGCGTACGGGCAGGAAAAAAGCCGCATCGACTTCCGCCTCGAATATCCCAGCGGCCCGGCGTATGTCGAAGTGAAAAGCGTCACCCTCGGCTTCGACGGCACGGCGGTAGCGGCGTTTCCCGATGCGGTGACCCAGCGCGGCGCCAAGCATCTGCGTGAGCTGGCGCATCTGGCGCGCGACGGCATTCGGGCGGTGCAGCTGTACTGTGTGAACCTCACAGGCATCGATGCCGTGCGCCCGGCCGAGGAAATCGATTGGGCTTACGCCGAGGCGCTGCGTGAAGCGGTTGCTTGCGGTGTCGAGGTGTTGGCGTACGGCGTGCGCCTGGACCATGAAGAGATGGTCATCGACCGCCGACTCGATGTGCGGCTAAACGGTTAAACGTCGATCCAAACGCCTTGTGTATCTTCCCGGCATTTTATCGCCGTGAGCGATTGCCCGGCGCACGGGCCGGCAACGCACTCGCCGTCCTCGATCAGAAACAGTGCGCCGTGGCTGGCGCACTGGATCAGGCTGTTGCTCGGGTCGAGAAACTGGTCGGGCTGCCATTCAAGTCCGACGCCGCGATGCGGGCAGCGATTGAGATAAACGTAGGCCTGCCCGCCGCGACGCACGGCAAACAGCTTTTTGCCTTCGATAACGAAACCGCGACTGTCGGCCTCGGCCAAATCGCAGCCGGTGCAGAGAAACTTCATGGCTATCCTCTAGTGTCCGCTCGTGTCTGGATATGTCCGAGCTTGACGTTCAAATGCAAACAATTATCAAATGGCGGCCTTCTCCCAAAGGGAGTCTGGCCGTTGCCGAGGATACTTGGCTCGCTGCGCCGATGCCCGGGAAACCTTGTTCAAGGAAGCTGTATATGCGCCCGAAAACCCGCGTTGCCATGCTGTGCGCCGGCCTTTTGCTCAGCCATCAGGCGGCCGCAGCGGATTTACCGCAACGCTGGGTCAGCGCCGGCGGCGCGCTGTCGGAATGGGTCAGCGCGTTGGGCGGCGAGTCTAAGCTGGTTGGGGTCGACACCACCAGTCAGCATCCCGAATCGATGCAGGCGCTGCCTAGCATTGGCTATCAGCGCAGCCTGTCGGCCGAAGGCATCTTGAGCCTGCGCCCGGACATTCTGATCGGCACCGAAGAAATGGGCCCGCCGTCGGTTTTGGCGCAAGTCAAAGCCGCCAAGGTGAATGTCGAGTTGTTCTCGGCACAGCCTGATCTGCCGACGCTGGAAAAGAATGTCACTCATCTGGGCCAGTTGCTCGGTGCGCAAGAGGAAGCGGCGCAACTGCTGCAGACTTATCAACAGCAACTCCAGGCGCAGGAAGTGCGAGTTGCCCAAGTGCAAACCACACGCAAAGCCCCGGACGTGTTGCTGCTGGTTGGGCACGCCGGCGGCAAGCCGTTGATCGCCGGCAAGGACACTGCCGCCGATTGGCTGCTGCAACAGGCCGGCGGGCACAATCTTGCGACGCATACCGGCTACAAACCGTTTTCCGTGGAATCTCTCGCCAGCCTCGATCCCGAAGTGCTGGTGTTCGCCGACCGAGCGTTGACGGGCGAAGCGGCAAAAATCGCGTTGTTCAAGGAAAATCCGATTCTCAATTCCAGCCGTGCGGCCAAGGCCGGACGGGTAATGGAGCTGGATCCGACGTTGCTGGTTGGCGGACTCGGGCCGCGGCTGCCGGCAGCACTGAGAACCCTGACTGACGGCTTCTACCCCGCCAAGGGCGGCCAATGACCACACTGGTCAGACCCCGTGGCTTGTTTATCGGCCTGACATTGGTGTGTCTGCTGGCGATCTGGCTGTCGCTGGCGCTGGGGCCGGTGAGCCTGCCGTTGTTCGATACCTTGCGCGCGGCGCTGCGTCTGATCGGCGTGCCATTGGCGCCGCAAGGATTGGAGCAGGCTGAGCTGATTCTCGGCCAGATCCGCCTGCCGCGAACCTTGCTCGGGTTGGCGGTCGGCGGCGTGCTGGCGCTGTCCGGAGTGGCGATGCAGGGCTTGTTTCGTAATCCGCTGGCCGATCCGGGGCTGGTCGGGGTGTCCAGTGGCGCGGCACTCGGCGCAGCGATTGCGATTGTCGGCGGATCGTTCTTTGGCGGCCTGCCGGAGTGGTTCGGGCCGTATCTGTTGTCGGTGTGTGCGTTTCTTGGCGGGCTCGGCGTGACGGCGCTGGTCTATCGGCTGGGCCGGCGCAACGGTCAGACGCATGTGGCGACCATGTTGTTGGCCGGTATCGCGCTGACGGCGCTGGCCAGTTCGGCGGTCGGTCTGTTCACTTATCTGGCCGATGACGCCACGCTGCGCACCCTGACCTTCTGGAACCTCGGCAGCCTTAATGGCGCCAGTTACGCGCGGCTGTGGCCACTGCTGATCATCTCCATCGGCGTCGCGCTGTGGCTGCCGCGTCGGGCCAAGGCATTGAATGCCTTGTTGCTCGGCGAATCCGAGGCCGGTCATCTGGGCATCAATGTCGAACGGCTCAAGCGCGAACTGGTGTTCTGCACCGCGCTGGGTGTCGGCGCGGCGGTGGCTGCGGCTGGCATGATCGGTTTTGTCGGGCTGGTGGTCCCGCACTTGGTGCGCCTGCTGGCCGGCCCCGATCACAAAGTTCTGTTGCCGGCCTCTGTTCTGGCGGGTGCGAGCCTGTTGTTGCTGGCCGATCTGGTGGCGCGCCTGGCGTTGGCGCCGGCGGAGTTGCCGATCGGCATTGTCACCGCGTTCATCGGCGCGCCGTTCTTTCTTTATCTGCTGCTGCGAGGGCGTGCCTGATGTTGTCTGCGCACAATGTGCATGTCTGCCGTGGCCGCAAGGCTGTGCTCAGCGGGGTCACGCTGCAACTCGAGCCCGGTGAAGTGCTTGGCGTGCTGGGGCCGAACGGCGCCGGGAAAAGCACGTTGCTTGGCGCATTGTGTGGTGAGTTGCTCGCCAGTGACGGCGACGTCTCGCTGGATGGTCAGGCGTTGAGTCACTGGAGCGGAACGCAACGGGCGCAACGACTGGCGGTGTTGCCGCAGGTTTCGACACTGGACTTTGCCTTCGCCGTCGAAGAGGTCGTCGGCATGGGCCGTTTGCCTTACCAGACCGGGCGCGTGCGTGACGACGAGATTGTCGCGGCGGCGCTGGCCGCCGCCGATGCCGGTCACCTGAGTGGGCGCAGTTATCTGGCATTGTCCGGTGGCGAGCGTCAGCGCGTGCACCTGGCGCGGGTACTGGCGCAGCTGTGGCCGGGGCAGGCAGGGCAAGTCTTGTTGCTCGACGAACCGACGTCGATGCTCGATCCGCTGCATCAGCACACCACGTTGCAAGCGGTGCGCGAGTTCGCCGATCGCGGCGCGGCAGTGCTGGTGATCTTGCATGATCTGAATCTGGCGGCACGCTATTGTGATCGGGTGCTGTTGCTGGAGGACGGCCGTCCGGTTGCGCTGGACACCCCGCGGCAGGTGCTGCGTCCGGACACGCTCAAAGCGGTGTTCGGCCTGGAGGTTTTGGTGCAGCCGCACCCGGAGCGTGGGCATCCGCTGATCATCGCCCGCTGAATTCGTCATCGAGGTGTCGCATGCGTGGAATGTGGTGGTTGGCGCTGATGTTGCTTGCGGGGTGTCAGCACATGGCGGCTCCGCCGGTGAGCGGTGAGACCCGTGATCTGCGCAACGGCGAGGTGCTAAGCGCGCAGCAATTACTGACGCGTCTGGCTGAGCCGGAGCGCTTGATCATGGGGGAACAGCACGACAATGCCGATCATCATGCGGCGCAGTTGTGGCTTTTGCAGGCGCTCGGCGAGCAACGAGCGCAAGGCAGTCTGCTATTGGAAATGCTCACGCCGGATCAACAAGCGAAAGTCGATGCGTTGCGCCAGTCAAAATCCGTTCCGGCAGATCTGCCTGCTGCATTGGCCTGGCAGGATGGTTGGGACTGGAATCTCTACGGGCCGATCGTGCGCTTCGCCCTGACGCAGCCGTATTCGCTGCTGGCGGCCAATCTTGACGACAGCGAAACCCGCGCGTTCTACCACAATCCACCGGCTCTGAACGGTCCGCGCAGCAATTCGCTTTCGGTTAAAAAAACTTTGCTTGGGCAAATCAGTGAGTCTCACTGCGGCTTGCTGCCTGAATCACAGATGCCGGCAATGTTGGCGATCCAGCAGCAGCGTGATCGACGGATGGCCGAAAGCATGCTGGCGGCGCCGATGCCTACGATCCTGCTGGCCGGTGCGTGGCATGCGCGCAAAGATGTTGGTGTGCCGCTGCATGTGCAGGATCTCGGCGCTGGCGAGGCACCGACCGTGTTGATGCTGGCCGAGCAGGGCGATGCGGTAACGGCGGCGATGGCCGATTACGTCTGGTACACGCCGGCCACGCCGAAGCCGGATTATTGCGAACAGATGCGCAAGCAATTCGCCAAATGACTTTTCCACAGGCAAAAAAAGACCCGGTAAAAACCGGGTCAAATAACCGTGATTAGCCTGATGAGGAGATAATCTGAGAGTCCGAACCAAGGGCTTTTCAGAATATCGACTGATCTCGCGACCAGTTGTGATAATCATAGCGATTCTCATTACCGCGTCAACCGCTGTTTTTGCAAATCTGTAATTTAGTTTTACGAACGCCCGCGAAGCCCCGTGAAACAGGGGTTGGCACTAGTCGCGACGCATCGTCAATTGGGTGATCTGTCGATTCAACTGGCCGATACGTCGAGCCATACCTTTGATGAGGCTCTGCGCGATCTTTGGATTACTGCGGATCATGCTCAAAAATTGATCACCCGGAATCAACATCACCGTGCTCGGCTCTGACGTCACTACCGTGGCGTTGCGCGGCTCCCCAGTGAACAACGCCATCGCGCCGAAAATCTCGTCCCTGGGCACGTCGCCGACCTTGTGCCCGTCGACGAATGCCTCGGCGTGTCCATCGATCAGGACGAAGACATGGTCCGCCGAATCGCCCTGTTGGATCAGCATGGCGCCGGCCTCAACGCGTTTGAAGCCGTTGGTGCTGCGAAACTCGCGCGGTTTCAACTCCGCCACGGCGTGGGCAAGCAGCGCCATTTGCCCGAGCAAGTAGCTCAGAAACTGCTCCGTTCGGTCAGGCTCGGCATGCACATGCTGCAGAACTTCGCCACGCCGATAGGGCAGCAGGCGCAAGGCCCCGTCGCTGCACAAGCGGCAGTCGTTCCATTCTTCGCCCTGTTGCAGGCCGAGCAGATCACCTTCCTGCCAGTAGAACAGCGCGCGGCCCGCGACACAGCCATGCACAACGCCCTCGATCAGCATAAACAGCTGGTCGCCGGGCACCTGCGCAAACAGATTATCCGTTGCCTCCAGTTCGATGACGGGGGCGCATGGCGACAAATCCTGCAGCCACTGCCCAGGAATACTCTGCAAGCGATTGATCAATGCATCGGCATGGGCCGGTCGTTCCCCGAGTAGATACATGGCGTCAGCGCCTGTTCAGTTCTTGTGGCGCGCAGAAATGGCTTCGAGCTGCTTGTTCAGGGCATCCTTGCGCTCGGTGGGGATGTCGTTCCAGTGCACATCCATCAACGCGCCTTCGATCGCATATAACAACACTTTCGATGCACGAAACCCCCGAGTACGCACGGCCCGATAGGCATCCACTGCACCGAGGCGACGCAAATCCGAGGCGCTGTGGATGCCCACGGCATGCAGCCATTGCGCCGACGTCTTGCCAAGATTTTTCAGGTGTTGCAGTTCATCATTCATCAAGCCTCCTTGCGACGGCCGAATGGTGCGTGGGCGAGCTTCTCAGGAGTGTAGCCATCAGTAGGAAAAGCGTGGTTGTTTGGTCGGATTCGACGCAAAAGCTTCTAAGAAAGGGTAATGAAATGCCTGCGAACGCAGGAAGACGGGAGGAAATGCAGAAACAAATGTGTGAGCGTGCTTGCTCACGAAGGCGGCGGGTCAATCACACAGAAGTGTCGACTGTCCCGACGCCTTCGCGGGCAAGCCCGCTCCCACAGGGAAAGGGCGTGGGTTCAGGGAGATTTGCGAATATCAGCGGGTGCGATAACGCAACCGCGTGCCGAAATTCATCGACATCAAGATCTCGTCGGCACTCAGCTCCGGCGGAAAGTACGCCCCGGAAATCTGCGCATGGGCCAGGCTGGCGCCCTCGAGCGAGGCCTTGCGGAAGTCGATGCCGCGCAGATCGGCGGAGCGGAAATACGCATCGCGGAAATCCACGCCATCGGCGTTCAGTTCGCGCAGGTCGAGGCCACGGAAATCGCCGCCGACCATGTCGATCGGGCCATCCTGCGGGCGTTCCTTGTTGAAGCCTGCGACGTCATCTTTGTGCAGCAGGGCGTAAAGCGGAGTGTCGAGCAGTTTCGGCTGGCTCATGTCAGATCACCTGTTGGTTTTATGACGCCAGTATAGTGCCACTATTTGACGGCCGTGAAGCGAGCAAGGGCTTCACGGCCGAAATAGTTTTTTACAGGCCTGGCAGGCGCTGACGAATCTGCGCCACCACAGTGTCCAGCGTGCCGGATTCATTGGTCTGCACGCGTTTGCTACGCAGGATTTCCTCCGGCGTCAACGCTTCGCGATTGGCCTGTTGCGCTTCGATCACTGCCAGGGTGGCGTCGGACGGATCTTTCTGATCGGCCTGACGCATCGCCAGCCAGCTCTCGATGACTGCTTGCGGGGCGTTGCAGTCGAGGATCAGGAACGGCGTGCCGGTGGCTTCGGCAATCTTCGCGGCGTTGTCGCGCTGCTCACGCTTGAGATAGGTCGCGTCGATCACCACCGGGAAACCGGCGTGCAAAATCACCTCGGCGATCTCATGCAGGTGCGCGTACGTCGCGGCACTGGCATCGGCGCTGTAAATGCCGGCCTGCACCTCGTTGGCTACGGTCTGCTCACCGAACAGACGCTTGCGCTCGACATCGGAACGTAGACGGATTGCGCCCAGCGCTTCGACCAGACGCATGGCCACATGGCTTTTACCGACAGCGGAAACGCCGTGGGTAATGGCCATGAAGCGCGAAGGAATGGTGCTGTAGCTTTCCGCCAGGTTGGCGTAGTTGCGGTACTGGCGCAGGGTCGTGGCGCGTTGCACCGCAGTCGCCTCTGCCGGCATGCTGAACAGCGCCACTTTGGCCCGTACCAGCGCGCGATAGGCTTTATAGAAGTTCAGCACTTCCAGGCCCTGATAGTCGCCGGTCAGTTCCAGATACTGGCTGATCAGGCGACGCGCCAACGATTTCAGGCCACGGTCTTCCAGGTCCATGGCGAGGAAACCGGTGTCGGCCCAAACGTCAGTGAATCGGAATGGCTCGTTGAACTCGATGCAGTCGAAGATCACCACGTTGCCGTCGATCACAGTGGCGTTGCCCAGGTGGATGTCGCCGTGGCATTCGCGGGTGAAACCTTGGGCCTTGCGCTGTGCGAACAATGGTTTGAGGCGTTCGAAGCTGCTTTCGGCCCAGGCTTTCAGCGCCTCGAGTTGCAGCAGGTCATTCTTGTCGCTGAGGAACGGCAGGATCTGCTCGAAGTTTTGCGCGACCGGCGCCATCACGCTATCTGGCGTGCCAGCGTCGTGCTCGGCCGGGACTTTCGGGGCGTTGAGATGGAAATGGGCGATCTGCTCGGCCAGCGCATCAATGTGCTGAGTGGTCAGCTCGCCATTGGCTTGCAGGGTGCTGAGCAAGCCGCTCTGCGGGAACTGGCGCATTTTCAGCACGTATTCGATAGCTGGGCCGTCGCCACCCAATTGCGGTGCTTCGACGCTGCCGGTGACCGGCAACACGTCCAGATACAAATCAGCGGTCAAACGCTGGTTCAAACGCAGCTCTTCCGCACAGAAATGTGCGCGTGCATCGAGGCTGGTGAAGTCGAGGAAGCCGAAATTCACCGGCTTTTTCACTTTATAGGCAAAGGGACCGGTGAGAATCACCCACGAAATGTGGGTTTCGATGACCTGAAATCCTTCGACGGGATGCGGGTAGAGGGCCGGGTTTTGCAGGGCAGCGATCAGGGACTGGCTCACGGGCGATCCTTCAGAGACGGGGGAATTCGAGGCGGCCATTATGGCTGCTTGCCCGCCTGACGCAAACCTCTGCGCGTGCCTGTTGAGGATCGATAAAGTGCGTATAATCCGCCGCCATGACTCGATCCCGATCCCCCCGTACCAAGAAAAAACCACCAGCCAAGGGCCTCAGCCCATGGTTGAGCTGGGCCATTAAACTCTGCCTGGTCGGCCTTGTAGTGCTGGCCGGCTTCGCCGTTTACCTCGATGCCGTGGTGCAGGAGAAATTCTCCGGCAAGCGCTGGACCATCCCGGCCAAGGTGTACGCGCGCCCGCTTGAGCTGTTCGTCGGGCAGAAGCTCAGCAAGGACGATTTCCTTACCGAACTCGATGCCCTCGGCTATCGCCGCGAAGCCGTGAGCAACGGCCCCGGCGCCGCTGCCGTGAGTGGCAATACGGTTGACCTGAACACCCGTGGCTTCCAGTTTTATGAAGGGCTGGAGAAAGCGCAGCCGGTGCGCGTGCGCTTCTCCGGCGATTACGTCGCCGAGCTGTCCGCGACCAATGGCTCTAAGCTGTCGGTGGTACGCCTCGAGCCGCTGATGATCGGCGGCATTTATCCGAAAAATCTTGAAGACCGCATCCTGATCAAACTCGATCAGGTGCCGCCGTACCTGCTCGAAACTCTGATCGCCGTTGAAGACCGCGATTTCTACAGCCACTGGGGCGTGTCGCCGAAATCGATCGCCCGCGCGGTCTGGATCAACACCTCCGGCGGCAAGATGACCCAGGGCGGCAGTACGCTGACTCAGCAGTTGGTGAAGAACTTCTACCTGACCAGCGAACGCAGCCTGACCCGCAAGCTCACCGAAGCGATGATGGCGTTGCTGCTCGAGCTGCACTACGACAAGAAGGAAATCCTTGAGGCCTACCTCAACGAAGTCTTCGTCGGTCAGGACGGTCAGCGCGCGGTGCACGGTTTCGGTCTGGCCAGCCAGTTCTTCTTCGGCCAGCCATTGTCCGAGCTGAAACTGCATCAAGTGGCGTTGCTGGTCGGCATGGTCAAGGGGCCGTCCTACTACAACCCGCGTCGTAACCCGGAACGCGCGCTGGAGCGGCGCAATCTGGTTCTCGACGTGCTGGCCCAGCAGGGCGTGGCAACCGCCGAACAGGTCGAAGCAGCGAAGAAAATGCCACTGGGTGTAACTACTCGCGGCAAGCTCGCCGACAGCTCGTTCCCGGGCTTTATCGATCTGGTCAAACGTCAGTTGCGCGAAGACTACCGCGACGAAGACTTGACCGAAGAAGGCCTGCGCATCTTCACCAGTTTCGACCCGATACTGCAGATGAAAGCCGAAGCCTCGGTCAACGACACTTTTAAACGCCTGTCCGGGCGCAAAGGCTCCGATGACGTCGAAGCGGCGATGGTCGTGACCAATCCGGAAACCGGTGAAGTCCAGGCGATGATCGGCAGCCGTCAGGCCAGTTACGCCGGTTTCAACCGTGCACTCGATGCGGTGCGCCCGATCGGTTCGTTGATCAAGCCGGCGGTGTACCTGACCGCGCTGGAGAAACCGAGCCAATACACGTTGACCAGTTGGCTGTCCGACGATCCGCTGTCGGTCAAAGGCGCTAACGGTCAGGTGTGGAAGCCGCAAAACTACGATCGACGCTCCCACGGTACGGTTTTCCTCTATCAGGGCCTGGCGCATTCCTACAACCTCTCGACCTCGCGTCTGGGCCTGGAAGTCGGTGTGCCGAACGTCCTCAAGACCCTCGGTCGTCTGGGCGTGACCCGTGAGTTCCCGGCGTTCCCATCGATGCTGCTGGGGGCTGGCGGCATGACGCCGATCGAAGTGGCGACCATGTACCAGACGCTGGCGAACGGCGGTTTCAATACGCCGATGCGCGGGATTCGCAGCGTATTGACCGCCGAGGGCGAGCCGCTCAAGCGGTATCCGTTCCAGATCGAGCAGCGTTTCGATCCGGCCTCCATCTACCTGATCCAGAACGCCATGCAGCGGGTGATGCGTGAAGGTACCGGCAGTTCGGTTTATAACGTGCTGCCCAAGACCCTGACGCTGGCGGGCAAGACCGGTACCAGTAACGATTCGCGTGACAGCTGGTTCGCCGGTTTCAGTCAGGATCTGCTGGCGGTGGTCTGGCTCGGTCGCGATGACAACGGCAAGACGCCGTTCACCGGGGCGACCGGTGCGCTGCAGGTCTGGACCAGTTTCATGCGCAAGGCCGATCCGCTGCCACTGGACATGCCGCAGCCCGACAACGTCGTGCAGGCCTGGGTCGATTCACGCACCGGACAGGGCTCCGATGCCAACTGCCCTGGCGCGGTACAGATGCCGTATATTCGCGGCAGCGAACCGCCACCCGGCGCCGCGTGCGCAAGCGAAACACCTGCCTCGCCGGAGTCGGTGATGGACTGGGTCAAGGGCTGGATGAATTAAGCAAAGAGGGTTTCAAGTGAACAAGTGGTTGATTCCAGCGGTGACCGCCGTGGCTTTGCTCAGCGGCTGCTCTACCGTACAGCGTGGTTCGATTCCGGTAGTGGATTCGGGCACAGCCGTTTCCAACAGCGAACGTATCGGTGCCAATGGCGGTTTCCGCCAGACCACGGTCAAGCGCCCGGCGCAGGGCCAGACTCAGGCGATTCCGCAAGGCGATACCGGCGTAGTGGTAATGGTGCCGGGCGGCGGTGCTGCGGTGTCGACACCGATCAGCTCTTCGCCTATCGTCCCGGGCCCAGCATCCGGAGGGATCACGTCGGGGCCTTACAACCCATCGGCGGTTGAGTCGGCACCGATCAACTCCGGCGGCTACAGCATGCCGTCGACGCCAAGCGGCATTCCTTCGGCCAGCAGTGGTGGTGGTCTGTCGGCGGATGAGCAACTGGACGGCCCGGTACTCGCTCTTTTGACCACCGCGCAACAACAGCAGGCCGGCGGCGACCTCAACGGTGCCTCTTCCAGCCTGGAGCGAGCGCAACGTGTCGCCCCGCGTGAGCCGCAGGTGCTTTACCGTCTGGCGCAGGTGCGCATGGCCCAGGGGGATGCGCCGCAAGCCGAGCAGTTTGCCCGTCGTGCGCTGACCATGGCCAACGGTCGTCCGGATCTGCAAGCCAGCCTGTGGGAATTGATCGCTCAGGCCCGTGAGAAACAAGGTGATTCTGCCGGCGCCGCGCTTGCCCGTCAGAAGGCCAAGGTTTCCCTGTGATGGATGCGCGCTTTTCGAAAATCGCCGATCAGCTATTGCTGATCGAACGAGAGTTGCGCACCCAGGGCTGGTGGGATGAGGTTGAGCCATCGGTCGAAGCCCTGAGCAGTGTCGAGCCGTTTTCGGTCGACACGCTGGACTTCGAGCAGTGGCTGCAATGGATCTTCCTGCCGCGCATGAAGATGATCCTTGAGCAGGATCTGCCCTTGCCGAGCGCCTCCGGCATTCAGGAAATGGCGGAGATGGTTTTCGCCCAACGCAATCTCGGCGGCAAGGATCGTCAGCTGCAGGTACTGCTCAAAGAGTTCGACCTGCTGATCAGCGCGTCCCGCTGACCACAGTTGTAGGGGCTTTGTAGGAGCAGCCGAAGGCTGCGATCTTTTGATTTTAGACGAGCAGGATCAAAAGATCGCAGCCTCGTTGCACTCGTCAGCTCCTACAAGTTCCGACGTCGCGATTACGAGCAATTCTCGGCGATCTGCTTCTTCGCTTCGACGATGCGTTCCTGACGCTGTGTATCGTCGAGCCTGCGCACATCCCCCTCGACCTCCTCACGCAAACGCGGATTGTTCTGCAGTTGCGCCAGGTTCGTGCGTGCCTGCTCGCAAAAGGCCTTGAGCTGCGCCTGCTGCTCGGCGACCTGTTTCTTCACCTTGGCATCAATGGCTTTCTGATCGCCAAGTACGCCGCTGCCCGGCATCGGCGCAGCTCTCGGCGTGGGCGAGGAGGGCGTCTGCACGGTCGTGGACGGTTGCCCCTGCGGCGGCTGCGCATCGAAATGCGTGACACCCTGGGCATCGACCCATTTGTAGATTTGAGCGGCCCAGCACCATGGGCTGAGGCCGATCAGCAGAGTAAGGAGGAGCGTTCGCATGCTGATTCCTTGGTAAAAATGCGCAATTGACGCTAACACAGTAGCGCTTTTCAGGTTTTTTCTTGCGTTCTCATGTGCTTACCCACAATTAACCTCATAGACGACTTGACTTGCAGAGGGCGAAACAGAAGAATCCAAAGTCCGCTGTAGAGGGACTGCCAGAAGCAGACCCACTCGGTAGATCATGAGGCGCACATCCGCGCCGACCTGTTACACCCGCAACGCGTTACCTCGCGCTGGGTGGGAAAGGCCCGCAACACTTGGGACGATCCCAATACTTGCTCAGTCAGTGCTGACGTAGTCGGCGACCACCGTCGCTCATGCTCTGCCGAGAAGTAAACCTATTAAGACCCGCCCCTTTTTGTGGACGGTATTCTGGCGTTTTAGAGGTGAACAACGTGGAGCTTTTATCTGGCGGTGAGATGCTCGTCCGCTTTTTGCGTGACGAAGGCGTCAAATATATCTACGGGTACCCGGGTGGTGCTCTCCTGCATGTTTACGATGCCTTGTTCAAAGAACCGGAAGTGACCCACATCCTGGTTCGTCACGAACAAGCGGCTACCCATATGGCTGACGGCTACGCCCGTGCCACCGGTAAAGCCGGCGTGGTATTGGTGACTTCCGGTCCAGGCGCCACAAACGCCATCACCGGTATCGCCACCGCCTATATGGACTCGATTCCAATGGTGATCATTTCCGGTCAGGTGCCCAGCACCATGGTCGGCACCGACGCGTTCCAGGAAACCGACATGATCGGCATCTCCCGGCCGATCGTGAAGCACAGCTTCATGATCAAGCACGCTTCGGAAATCCCGGAAGTCATGAAGAAGGCCTTCTACCTGGCGCAATCCGGTCGTCCGGGCCCGGTCGTTGTCGACATCCCGAAAGACATGACCAACCCGGCCGAAAAGTTCGAATACGTTTTTCCCAAGAAAGCCAAGCTGCGCTCCTACAGCCCGGCCGTTCGCGGTCACTCCGGGCAGATCCGCAAAGCAGCCGAAATGCTGTTGGCGGCCAAGCGCCCGGTGCTGTACTCCGGCGGCGGCGTGATTCTCGGCAATGGCTCCGCGCAACTGACCGAACTGGCGAAAATGCTCAACCTGCCGGTAACCAACACGTTGATGGGCCTGGGTGCCTTCCCAGGCACTGACCGTCAGTTCATCGGCATGCTCGGCATGCACGGCAGCTACACCGCCAACCTGGCAATGCACCATGCCGACGTGATCCTCGCAGTGGGCGCACGCTTCGACGATCGGGTGATCAACGGCCCGGCCAAGTTCTGCCCGAACGCCAAGATCATCCACATCGACATCGACCCGGCATCGATCTCCAAGACCATCAAGGCCGACGTGCCAATCGTGGGTCCGGTCGAGAGCGTCCTGACCGAAATGGTCGCGATTCTCAAGGAAATCGGCGAGACCCCGAACAAGGAGTCCGTAGCCAGCTGGTGGAAGCAGGTCGATGAATGGCGCGGTGATCGCGGCCTGTTCCCTTATGAAAAGGGCGACGGCAGCAAGATCAAGCCGCAGACCGTGATCGAAACCCTCTGCGAAGTGACCAAGGGCGACGCCTTTGTGACGTCCGATGTCGGTCAGCACCAGATGTTTGCTGCGCAGTACTACACGTTCAACAAGCCTAATCGCTGGATCAACTCCGGTGGTCTGGGCACGATGGGCTTCGGCCTGCCGGCGGCGATGGGCATCAAACTGAGCTTCCCGGACGACGACGTTGCCTGCGTCACCGGCGAAGGCAGTATCCAGATGAACATCCAGGAACTGTCGACCTGCCTGCAGTACGGCTTGCCGGTGAAGATCGTCATCCTCAACAACGGTGTGCTGGGCATGGTTCGCCAGTGGCAGGACATGAGCTACGGCAGCCGTCACTCGCACTCCTATATGGAATCGCTGCCTGACTTCATCAAACTGGCTGAAGCCTACGGCCACGTCGGCGTACGCATCACCGAATCGAAAGATTTGAAGTCGAAGATGGCAGAAGCGTTCGCCATGAAGGATCGCCTGGTGATCATCGACGTTGCGGTCGACACCAGCGAGCACGTCTACCCGATGCAGATCAAAGACGGCTCCATGCGCGATATGTGGCTGAGCAAGACGGAGCGTACTTAATCATGCGGCACATTATTTCCCTGCTTCTGGAAAACGAACCCGGCGCTCTGTCTCGCGTAGTCGGCCTGTTCTCGCAGCGCAACTACAACATCGAAAGCCTGACCGTGGCCCCGACCGAAGACCCGACCCTGTCGCGTCTGACGCTGACCACCGTGGGCCACGATGAAGTGATCGAGCAGATCACCAAAAACCTGAACAAGCTGATCGAAGTGGTCAAGCTGGTGGACCTGTCGGAAAGCGCTCACATCGAGCGTGAACTGATGCTGGTCAAGGTCAAGGCCACTGGCGCCCAGCGCGCCGAGATCAAACGCACCACCGATATCTACCGTGGACAGATCGTCGACGTCAGCGCCAGCGTGTATACCGTTCAATTGACCGGTACCAGCGACAAGCTCGACAGCTTCATTCAGTCCATCGGCACCGCATCGATTCTGGAGACCGTCCGCAGCGGCGTGACCGGCATTGCTCGCGGCGACAAAGTACTCAGCATCTAAACCAAATTAGCGCATGGCCTGAATGGCCGGATATAAGGGGAAATTCATGAAAGTTTTCTACGATAAAGACTGCGACCTGTCGATCATCCAGGGCAAGAAAGTTGCCATCATCGGTTACGGCTCCCAAGGCCACGCTCAAGCGTGCAACCTGAAAGACTCCGGTGTCGACGTTACCGTCGGTCTGCGTAAAGGTTCGGCGACCGTTGCCAAGGCTGAAGCCCACGGCCTGAAAGTGACCGACGTTGCTTCCGCTGTTGCCGCTGCCGACCTGGTCATGATCCTGACCCCGGACGAGTTCCAGTCCTCGCTGTACAAGAACGAAATCGAGCCGAACATCAAGAAAGGCGCCACTCTGGCCTTCTCCCACGGCTTCGCGATTCACTACAACCAGGTTGTTCCGCGTGCCGACCTCGACGTGATCATGATCGCGCCGAAAGCCCCGGGTCACACCGTGCGCTCCGAATTCGTCAAAGGCGGCGGTATCCCTGACCTGATCGCGATCTACCAGGACGCCTCGGGCAACGCCAAAAACGTTGCACTGTCCTACGCCGCTGGCGTCGGTGGTGGTCGTACCGGCATCATCGAAACCACCTTCAAGGACGAGACTGAAACCGACCTGTTCGGCGAGCAAGCCGTTCTGTGCGGCGGTACCGTTGAGCTGGTCAAAGCCGGTTTCGAAACCCTGGTTGAAGCTGGCTACGCGCCGGAAATGGCCTACTTCGAGTGCCTGCACGAACTGAAGCTGATCGTTGACCTCATGTACGAAGGCGGTATCGCCAACATGAACTACTCGATCTCCAACAATGCTGAATACGGCGAGTACGTGACTGGCCCGGAAGTGATTAACGCCGAATCCCGTCAGGCCATGCGCAACGCCCTGAAACGCATTCAGGACGGCGAATACGCCAAAATGTTCATCAGCGAAGGCGCAACCGGCTACCCTTCGATGACCGCCAAGCGTCGTAACAACGCCGCTCACGGTATCGAAATCATCGGCGAGCAACTGCGCTCCATGATGCCGTGGATCGGTGCCAACAAGATCGTCGACAAAGCCAAGAACTAAGTCGTCGTCCCTTGTACGAAAAACGCGGCCTCGGCCGCGTTTTTTCGTTTGGGGCGGTGCTTCTGGTATAAAGCTGCATCGTTTGTGGCCGAACTGTCGTCCTCAAGCTTCTGTCGAATTTTATCCAAACCGTTGCAAGGTAATGTCCATGAGCGAACGTCCCGAAGAGCCGAACAAGGCTTCCGACGCCGAAAGCCTGCTGCCCATCGATGAGCACATCGAAGAAGGGCACGACGCTGAAGGTCGTAAAGTCCGGCATCGTGGTATCTATCTGCTGCCGAACCTGTTCACCACTGCAAACCTGTTTGCAGGCTTCTATTCCATCATCAATTCAATGAGTGCCCAGGCTGCGTTGAGCGCCGGGGATTCGGTGAATGCGAGCAAGTATTTCGCTTTCGCCGCGATCGCGATTTTCGTCGCCATGGTGCTCGACGGTCTTGATGGTCGCGTGGCGCGCATGACCAACACGCAAAGTGCCTTCGGCGCCGAGTACGACTCGTTGTCGGACATGGTCGCGTTCGGTGTTGCGCCGGCGTTGCTGGCGTTCGGCTGGGCGCTGGGTGATATGGGCAAGGTCGGCTGGATGGTCGCCTTCATCTATGTGGCAGGTGCGGCATTGCGTCTGGCGCGCTTCAACACCCAGGTCGGCACGGCGGACAAACGCTACTTCATCGGTCTGGCCAGCCCGGCGGCGGCAGGTGTGGTGGCCGGTATTGTCTGGGCGTTCAGCGATTACGGCATTCAGGGTTCGAAGATGTCGTTCCTGGTGGCCTTGATGGTGGCGGCGGCCGGCATGCTGATGGTTAGCAATATCAAGTACAACAGCTTCAAGGAGCTGGATCTCAAAGGTCGCGTGCCGTTCGTAGCGATCCTCGCGGTGGTGCTGGTATTCGCTGTTGTATTCAGTGATCCGCCGCGCATTCTGCTGCTGGTGTTCCTCGCCTATGCCGCTTCCGGTCCGGTACAGTACCTGTTGCGTCTTCGTCGTCACAAAAACGCCGAGTGATGTAATTTCCCGCATACTCCGCAGTCTATGGGTGCACCTGTCCTCCAACGCTGCGGAGTTGTCATGTTGATCAAGATCCCCAAAGCATCCGACTGCCATGAGTCGGATGTCACGCCTGAAGCCATTTATCTCTCCCGTCGCCAATTGATCGGTGCTACCGCTGCCGGTATTGCCATGAGCAGCCTGCCGCGTTGGGCGAATGCCGCTGATGCCCCTCGCTACTCGGATGTCGAATCCGGCAAGGCCCCGGCCTGGTTCGCCGAAAAGCTTCCTTCTACTCAATGGGGTGCGGTCAACGTCAAGGACGAGGCAATCACGCCCTATAAAGACGCCACGCACTACAACAACTTTTACGAGTTCGGTACCGGCAAGGGCGATCCGGCTTCGAACGCTGGCGACCTCAAAACCGAACCCTGGAGCGTAGTGATAGACGGGGAGGTGGGTAAACCGGGGCGTTACGCGCTGGAAGATTTCATGAAACCGTATCAATTGGAGGAGCGTATTTATCGTCTGCGCTGCGTCGAGGCGTGGTCGATGGTCATTCCCTGGATCGGCTTTCCCATCTCGGCCTTGCTCAAACAGGTCGAGCCGACCTCCAAAGCCAAATACATCCGCTTCGAAACCCTGCAGGATCCCAAGAGCATGCCCGGCCAGCGTTCCGGCTTTGCCTTGATCGACTGGCCGTATGTCGAAGGCTTGCGTCTCGATGAGGCGATGAATCCTTTGGCGATTCTGGCGGTGGGCATGTATGGGCGCGAACTGCCGAATCAGAATGGCGCGCCTTTACGTCTGGTGGTGCCATGGAAGTACGGCTTCAAAAGCGTGAAATCCATCGTGCGCATCAGTCTGGTCAGCGAACAACCGAAGACTACCTGGCAAAGCATTGCTGCCGACGAATATGGTTTCTATGCGAATGTGAACCCTGCGGTCGACCATCCGCGTTGGACCCAGGCGCGCGAGCGGCGTCTGCCCAACAGCCTGTTCAAACCAAATGTGCGCGAAACGCAGATGTTCAACGGCTACTCGGATGAAGTCGCTTCTTTATATACAGGACTCGATCTGCGGAAGAACTACTGATGCGCTATCCGTTCTGGCGAGTGGGCGTTTTCATTGCGGCAGCGATTTGGCCGTTGCTGTGGTTCTATCAGGCCTTCGCGGATCTGCTGGGGCCTGATCCGGGCAAGGTGCTGGTTGATCGTCTGGGGCTTGGCACGCTGGTGTTGCTGTTGATCACGCTGAGCATGACGCCGCTGCAAAAACTGAGTGGCTGGGCGGGGTGGGTTGCGGTTCGCCGGCAATTGGGACTTTGGTGTTTTGCTTATGTGACGCTCCATCTGTTCAGCTATATGGCTTTTATCCTCGGGTTCGACTGGTCTCAACTGGGTGTTGAGCTACGCAAGCGGCCGTACATTATTGTCGGTGCGCTGGGATTTCTCGGCTTGCTGATATTGGCGGTGACGTCAAATCGTTATAGTCAGCGTCGTTTGGGGGCTCGCTGGAAGAAGTTGCATCGCCTGGTTTATGTGATTCTCGGTCTGGGATTGCTGCACATGCTTTGGATCGTGCGGGCTGATCTTGAAGAGTGGACGATTTATGCCTTTATAGGCGCTGTGCTTTTGCTGCTTCGTCTGCCGCTGGTGGCAAGGCGAATCCCGCGTTTAATGGGTAAAAGGCAGAATCTTCAAGAAAAGCGAAATTAACGGTTGACGGCAGATTCCAGAGGTCTATAATTCGCCCCACTTCCGGCGCCGTCGAAACGGAAAACTCCTTGAGATTCAAAGAGTTACGCAGTTTTCGACAGCGACTTACTTCAGATCATCGAAGCCTGGAAGGAGTTGAAAGAGCAATGATGTGTAGCTCTTTTAACGGTTCGATCTTCTCGGTCGAAAGCGGAGAAAAAGAGGTGTTGACAGCAGCGATTAACGCT